>NZ_JAHOOJ010000006.1:0-194248 GCF_019132535.1 Erysipelatoclostridium sp. DFI.2.3 | reverse complement strand
TGGTGGCGATAGCGATGTGGACACACCTGTTCTCATCCCGAACACAGAAGTTAAGCATATCAGCGGCGACAATATCTGGACTGGCTCCAGTGAAGATAGCACGCTGCCAGGTAATCTGACTCATCTTACGATGGGTCTTTTTTTTGTTTTGCGTCTTCTGTTCAATCTGTGGATTGTGTGCTCTTGGCAATAGCTTACATTTTCTTTTTTGGAGCAGTGTCTTTGATGTAACATTGCCAGTGAATGCTGATTACTGTTCTTTCTGTAATTATATACAGGCTAAGTCGAAAAATAGCTGCCGGATGCAGATTATGATTTGCAGCAGTCAGTCTAAAACAGTGAAAAAGTGATTGCGTATCGCTTTGTTTTCCGCTATGATGAATAGGCGTGAATATAAGGAGCTTTTATATGAAGAAATTAACACTTATTCAAATTATATCGGTATCTATGATGCTTTTTGCAATTTTTTTTGGTGCCGGCAACATGATTTTTCCTCCTGCTATGGGACAGCTGGCTGGAACGAGCTATATCAGTGCCCTTGCAGGCTTTATTCTGACTGATGCAGGTATTGCAATTCTTGGAGTAACAGCTGTTGTACTGGCAGGAACTTCTATGAGTGATCTGGGAAATCTGGTCAGTCGGAGGTTCGCTTTGGTTCTATCGGTTGGTGTTTATCTGTTAATCGGTCCGCTGTTTGCACTGCCAAGAACCGGAAGTGTTTCTTTTGAAATAGCATTGCTTCCCTACATAGGGGAAAACAATGCCATACTATGGTCATTGCTGTTTACAACTGCCTTCTTCGGACTTACCTACTATCTGAGCAGCAACCCAAGCAGGATTGTGGATGTTGTCGGCAAATATCTGACGCCGGTCCTGCTGATCAGTATACTGGCTATCTTTATCGCCTCTCTTTTACAGGAAACAAGCAATGGTGCATTTTCTTTTGGAACCATGATGGAGCCGTCCCCTGCATATGCTGATATTCCGTTTTTTAAGGGCATGATCGAGGGCTATAATGCATTGGATGGACCGGCAGGGCTGGCATTTGCAATTCTTGTTATAACAGCAATTCGCAGTTATGGTGTTACAGATAAGAAATACATTGCTCGTTATACAATACTCTGCGGTCTTGGAGCGGCAGGCTTTCTGGCAGGTGTTTATTTTATGCTCACCTATGTCGGGGCCATTACGAATACGCCCTTCACAAACGGCGGAGCACTTCTGCATGCAGTAACAAATCATCTGTTTGGCGGTATCGGTGGAATCATTCTGGGAATTGCTGTTCTATTCGCCTGTCTTACAACCTCAATTGGACTGACAACATCCTTTGCGGATTATTTTCAAACCATACTGCCCAAACGCTGGACCTATAAAAGAATAGCTGCTGCTGTCTGCTTGTTCAGCTTTGTGATTTCCAATATTGGCTTAAGTCAGTTAATCACTGTATCACTCCCAATTTTGATTATGATATATCCGCTCACCGTGGTGCTGATGCTTCTGTCTTTTCTAAAACAGCGGATCGGATCACGGCGAATGGTGTATATCATGGCGATGCTGTTCACCTTTGCAGTATCCTTCGTAAATGGTATGGAAAGTGCAGGTGTTTCCTTGGGGATAATCAGTGACTGGTTTGCAGAGCTACCGTTTTATGAGCTGAGTATCGGCTGGATTCTACCCGCAGTGGCAGGTGCATTGATCGGACTTCTGCCATTCTGGCCAATGAACAATGAAGGATCAGGACTAACAGAAACCAGAGAATAAGAAAAGGAAGACCGTTCAATGAGCGGTCTTCTTCTGATATATGTAATTTCATTTTTTGACTCTCAATAGCCTTGACAACAAAGCATAATCACAACGCTGGAGTGTCTCCTTTTCATGCGTTATATCTGCCTGTTAAAAATATGCTATAGTTTGAGCTGCAGATTTAAAATTTTTTGTAATGCACGCGCTGTTCCATGGTCATAGACAGAGGCTGTCACCATGTTGGCAAAGGATTTTACGTAATCGGTGGCACTTCCCATGGCAACCCCCATACCTGCCATCTCCAGCATCTTGATATCATTGGTGCTGTCGCCAAAGCAAATGCATTCCTCCCAGGAAATCCCCTCTTTTTGCAGAACCTGATTGATTCCCACAAACTTATCGTTATTTGCATTGAATACATCAAAGCAGAAATGATCCTGTGCAACCTCGATCAGATCGCTGCGCAGCAGCGGATGCTTTGCAAGAAATTCCTCCAGGGAGCGCTGCTCCTTTGTCATCAGGACTGCATTATAGGCATTGTGCCGTTTATGATAAGAGCGCTGTTCATCATAGAACAGATAATTCAGAACATGGTGGTCTCGACAGAAATAATAAAACGGATAAAATTTATCATATATATAGGATGTATCTCCGAAATGGAACATCAGTCCGTTTTCCTGCTGCTCGCACCAGTCTACGATATCCTGCGTCGTCTGCCTGTCAAGCGGATTTTCAAACAGCAGGCGCTGCTCACGATCCAGAACATAGCCGCCGTTGATCATCACCATATAATCAAACTGTACACGCTCCAGAATCAGATTCATCTGATTCAGCGGTCGACCTGTTGCGGCACACACGATATAGCCCTGATCCCTCAATGCTTGAATCGCCTGAAGACTGGACTCCTGAATAATGTCGTTTTCTGTCTGATACAAGGTACCATCCATATCAAAAAACACGATTTTATAAGCCATACTTGAAACCTCTACTTTCCCTCTATGTCTATTCGTCCCCTATTATACTAGAATCTCAAATCTTTTACAAAGAAAAATAAAAAAGGTGTTGACAAGCTATTTCAGTTGCTTTATGATTATTAGGCAAGTGGATTTTTGAGGTTCCCGTTCTGCGGGAACTACATTTACACTTCGAAATGACACACCCGGAAATGTGTGTTAGTGAAAGGAGGATATTATGCCAACAATTAACCAATTAATTCGTAAAGGTCGTGAACAGAGCGTGAAGCTTTCCAAGTCACCAGCTCTGAATAGAGGATATAACTCAATCAAGAAACGTCCTACAAACTTAAGTGCACCTCAGAAACGTGGAGTTTGTACTCGTGTCGGAACAATGACACCGAAGAAACCAAACTCAGCGCTGCGTAAATATGCCCGTGTTCGTCTGAGCAACGGTATGGAGGTTACTGCCTACATTCCTGGTATTGGACACAACCTGCAGGAGCATAGTGTTGTAATGATCCGTGGAGGACGTGTTAAGGATCTTCCAGGTGTTCGTTACCACATCATCCGTGGTACACTGGACTGTGCCGGAGTTGCGAACCGTAACCAGAGCCGTTCCCTGTACGGAGCAAAACGCCCAAAAGAAGCTAAGAAATAATCAATTGTGAAAGGAGGAAATTCGAATGCCTAGAAAAGGACATGTAGCAAAACGTGATGTATTAGTAGATCCAATTTACAACTCCAAGCTGGTTACTCGTTTAATCAACAAGATCATGATTGATGGTAAAAGAGGGGTTGCACAGAAGATTCTGTACAATGCGTTCGATATTATTGAAGTAAAAACTAACGAAAAACCAATGGAAGTTTTCGAGAAAGCTCTGGAAAACGTAATGCCATTACTGGAACTTAAGGTTCGCCGTGTTGGTGGTGCCAACTACCAGGTCCCGGTGGAAGTATCCGCTGAAAGACGTCTGACTCTTGGTCTGCGTTGGATCGTGAACTATGCTCGTTTAAGAAACGAGAAAACAATGGAGCAAAGACTTGCTGCTGAAATCATGGATGCAGCAAACGGAAGTGGTGCATCTGTTAAGAAACGTGAGGACACTCACAAGATGGCAGAGGCAAACAAAGCATTTGCTCATTACCGCTGGTAAGAAAGGAGATCCATTATGCCACGTCAGTATTCATTAGAAAACACACGTAACATTGGTATCATGGCTCATATCGATGCTGGTAAGACAACAACTACAGAGCGTATTCTGTATTATACAGGTGTTAATCACAAAATCGGAGAGACTCACGATGGAGCTTCTACGATGGACTGGATGGCACAGGAGCAGGAACGTGGTATCACCATCACTTCTGCAGCAACAACTGCAGCATGGAAGGGTACCCGTATCAACATTATCGATACTCCAGGTCACGTTGACTTCACGGTTGAGGTTGAACGTTCCCTGCGTGTACTGGATGGTGCCGTAACGGTACTGGATGCAAAAGCCGGTGTAGAGCCTCAGACAGAAACCGTTTGGCGTCAGGCTACTACATATGGTGTTCCTCGTATCGTATTCTGTAACAAAATGGATGCAACAGGAGCTGACTTCCTGATGTCCTGCAAAACAATTGTAGATCGTCTGGGAGCTAAGTCCTGCCCGATTCAGCTGCCAATCGGTGCTGAATCCACTTTCACTGGTATCGTTGATATCATTAAAAGAAAATCTGAAATCTATACAAACGACTTAGGTACGGATATTCAGGAAGGCGATGTTCCGGAAGATCTGAAGGATCTGTGTGAGGAATACCGTTCCAAGCTGATTGACTACCTTGCTGATTATGATGAAGATTTCATGATGCAGGTACTGGAGGGTGAAGAACCTAGCGTTGAGGACATCAAGCGTGTTCTGCGTATCGCCGTATGTGCCGGTGATTTCTTCCCTGTATTATGTGGTTCTGCATATAAGAACAAGGGTGTTCAGATGGTTCTGGATGCTGTTGTTGAATATCTGCCTTCTCCACTGGATGTTCCTGCAATCAAGGGAACGCTGGAGGACGGAAGCGAATCCGAGCGTCATTCCAGTGATGAAGAACCATTCGCTGCATTGGCATTCAAAATCGCAACGGACCCATTTGTTGGAAAGCTTTCCTTCTTCCGTGTGTACTCCGGTACAGCAAAGGCAGGAAGCTACGTTCTGAACTCCACAAAGGGAAAAAGAGAGCGTTTTGGACGTATCGTTCAGATGCATGCCAACGCCCGTAAGGAAATCGATCAGGTATATGCAGGAGATATCGCTGCTGCCGTAGGTCTGAAGGTTACAACAACCGGAGACAGCTTATGTGCAGAAGATTCTCCAATCATTCTGGAATCCATGGAATTCCCGGAACCGGTTATCGAACTGTCTCTGGAACCGAAGACCAAGGCTGACCAGGATAAGATGGGTCTTGCTCTTGCGAAGCTTGCAGAAGAGGATCCTACCTTCAAAACCTATACAGACCAGGAAACAGGTCAGACAATTATCGCCGGTGTCGGTGAGCTTCACCTGGACATCATCGTTGACCGTCTGCGCCGTGAATTCAAGGTGGAAGCAAACGTTGGACAGCCAATGGTTGCATATCGTGAAACCATTCGTGGTACTGCAGAGTGTGAAGGTAAATACATCAAGCAGTCCGGTGGTCGTGGACAGTATGGTCATGTATGGATCAAATTCGAGCCTCAGGAAGAGGGAAAAGGATTTGAATTCGTTGATGCTACTGTCGGAGGAAGCGTACCTCGTGAATACATCAAGCCTACAGAAGAAGGTCTGAGAGACGCACTGGCAAACGGTATCATTGCAGGTTATCAGGTAATCGATATCAAAGCAACGCTGTTTGACGGTTCTTACCACGATGTCGATTCCAGTGAAATGGCGTACAAAATTGCGGCTAGCATGGCATTAAAGGCAGCTGCCAAGAAATGTAATCCGGTTATTCTGGAGCCGATCATGATGGTGGAGGTAACTGCACCGAATGAATATCTTGGATCTGTAATGGGTGACGTAAGCTCCCGTCGTGGTGCTATCGTTGACCAGGAAGAAAGAGGAAATGCGATTATCGTTAAGGCTCACATTCCACTGTCAGAGATGTTCGGTTACGTTACAGACCTGCGTTCCTTCACTCAGGGACGTGGAAATTACTCTATGAAATTCGACCATTATGCCGAAGTACCGAAGAGTATTGCAGAAAAAATCATTAAAAACAATAGTTCTGAAAATTAACTGTTGCTTTTATAAAAACTTTGAATTAGAATATACTTGGAAACTAATAAATTAGGAGGAAAATTAAAATGGCAAAAGAAAAATTTGACCGTTCCAAAACACATGTTAACATTGGAACTATCGGACACGTTGACCACGGTAAAACTACGTTAACTGCTGCTATTACAAACGTTCTTGCAAAGGACGGTATGGCACAGGCACAGGCTTATGACCAGATCGATGGTGCACCTGAAGAAAAAGAACGTGGAATTACAATCAACACTGCACACGTTGAATATCAGACTGACAAGCGTCACTATGCACACGTTGACTGCCCAGGTCACGCTGACTACGTTAAGAACATGATCACTGGTGCTGCACAGATGGATGGTGCTATCCTGGTTGTTGCTGCATCTGATGGTCCTATGCCTCAGACTCGTGAGCACATCCTGCTTGCTCGTCAGGTAGGTGTTCCTTACATCGTTGTATTCCTGAACAAATGCGACATGGTTGATGACGAAGAACTGATCGACCTTGTTGAAATGGAAGTGCGTGAGCTGTTAAGCGAGTACGGATTCGACGGAGACAATGCTCCAGTTATCCGTGGTTCTGCACTGAAGGCTCTGGAAGGTGACGACAAATACGTTGGCGCTATCAAAGAATTGATGGATGCAGTTGATGAATTCATCCCAGATCCAACTCGTGAAACTGACAAACCATTCCTGATGTCTGTAGAAGACGTTATGACAATCACAGGACGTGGTACAGTTGCTACCGGACGTGTTGAACGTGGTGTAGTTAAACTGGGAGAAGAAGTTGAAATCGTTGGTATCAAGGATACTCAGAAAACTGTTGTTACTGGACTGGAAATGTTCCGTAAGCAGCTGGACTTCGCAGAATCCGGAGATAACATCGGTGCTCTGCTGCGTGGTATCAACCGTGATCAGATTCAGCGTGGACAGGTTCTTGCTAAACCAGGATCCGTACATCCACACACAAAGTTCAAGGCTCAGGTTTATGTATTAACAAAAGAAGAAGGTGGACGTCACACTCCATTCGTTTCTAACTACCGTCCTCAGTTCTACTTCCGTACAACTGACGTAACTGGTGTTATTACATTACCGGAAGGAACCGAAATGGTTATGCCTGGTGACAACGTTGAAATGAACGTTGAGCTGATTGCTCCAATCGCTATCGAAAACAACACAAAGTTCTCTATCCGTGAGGGTGGACGTACTGTTGGTTCCGGTAACGTTACAGAAATCATCGAGTAATTTTATAAAAACAATGAAAAGAGCACAATTGTGCTCTTTTTTCTGTGTGTTGTATCTTTTTTGTAGTATAATACAGGTAACGACAGAAGGGAGTGGGCAGTTTGAACAGAAAAATGCTGGCACCTATCATAATTGGCATTTTGATTGCATTTTATATGATGATTTGGATCAGCTCCCTGTTTTTTCTGGATGCACCGGAGTTTCTCGTGATCCTGTTTGGCATCCCCATGCTGGCACTGCTTTTTCTGTGGATACATGTTGTCAAGGAACGGCTTGACGAGATAAGGAGCGGAGAAGAAGATGATCTTAGTAAATACTGATTACATTACCGGGAAAACGCTGAATATGCTGGGACTAGTAAAGGGAAGTACGATTCAGACAAAGAATATCGGTAAGGATATTTCTCAGGGCTTTAAGACACTGGTTGGTGGTGAGCTGAAGGCATACAATGAAATGATGAATGAGGCACGTGCACTGGCAACGAAGCGAATGGTGGAGGAGGCAGAGGCTTTCGGTGCTGACGCTATTGTCAACATCCGTTATGCATCCAGTGCCATCATGGGTGGTGCCGCAGAGGTTATAGCCTATGGTACAGCGGTAACCTTCCTGTAAAAGCAGCTTGTCTGCTTTTTTCTTTTCTTTTTTACACGGAGCGTGTATAATGATACTGTCATGACAGGGGTGCCGTAAGGCTGAGACAGTCCCTTATGACCTGATCTAGTTAATGCTAGCGTAGGGAGTCATATCTATCTTGAGTATTAGATTGGTTCACTTACGCCTCACGGAGGTGTTTTTTTATTGGAAAGGAGAGCTATGGATGAAGCGTTTAAAAAGAATCGGTATGCC
Source organism: Erysipelatoclostridium sp. DFI.2.3 (assembly GCF_019132535.1). Taxonomy (NCBI): domain Bacteria; kingdom Bacillati; phylum Bacillota; class Erysipelotrichia; order Erysipelotrichales; family Coprobacillaceae; genus Thomasclavelia; species Erysipelatoclostridium sp. DFI.2.3. Next base: position 186,202 of record NZ_JAHOOJ010000006.1, on the reverse strand, counting down.
GCTGTTCACGCTGCTTCTGGTACTGGCAGTATGGGAAGGCTGTGTTCATATATTTGATATTGATTTGTATATTCTGCCGGCGCCCTCAAACATCATACAGGCGCTGTTTGCGAATCGCGATATACTGTGGATGCATTCTCTGGTAACGCTGCAGGAGGCTGTCGTTGGTTTATTGATCGCTACACTGCTCGCAATCGTAATTGCGATTGGCATGGATCTTTCCCAGCCGTTTAAACACAGCATATTTCCCCATCTGGTTGTTACGCAGACCGTACCGGTCATGGTGCTGGGACCGCTGTTTTCCATTTGGCTGGGATTCGGCATGGCACCGAAGATTCTAATGGTCATTTTCATGTGCTTCTTTCCGGTCGCAATCGCCTTCTGTGACGCGCTGGGTAAAGTAGACGAGCATCAGATCAGTCTGCTGAAAAGCTTCGGAGCAAAAAAATGGCAGATATATGCATATGTGAAGATACCGGCGGCCTCCACTGCACTTTTTTCCGGATTGAAGGTAGCAGCTACCTACTGTATCGGTGGTGCTATCGTCGGAGAGTGGCTGAGTGCATCCGCAGGACTTGGATACTATATGATCCGTGTAAAAAACGGCTATATGCTGGATAAGGTGTTTGCCTGCGTAGTGGTTATTATCGCACTGAGTCTGCTGCTGCATGGGGCGGTGGTATTGCTGGAGGCGGTGTTGTTTCCATATGCGAGAAAGAAAAGAGGGAAAGCGAAATGAAGAAATTAGGCTGTATGCTGATGGCTGTGCTGATGGCTGTCGCAGTGAGTGGATGTTCTGATAAAAAGGAAGCATCTGAAAACAAGGAAACAGAAAAAAAGGTAACACTGATTCTGGATTATCTTCCAAACACCAATCATACCGGTTTCTATGTGGCGAAGGAAAAAGGCTTTTTCAAGGAAGAAGGCTTGGATGTGGATATCATTGAGCCGGGAGACGATTCGACAAGTGCAACACTGGTTGCCGCAAACAAGGGAGAATTCGGTGTCAGCTATCAGGAGGACGTCACGTATGCGAGAACGGCGGAGGAACCATTGCCGATTCGTGCAATTGCGACCATCATCCAGCATAATACAAGCGGTTTTGTATCATTGAAAAAGGAAAATATCAAGTCACCGAAGGATTTCGAGGGAAAGGTTTATGCCGGATGGCAGGCACCGAGTGAGGAAGCAGTGGTAAAGGCGGTAATGACAGCCGCAAAGGCAGATTTCTCCAAGCTGACGATGGTGGGGGCAGATGGCAGCGGCTTTGCTTCCCTTGGCAAGAGTGTGGATATCCAGTGGGAATTTGAAGGCTGGGCAGTCACAAAGGGAAGAATGGAAGGCTATGACCTGAAGTACATACCGTTACGCGAGCTGGATGAGCGCCTCGATTATTATACACCGGTCATTATCACCAGTGAAAAGATGATCAAGGAAGATCCGGAAACGGTTCAGAAATTTATGAATGCGGTAAAGAAGGGATATGAATATGCAATTGAACACCCGGATGCAGCCGCTGAAATATTAAGTAAATATGCACCTGATTATGATTTAAAATTCCTGAAGGAAAGTCAGAAATATCTGAGCAGTGAATATGCCAGAGATGCGGACAGCTGGGGTGTTATGAAGGATTCCGTATGGGATAACTATACTGCCTTTATGTATGAAAACAAGCTGATCACTGAAAAAATCAAGGCGGATGAACAGTATACCAATGAATTTGTAACGAAATAAAAAAAACGACACAGGAGGTCATCATGAAATTACGAGTGGAGGATATGGCAATCTCTTTTGATAACAGAAGAATACTGGAGCATGTCGGCTTTCATGTGGAAGAGGGAGAGTTTACTGCGCTGATTGGACCAAGCGGATGTGGAAAGTCCACATTGCTGAACATACTGGCAGGGCTTTTGGATTGTGAAGAGGGAACCTTTTATGTGGATGATGTGCAGGTTAGCGGCGTATCCTCCCACTTTGCCTATATGCCCCAGGATGATCTTCTTCTGCCGTGGAAGAATATTCTGGATAATGTTTGTTTATATGGAAAGCTTCACGGGCATGTGAAGGAAGCCAGAGAGCAGGCCTTGCAGGAGTTCGAGGCATTCGGATTGAAGGGATATGAACAGGCTTATCCCTATGAACTATCCGGTGGTATGCGGCAGCGGGCTGCGTTTTTACGGACGGCACTTTGCAGTGCGGATATCCTATTGCTGGATGAACCCTTCGGTGCGCTGGATGTCATCACCCGCAATGATATGCAGGACTGGCTGCTGAAGCTGAGAAGTGAATTAAACAGAACGATGCTGCTGGTGACCCATGATATTGAAGAGGCCCTGTATCTGGCAGACCGCATTCTGATTCTTAGCGGATCACCTGCTTCCATCTGTAGGGAAATTTCTTTAAAGGATTACAAAAAAAGCAGGGAATGGCTGTATGATCAGGGCGGACTGAAGAAGGAGATCTATCAGCTGCTGAAGGAGGGGACACATGATCGTTGATGCGCATATGCATATGGAGGAAGCTTATCCGGCAGAAATCTTAAAAGAACAGGACATTGCCTGTATCGCCAATGCCGCAACACCTGAAGAATATAAGAACTTAAGAAAGCTGCAAGAGAAGAATCCTTTCCTATGGATCAGTGCCGGTATTCATCCATGGAAGGTGGATGAGGTTCACTGGGATGCAATGCTGCCGATTCTTGAGGAAGTGGACATCATCGGTGAAATCGGATTGGATACGGTCTGGTGTAACACGGATATGACGTTGCAGTCCCGGCTGTTTGAGCAGCAGCTTGCTTTTGCACAGCGATATCAGAAACCGGTGATTCTGCATCTGAAGGGAAGAGAAAAGGAAGCACTTGAATATTTGCGTCACTATGAAAACCGGTATCTGGTGCACTGGTATTCCTGTGATGCATGGCTGCAGGAGTATATTGATCTGGGCTGCTGGTTTACCGTCGGTCCTTCGCTGCCCTTCGATGAAGCGGTACAGCATGTGGCAGCCTGTGTCCCACTGGATCGAATGCTGGTGGAAACGGATGGTATTTCCGCATGTACGTGGTGTGAGAATCGTAAGGTCGCACCAAAGGAGCATGGAGCCATATTAAAACGCAGTATGCACAAAATCAGTGAAATACGTAACATATCCTATGAGAAGCTGCAGGAACAGATGGTGCTTAACTGTGAAAAATTTATTGGGCAGCGATTCCCGTTTTAATGAAAACTTCTATCAATTTAGAAGTTTTTTTACGTGTTTTTTATCAAAAAAAGCATGTAAACGCTCTCATAAACCATTGATTTTCAGCAGGGAACGCATTCGGAAAAGATTATGAAAAAAACTAAAAAAAGCCGTAATTAACGCTTGTAATCAACATTTGGATGTGTTAGAATATTATCACGACCGCGAGGACATGCGAGGTTGCCGACCCACTGAGAAACGTTGTCATGGACGGCGAGGTCGGGGAATTCGCATCGAGCGAGTCTATAGTCCATATAGGCGAAAGGAGATATATTCATGGCAAAAAATAGCGTAAGAATTCGCTTAAAAGCTTATGAGCACAGAATCTTGGATGCATCCGCAGAAAAGATCGTGCAAGCGGCACAAGCTCACGGTGCTAAAAAAATTGTTGGACCAGTACCTCTTCCAACTGAAAAGCAGGTGGTTACAATCCTGCGTGCGGTACACAAATACAAAGATTCTCGCGAGCAGTTCGAGATCAGAACGCACAAACGTTTAATTGAGATTGTCGGACCTACAGCAGAAACAATCGACTCACTGAGTCGTCTGGAGCTGCCTAGTGGTGTTGACATCGAAATTAAGCTGTAATGGAGGTGACATCATGAAAGGTATTCTAGGACGCAAACTTGGGATGACACAGGTCTTCACAGAAGATGGAACACTGATTCCTGTAACTGTAGTTGAGGCTTGTCCAAATGTTGTATTACAGAAGAAAACAGTGGAAAACGACGGATACGAAGCTGTGCAGTTAGGTTTTGAAGATGTTAAAGAAACACGCAGCACAAAAGGTGAAGCCGGACATGCTGCGAAAGCAAACACTGCTCCAAAAAGATTTGTCAAGGAAGTTCGCGACAGCGAATTTGCTGATCTGGAGCTGGGTGCTGAAGTTAACGTAGGAATCTTCAGTGCCGGAGAAACAGTAGATGTTATCGGTACATCCAAGGGGAAAGGATTCATGGGTACGATCGTTCGTAACAATGCGAAAATCGGTCCTAAGAGCCATGGTTCCGGACACCACAGACATATCGGTTCCCTTGCTACAAACGGTATTACCTCTCGTCAGGGTAAAATCTTAAAGGGTACGATGATGGCTGGTCAGGAAGGTGGTTACAGAACTACAAACCAGAACCTGACAGTGATCAAGGTTGACGTTGAAAACAACTACTTATTGATTAAAGGAAACGTGCCTGGGCCAAAACGTGGAATGGTTATGGTGCGCACTGCTAAATGTTCCAAGGGCAATACAGAACCTGTAACATTAGTGGATTACACGAAAGAGGAGGAATAAAAGATGCCTAAGATGGTCGTATTAAGCCAAACTGGTAAAGAGCTGAATGAAATCACTCTTGCAGATACAGTATTTGGCATCGAGCCAAATCAGCAATGTATCTTCGATGCTGTCATTATGCAGAGAGCATCTATGCGTCAGGGTACTCACGATACCAAAAACCGTACAGAAGTACGCGGTGGTGGACGCAAGCCTTGGCGTCAGAAGGGAACCGGACGTGCTCGTCAGGGATCCATTCGTGCTACACAGTGGAGAGGCGGAGGAATTGTATTCGGTCCGACTCCTAGAAACTATGGCTACAAGCTGAACAAAAAAGTTCGTCGTCTGGCTCTGAAATCAGCTCTGTCTGAAAAAGTGCTGGAAAACGCAATGAGCGTTGTTGATAAGTTTGAGCTGGAAGCTCCAAAAACAAAAGCTTTCAATCAGATTATCGCTGATATCAACGCACCTAAGAAAACCTTATTCGTAGTATCTGAAGGTGAAGATTTTGAAAACGCATTCCTGAGCATGAGAAACATCCCTACCATGATGATGCTTACTGCTGATGGATTAAATGTTTACGATATCGTAAATGCTAACAAAATCGTCTTTACAGAAGCTGCTGTGAAAGATGTTGAGGAGGCACTTGCATAATGGAAAACTACAAGGATATCATCATCCGTCCAATCATCACTGAAAAAACGATGAGATACATGGACGCAGATAACAAAGTAACGTTTGAAGTTAAAAAGGGAACCAACAAAACACAGGTAAAACAGGCCGTGGAAGCTATCTTCGGTGTCGATGTTGAGAAAGTGAACATCGTGAATGTGAAACCGAAAACCAAGAGAATGGGTAAATATGTTGGTACTACCAAGAATGTCCGTAAAGCCTATGTGAAAATCAAGGAAGGTCAGGACATCAACTTATTCGGCGAAGAAGCTGAATAAGTTCAGGAAGAAGCACGCTATTTCCTGAATAAATATTGCGTAAGGAGGAAATTGACAATATGCCAATTAAGAAGTATAAGCCGACCACTCCAGGTCGTCGTGGTATGACAAGTTTGTCTTATGAAGAAATTACGACAGACAAACCAGAAAAAAGTCTGCTGGAGCCGTTAAAAAGTAAAGGTGGACGTAACAACAACGGACGTATTACTACTCGTCATCAGGGTGGTGGACACAAAAGAGCTTACCGTGTGATTGATTTCAAGAGAAACAAAGATGGTATCCCTGCTCGTGTGGCTACCATTGAATACGATCCAAACCGCTCTGCAAATATCGCTTTGCTGAATTATGCAGATGGTGAAAAACGCTACATCATCGCCCCTAAGGGATTGACAGTTGGTATGAATATTATCTCTGGTGAAGGTGCTGATATCAAAGTTGGTAATGCAATGGAATTGAAGGACATTCCTGAAGGTACGTTCATTCATAACATTGAATTAAGACCAGGTAAAGGTGGACAGCTGGCTCGTTCTGCTGGTGCATCCGCACAGATTCTTGGTGTTGAAGAAAAATATACAACGGTTCGTTTGGCTTCTGGTGAGGTTCGTAGAATCCTGTCTAATTGCCGTGCAACCATCGGTCAGGTCGGTAACGAAGATCACAGTCTGGTAAACTATGGTAAAGCTGGACGTATGAGATGGAAGGGTGTTCGCCCGACTGTTCGTGGTTCCGTTATGAACCCTAATGATCACCCTCATGGTGGTGGTGAAGGACGTACTCCGGTAGGACGTAAATCTCCAATGACACCTTGGGGTAAGAAAGCTATGGGTGTGAAAACACGTAAAGCGAAAAAAGCGTCAACGAAACTGATCGTTCGTCGTCGTAATGGCAAATAGGCAAAGGAGGAAATGAAAAATGAGTCGTAGTCTTAAAAAAGGCCCGTTCTGTGATGACCACTTAATGAAAAAAGTGGATGAGCTGAACAAAGCCGGTAAAAAACAAGTTATCAAAACCTGGTCACGTCGTTCAACTATATTCCCTCAGTTTGTGGAACATACATTTGCCGTTTACAACGGTAAGGAGCACCTGCCTGTTTACGTTACAGAAGATATGGTAGGACACAAGCTTGGTGAATTCGTGCCAACCCGTAAATACGGTGGTCACGGCGATAATGACAAGAAAGCTAAACGATAAGGAGGAAACGTTATAATGGAAGTTAAGTCAACAGCGAAAACATTACGTATCCCACCTAGAAAAGCTCGTATTGTTATCGATTTAATCCGTGGGAAAGATGCTGCTGAAGCAGCTGCAATCTTGAAGTTCACACCGAACGTTGCAGCGGAAGCAGTTGGTAAGGTATTGAAATCTGCAGTAGCAAATGCAGTGAATAACCATGATATGGATGAAGAAAAGCTGTACGTTAAGGCATGCTATGCAAACGAGGGTGTAACTCTGAAACGTTTCATGCCACGTGCAAAAGGATCTGCTAGTGCGATCCACAAACGCACCAGCCACATTACTGTTGTGGTTGACGAGCGTGATTAAGGAGGTAGCTCATGGGACAGAAAGTTAGTCCGATTGGATTACGTGTCGGTGTCATCCGTGACTGGGAGTCCAGATGGTACGCTGACAAGGATTATGCCGATTTATTATTGGAAGATGTAAAGATTCGTGAATTCCTGTTCGCTGAGTGCAAGAATGCATCAGTGTCCAGAGTTGAGATCGAACGTTCTAAAAACCGTGTGGAAATCATGATCCGTACCGCTCGTCCAGGTGTGATCATCGGGACAAACGGTGAAAACGTTGAAATGCTGAAGAAAAAAGTTGAGAAGCTGACTGGTGGAAAGAACATCTACCTGAAGGTTCTGGAAATTGCAAACCCGGATCTGGACGCAAAACTGGTTGCCCGCAGCATTGCGGATCAGCTGGAGCAGCGTGCTTCCTTCCGTACTGCACAGAAGAAAGCAATCCAGAGAACGATGCGTGCTGGTGCAAAAGGTATTAAGACAGCTGTATCCGGTCGTTTAGGCGGAGCTGATATGGCTCGTACCGAAGGCTACAGCGAAGGTGTTGTACCTCTGCACACACTGCGTGCAGATATCGATTATGCTTGGGAAGAAGCATCTACGACTTACGGTCGTTTAGGTGTAAAGGTTTGGATTTGCCGTGGTGAAGTTCTGCCAGGACAGATGGTTCAGGAACCGGAAGCTCCGAAGAACAACATGAACGACAGACGCCGCAATCGCCGTGGTAATCGTGGTGGAAACAGAAACAACAGTCAGAGAAACAATAACAACAGAAACTCTGCTGGTGGAAATGCTCCTAGAAAAGCGGAAGGAGGAAAATAATTTATGTTAATGCCTAAGAGAACTAAATATAGAAGACCTCACCGTTTAAGCTACGAGGGACGTGCAAAAGCCGGTCGTGAAGTATCTTTTGGTGAATATGGTCTAATGGCTGACACTGGTGCTTACGTCAGCAACCGTCAGATCGAGGCCGCTCGTATTGCCATGACTCGTTACATGAAGCGTGGTGGTAAGGTTTGGATCCGTATCTTCCCTCACATGGCAAGAACGAAAAAACCTCTTGAAGTACGTATGGGTTCTGGTAAGGGTGCTCCTGAAGGATGGGTAGCAGTTGTAAAACCGGGCCGTGTTATGTTTGAAATCGCCGGTGTACCTGAAGAAGTGGCACGTGAGGCATTCCGTCTTGCTGCTCACAAGCTGCCGGTGAAGACAAAATTTGTTGTTAGAAAAGGAGAGAAGTAATTATGACAGCGAAAGAGATCAGAGAAAAAAGCAACACTGAATTATTACAAGAGATCGAAACGCTTAAAGATGAACTTTTTAATCTTCGTTTCCAACAAGCTACAGGTCAGTTGACAAACACTGCACGTATGAAGACAGTGAAAAAGACAATTGCCCGTATCAAAACTGTGATGACTGAGCGCGAGCTTGGTAGTCAGGATTAAGGAGGATCACTAAGTTATGGAAAGATCTAACCGTAAAGTATATCGCGGGACTGTAGTTTCCGACAAGATGGATAAGACAATTACTGTTATTGTTGAAACAAAGAAAACACACCCGTTATACGGAAAACGTGTAAAATATTCTAAGAAATTTAAAGCGCATGACGAAAACAATGAAGCTAGAATGGGAGACAAGGTAGAAATCATGGAAACACGTCCATTGTCTGCTACCAAGAGATTCCGTCTGGTGAAAATCGTCGAAAAAGCTGTACAGCTGTAATCAGGAGGTAGACATTCATGATCCAGAATGAAAGTAGATTACGCGTCGCTGACAACACGGGAGCCAAAGAAGTTCTGGTTATCCGCTGCTTAGGCGGAAGCGTTCGTAAGTTTTCAAACATCGGGGATATCGTTGTCTGTGCTGTAAAGCAGGCTGCTCCTGGTGGAACTGTAAAAAAAGGTGACGTTGTCAAGGGTGTAATCGTACGTACAAAACGTGGCGTTCGCCGTGACAACGGAACATACATCAAATTTGATGACAATGCGGTTGTCCTGATCAAGGACGACAATACACCGCGTGGAACTCGTATTTTCGGACCGGTTGCACGTGAGCTGCGTGACAAGGACTTCATGAAAATTGTGTCTTTGGCACCAGAAGTACTGTAAGGAGGTGTCTTTGTGAAAATCAAAAAAGGTGATAAGGTTCAGGTTATTACAGGTGCTTACAAGGGCACTATCGGTGAAGTAACCAAAGTTTTCCCTAAGGAAGACAAAGTAATCGTGGAAGGTGTCAACCTGGTGAAGAAGCATCTGAAGCCTACACAGGTAAATCCGGATGGCGGAATCATCGAGAAGGAAGCTCCGATCCATGTATCCAACGTAATGGCTTACGATTCCAAAGCGAAGAAGGCAAGCCGTGTCGGTTATGAAACAAAAACTGACAAAAAAGGTAACACAGAAAAGGTACGCGTCTACAAAAAAACCGGCGCTGAAGTTAAGTAGGGAGGCTAAAGGATGAATCGCCTAGAACAGAAATATAAAGAGGTCGTAACACCAAGCCTGATGAAGAAATTCAACTACAAATCAGTCATGGAAGTACCTCACGTAGATAAAATCGTTATCAATATGGGTATCGGTGAAGCTATTTCAAACCCAAAAGTGCTGGATGAAGCAGTTGCTGAGCTGGCACAGATCACCGGACAGGCTCCGGTAATCACAAAAGCTAAGAAGTCCATCGCAAACTTCAAACTTCGTGAAGGAATGCCGATCGGATGTAAGGTTACTCTGAGAAAAGAAAAAATGTATGATTTCATGGATAAGCTGATGAACATCTCGCTGCCTCGTGTACGTGACTTCCGTGGTGTCAGTGCCACTTCCTTTGACGGTCGTGGAAACTACACTCTGGGTGTAAAGGAACAGCTGATCTTCCCGGAAATCGATTACGATAAGATCAACAAGGTTCGCGGTATGGATATCGTTATTGTTACGACAGCCAACACGAACGAAGAAGCAAAGGCACTGCTGGAAGAAATGGGCATGCCTTTCAAGAAATAGGAGGACTTAGACGTATATGGCAAAAAAAGCAATGGTTAATAAATCAAAACGTCCTCAGAAGTACAAAGTGCGCGAGTACACCAGATGTGAGCGTTGTGGACGTCCTCACTCAGTTTTACGTAAATACAAACTCTGCCGTATTTGCTTCCGTGAGCTGGCTTACAAAGGTCAGATCCCGGGTGTGAAAAAGGCAAGTTGGTAGTCAGATAGGAGGAATACAGTCATGATTATGACAGATCCGATTGCAGATATGCTTACCAGAGTTCGTAACGCGCTTCAGGCTCGTCACGAAACAGTGGAAATTCCTGCAAACAAAGAAAAAGTTGAAATCGCTAAGATTTTAAAGAATGAAGGATTCATCACAGACTATACAGTCGATGGTGATGTTAAGAAAACCATCACAGTTACTCTGAAATATGGTCCTAACAACGAAAAAGTAATCAACGGGCTGAAGAGAATCTCAAAACCAGGTTTACGTGTTTACGCAAAGGTGGACTCCATTCCTCGCGTAATGAACGGACTGGGAATTGCAATCATCTCTACATCCCACGGTGTGATAACAGATAAAGAAGCGAAAGCTAAACATGTTGGCGGTGAAGTCATCGCTTACGTTTGGTAAGAGCTTAACGGAGGTAAGAAAATGTCACGTATCGGTAATAAAGCGATTACCATTCCTGCCGGCGTTGAAGTAACCATCGCTGCCGGGAATGAGGTGACTGTTAAAGGTTCCAAGGGAACTTTAACTCGTCAGTTTAACCCTGCTTTGGGAATCAAGGTAGAAGAAAATGTATTGACAGTAACTCGTCCTAACGACGAAAAGCATGTGAAACAGCTGCATGGTACAACCCGTGCATTGCTGGCAAACATGGTGGAAGGTGTGTCCGAAGGCTTTACAAAGGAACTGGAACTGGTAGGTATCGGTTTCCGTGCTGCTGTAAGCGGAAGCAAGCTGACCTTAAACGTTGGGTACTCCCACCCGGTTGAGTTCGCTGTAGAAGACGGTCTGAAGGTAGAATGCTCTTCTGCTACGGATATCAAAGTATCAGGAATTGACAAACAACGCGTTGGTGAATTCGCTGCAAACATTCGTGCTGTGAGAAAACCAGAACCTTACAAAGGAAAAGGTATTCGCTATAAAGGTGAATATGTTCGTCGTAAGGAAGGTAAAACAGCAGGTAAGAAATAGTGGGAAAGGAGAAATTGAACAATGCTTAAGAAAGTTTCTAGAAATGACGAGCGTATGCGCCGTCACGTGCGTGTTCGTACCAAAATCAGCGGTACTCCTGAATGTCCCCGCCTGAACGTTTTCCGTTCAAACAGCAACATTCACGCGCAGATCATTGATGATGTTAACGGTGTAACCCTGGCATCTGCAAGTAGTGTAGAATTAAAGTTAGAAAACGGTGGAAATGTTGAAGCCGCTAAAACTGTAGGAACAGAAATTGCAAAGCGTGCAATTGAAAAGAACATCACTGGTGTCGTATTCGACCGTGGTGGATATGTTTACACAGGGCGTGTAAAGGCATTGGCCGAAGCAGCAAGAGTTGCTGGCTTGAAATTTTAGGAGGTTATGCGAATGGAACGTAGACCAAGAAGAAATCGCGATGCTGAAAAAGAATTTGAAGAACGCGTAGTTACCATTAACCGTGTAACAAAAGTAGTCAAGGGTGGACGTCGTTTCCGCTTTGCAGCTCTGGTTGTTATCGGTGACAAGAAGGGCCGCGTCGGCTTTGGTACAGGTAAAGCCAACGAAGTACCTGATGCAATTAAGAAAGCAATCGAAGATGCTAAGAAGAATGTCTTCACAGTACCTGTTGTAGGAACTACAATTCCTCATGCAATCACTGGAAGATACGGAGCTGGAGAAGTATTCCTGCGTCCTGCTTCTGAAGGTACCGGAGTTATCGCCGGTGGTCCTGTTCGTGCAGTCCTGGAGCTGGCTGGTATCAACGATATCCTTTCCAAGTGTCTGGGAAGCCGTACACCAATCAACATGGTTCGTGCTACGATCTCTGCCCTGAAAGATCTGAAAACGATCGAGGAAGTTGCTCGTCTCCGTGGTAAAAAACCAGAAGAAATTCGCGGTTAATAGGAGGATTAGAACATGAAATTACATGAAATGAAATATACTGAAGGAGCTAGACAGAAAAGCTACCGTGTTGGTCGCGGTCATGGCTCCGGAAATGGTAAAACAGCAGGAAAGGGTCACAAAGGACAGAAAGCAAGATCTGGCGGAGGCGTTCGTTTAGGTTTTGAAGGTGGTCAGACACCACTTGCTAGACGTTTACCAAAACGTGGATTTACAAACTTCAATCGCAAGGAATATGCTATCGTAAACGTTGCATCCCTGAACGGGTTTGAAGACGGTACGGAAGTAACTCCGGAACTGTTGATTGAATGTGGATTAGTAAAGAAAGAACTGGATGGTATTAAAATCCTGGGCGAAGGTGAATTGGAGAAGAGGCTGAGCGTAAAAGCAAACAAATTCTCTAAATCAGCAATCGCTACCATTGAGCAGGCAGGCGGAAAAGCAGAGGTTATCTAATCATGTTTAGGACCTTTGCAGACATGTTCAAGAATAAAGATATTCGTAACCGAATATTCTTTACTCTTGCCATGTTGTTCGTCTTTCGCTTCGGTTCAGCAATCACTGTACCGGGCGTAGATGTAACCGAATTGATAAAAGGTATGCAGGACAGCTCACTATTTGCGATGATTAATATGCTGGGCGGTGGTGGTCTGGAGCAGCTTTCCATTTTTGCGATGGGTGTTGGTCCATACATTACTGCCTCCATTATTATTCAGCTGTTATCCATGGATGTCATTCCTGCGCTTACCGAACTGGCTAAGGGCGGAGCAACCGGAAAGAAGCAGATTGACCGTTATACACGCTATCTGGCAGTCGTATTAAGCTTTTTCCAGGCATCCACACTGGTTTACAGTTTCTCCACACAGTATAAAACACTGCTGGTAAATGGAAGCGGATGGGCTTCTATTTTGTACGTTGCGACTCTGTTAACAGCAGGCAGCATGTTCATTCTGTGGATTGGAGACCGTATCAGCATGAAGGGAATTGGAAACGGTGTTTCCATGATCATTGCTGCCGGTATCATCTCCAGACTGCCATATCAGTTTACAACAGCATGGCAGACACTGGTGGATCCAAGCAACAGCAGTGCAACCTTCAATGGTATTCTGACATTCGGACTTTATATTGTGTCCTATCTGCTGATTATCGTATTCGTCGTCTTCATGCAGACAGCAGAACGTAAGATTCCGATTCAGTATACATCCAGTACTGTAACGACTCGTAAGAAGGACATGACTTACCTGCCGCTGAAAATCAATTCCGCCAGCGTAATTCCTGTCATCTTCGCATCCGCCATCATGGTTGCGCCGCTGCAGATCTGCAAAATGGTCTGGCCAGCAGCAAGCTGGGTCAAAACACTGGAAACCTATATGGGAATGCAGACTCCGGTCAGCCTTGTGATCTATGTGGTTTTGATACTGTTATTCACCTTCTTCTATACGAAGCTGCAGGTGGATCCGGAAAAAATCGCAGAGAACCTCGGAAAATCCGGTACGTATATCCCGGGAATCCGTCCGGGTACGGAGACCAAAGAATATGTTAACAAAGTATTGTGCAGAATCACGGTTCTGGGAGCAATCGGGCTTGCCTTTATCGCTGTTCTGCCGCATGCACTGCCTCTGATTCCAGGCATCAATCTTCCACAGTCAATGGGTATTGGTGGAACCGGAATCATCATCGTTGTCGGTGTGGCAATGGAAACGGTAAAACAGATCGAGGGACGCCTGACACAGAAATCCTACCGCGGATTCCTGCAGAGATAAAACGATAGAAGGTGAACCTATGAATATCCTGATTATGGGAGGACCTGGTGCCGGAAAAGGTACGATGTCTGCCAAAATCGTCGAGAAGTTTAACGTTAACCACATTTCCACGGGAGATATCTTCCGCAGTGAAATCGGAAAGGGAACAGCTCTTGGCATGGAGGCGAAAAGCTTCATGGATAAAGGACTGCTGGTTCCCGACGAAGTCGTTAACAATATGGTAAAGAGTTATCTGGAAAAGCTGGAAGACAAGAAAAACGGTTTCCTGCTGGACGGCTATCCGAGAACACTTGACCAGGCCAAAGCATTCGATGCACTGGCTGAAGGCAGCGAGCTTGCCATTGACAAAGTCATCGCACTTGAAATTGACTTTGAAAAGCTGGCAGATCGTGTAACCGGACGCCGCATTTGCAAGGAATGTGGAGAAATCTATCACATCAAATCAAAGCCGAGTAAAACCGATAATGTTTGCGATGTATGTGGTGGAGAATTATTCCAGCGCAAGGACGATACTGTGGAAAGCTTAACAGTGCGTCTGGAAGAGTACAGTTCACAGACGGCTCCGGTGCTTGACTATTATGATAGTAAGGGAATCGTCACAAGAATTGATGCGAGTCAGCCGATTGACAGCGTATGGAATGATACACTGACAGCTCTGGAGAAATAGGAATGGTGAAAGCCAAAACAAATCAGGAGTTGACAAAGATGAGAAAAGCGGGTATAATTGTTGCGCTTGCACATCGTGCAGCAAGTGCAGCAATGCAGCCCGGAATTACCACGCAGGAATTGGATAGAATCATTGAAAATGTGATTCTGGAAAACGGTGCAACACCGTCATTCAAGGGTCTGTACGGCTTTCCGGCAGCAGCCTGTATTTCTATAAATTCTGTCGTAGTACATGGTATCCCAGGCGATACCGTTTTATGCGACGGAGACATTGTTTCAGTAGATATCGGTGCCTGTTATCAGGGGTACCATGGAGACTCTGCCTGGACCTATGGCGTTGGCAAGCTCAGCGAGGAAGATCAGCGACTGATGCGTGTCAGTGAAGAATCCTTGTATGAAGGTTTAAAAATGGCCAGAGCGGGGAATCATTTAACTGATATTTCTCATGCAATCGGAGAATATGTGTTTACGCACGGGTATTCGATTCCAAGAGACTATGCAGGACATGGTATTGGAACTTCTGTCCATGAAGATCCGACAGTTCCAAATTTTGGCCCGGCAGGCCGCGGCATCCTCCTGCAGGAGGGTATGACGCTGGCAGTGGAACCGATGGTTCACGCGGGCAAACCACAGACAAGAATGTTGAAGGATGGCTGGGGTGTCGTCACTAGAGACGGCAGCAAGGCAGCTCATTTCGAACACACGATTGTGATTACAAACCGTGGGTATGAAATACTCACAACACTGAATAAGGAGGAACGTCCAGATAATGGGTAAACAAGATGTTATTGAAATTGACGGAGTTGTCGTAGATACTCTGCCAAACGCAATGTTTAAGGTGAAACTGGCCAACGGACACGAAATTCTGGCTCACGTTTCTGGTAAAATCCGCATGCACTACATTCGCATTTTACCAGGGGACCGTGTTACCGTAGAGATTTCACCGTATGATTTAACACGTGGGCGTATAACATTCCGACACAAGTAAGTCGTGAATTAAGGAGGAAAACGCATGAAAGTAAGACCATCTGTCAAACCAATATGCGATAAGTGCCGCATTATCAAACGTAAAGGCCGCGTCATGGTTATTTGCGAAAATCCAAAACACAAACAGAGACAGGGAAACTAACGGAGGTGTAATGTAATGGCTCGTATTGCAGGTGTAGACTTACCACGCGATAAGCGCGTAGTAGTATCATTAACGTATATTTACGGTATCGGTCGCTCCACATCAGAAAAAATTCTGGCTAAAACTGGAATCAGCGAAGATATCCGTGTAAAAGACTTAACAGAAGATCAGGTAAATGCAATCCGTAACGAAATCGATGGTGTAAAGGTTGAAGGTGACCTGCGTCGTGAGGTTCAGTTAAACATCAAGCGTTTAATGGAAATCGGATGCTACCGTGGAATCCGTCACAGAAGAGGATTACCAGTACGCGGACAGCGTACAAAGACAAATGCTCGTACGCGTAAAGGTCCAGTTCGTACAGTAGCAAACAAAAAGAAATAGGACGATAGGAGGAAGTAAATAATGGCAAAGAACGTAAAAGCGAACTCACGTGGTAAACGTAAGGCACGCAAGAATATTGCTCGTGGAGTTGCACATGTCCACTCAACATTTAACAATACCATCGTTACTATTACTGATGAAAACGGAAATGCTGTAGCATGGTCTAGTGCTGGTGCTTTAGGATTCAAGGGATCTCGTAAATCCACTCCTTTCGCAGCACAGATGGCTGGAGAAGCTGCAGGAAAAGCAGCAATAGAGAATGGTATGAAAGTAATTGCAGTTAGCGTAAAGGGTCCGGGACCAGGACGTGAAGCAGCTGTAAGAGCTCTGCAGGTAGCAGGACTGGAAATCACATTGATCAACGATGTGACACCGATCCCGCACAACGGTTGTCGTCCACCTAAACGACCACGTGGTTAATGATTAACTGTAATTGAGGAGGTAAACTATGCAAAAATTCGAACGTGCACATTTTGAAGTAAAAGAATATGATGAATCTCAACATTACGGGAAGTTTGTGTTTGAACCTTTGGAAAGAGGTTTTGGTACAACCATTGGAAATGCACTAAGACGTGTTTTGCTCTCCTCTTTACCGGGAGCTGCCGTATTTTCAATTAAAGTTGATGGTGTTTACCACGAGTTCACTTCAATTCCTGGAATTGTAGAGGACGTAACGGCAATCATTTTAAATATCAAAACCCTTGTGATGAGTATTCAGGATGATGAAATTTATACCCTGCGTATCTCAAAACAGGGTCCAGGCGCAGTAACCGGTGCTGATATCATTTGCCCGGAAGGTGTGGAGGTAATAAGCAAGGACTTGCACATCTGTACACTGGAAGAGGGCGGAATGCTGGAAATGGAACTGCAGGCTCGTATTGGTCGCGGGTACGTGAGTGCTGACACAAACAAGCAGCTGTACCAGACACCAAATCAGCCTCTGGGAATCATTTACACAGATTCAATTTATACACCAATCGAAAAGGTATCCTATAATGTGGAGCCGACTCGTGTTGGACAGGATGCTCACTATGACAAGGTTGCTCTGGAAATCTGGACAGACTCTTCACTGAGTCCTGCAGAAGCCGTAGCACTTGCCAGCAAAATTCTGATCGACCATCTGGAGCTGCTGACGAATGTTCACGAAGCAGTAAACGATATGGAATCCGTGATGAAGGAAGCACAGGGTGAGGTACAGAATAAGGGACTTGTCATGATGATTGAAGACCTTGACTTATCCGTACGTTCCTATAACTGTTTGAAGCGTGCAGGAATCCAGACTGTGGAGGAACTGACACAGAGAACAGAGGATGAAATGATGCGTGTAAGAAACCTGGGTAAGAAATCATTAAAGGAAGTTAAAGATAAGATCTATGATTTGGGACTGAGTTTCAAGTCATACGAATAAATATTCGCAAGGGAGGTTAATGGACCAATGTGGAATCGTAAATTAGGACGTAAGGCTGACCACCGTAAAGCTTTATTACGTAACATGGCGACATCCGTGATCGCTTACGGTCAGATTGAAACTACTGAAATGAAAGCAAAGGAACTTCGTTCCGTTGTTGATGAACTGATCACACTGGCAAAACGTGGAGACCTGCACGCTCGTCGTCAGGCTGCAAGCTTTGTACGTGATGTTGTTGTCAATGAAGAAACAGGACAGACTGCTCTGCAGAAGCTGTTTGAAGAAATCGGTCCTGCTTATGCAGACCGTAAGGGTGGATATACTCGTGTTGTTAAGACAAGAGTACGTCGCGGAGACGCAGCACCTATGGCAATCATTGAATTAGTTAAATAAATAACATGAGAACTGCAACGCAAATCCATAGCGCTGCAGTTTTTTTATCCCTACGGTAATTTAGACATCCTTTTTTAGGACCAGTGACAAAGGCAGATCAGCTGTTAAACTGGAATTGTTTGACGAGGGCTCCTGTATGATCACAACTGTTGTTGTGCAGGCGATAATAGAATTCCTCCCGTATTAAATTTATGAATATGGAGGATTCATGCATTCGCATTAAACAAATAATCTTATGCGATAGACATATCATGTATTTGATGGAAAAAAAGAAATTGAATACAGATCTGTGGTTTCGTTAACATACGATTCAGCAGTGTCTTTTTATATTGAAAAAAAGGTTACCTGTATTCTTTTTACCTGCATTGTAGTATTATAGTGTTGTAAAGGATGTGGGTAGCTCATGCGAATGAAGAAAAAAGTTCTCATTGCCGGTATTGCGATAATACTTGCAGCTTCCGCCGTTGTTGGCTATATCTGGCCACAAAATTAAAAAAAGGAACAGGATTATGCAAAGATGGAGATAACATTCCAAAAGGATCGCCAGATTCTGGAATATGGGGAAAAGATAGACAGCCGCTCCTTTGTAAAGCATTCATTTGGTGAAGTGAAAACCTACCCGAACGTTAATACAAAGAAAACAGGTAGTCAGACAATCACCTATGTATTGACCTATGAAGGGCAGACGAAAAAAATACCGTATACGGTTGAAGTAAAGGATACAAGAAAACCGACAATAAAGCTGAAGGAGAATCATATTACACTGGAATATGGGCAGAAGTATGATGTCGCAGATAATATAAAAAGCGTTCGTGATCCGATTGACGGACCCTTGAAGAAAGCAAACAAAAAAGCAGCCGGAAGCTATTGGATTGACAGCAAACTGAATGTGTTGGAGGCGGGGAGCTACACCATCACCATACATGCACAGGATTTAAATGGAAACAGTGCAGAAAAAAAGTTTACGGTAACGGTAGAGAAAAAAACAGAGCCGGAGCTGAAGGAAAAAAATCCTTCTTCTTCTGATGAAGCGTCATCATCACAGACAGAAGGTTCCGAAGCTGCATCTGTCGAGCCGTATTACGTCAACGGAGTGCTTCTGGTGAATAAAAAGCATGCACTGCCACAGAATTACGGAGGGATGGATTCCAATGCTTACGCAGCTCTGCAGCAGCTTCAGGTCGGAGCTGAGGCTGCTGGTTATTCCATGCCGCTGATCAGCGGCTATCGTTCCTATGCATATCAGGCTTCCTTGTATAACAGCTATGTCGCACAGGATGGACAGGAGCTTGCTGATACCTATTCAGCAAGACCGGGACATTCGGAGCATCAAAGCGGTCTTGCCTTTGACATCGGTGCCTTGGATAACGGGTATGGCAATACGCCGGGTGGGAGATGGCTGAATGCCCATTGTGCAGACTATGGCTTTATTCTGCGCTATCCGGCAGGTAAGGAAAGCATTACAGGCTATCAATACGAGCCATGGCATGTTCGCTACGTTGGGAAAGAAATCGCATCCCGGATTATGTCACAGGGGATCACGCTGGAGGAATATCTGGGCGATGTATAAGCATAGAAAACAAGTGAACTCTACATTCCTGTATAGAGTTCGCTTTTTTCCATTATGTCCGCCGCTTCATAAGACAGCCGTATTATTGAGGAAAAACAGCAAGCTTCCCATATATAATATTAAGAAACAGGGAAGATTCACCTGCTTTTTGCGGATGTCACTGTACGAATAAACAGAAACTGTTATAATATGGTGGAGCGAGGGATGTACATATGAGAAAACAACTGATGATACTTATGACGGCAGGGTTTCTGCTTGCCGGCTGCAATTCCAACGAGGAAGAGGACGCCCTAAAACAGTATGGGGTAGAGGATACAAAAAGCTGTGATAATCTTGCGGCTGTGAAGCAGGCAGGCGACAAGCTTGTAAAGGACAAGGGAAGTGTCTACTGTGCCATCACAACAGATAAGAATCTGGATCAGGCAACTGCCTTTGTGAAAAAGGATTACGATGCGAAGCGCATCAGCGAGTTTTTAAAGCTTCCATACTACCACAAGGAGTTAACCGAGCGCTATATTGCATACGATGACGGAAAAAGGGCAGTACAGGACATTGTTACGAAAGTTAATATCGGCTTGGATCAGCCATATTTCACCAACGTTGATATAATCAGGGATACTGATGATGTAGCACTGCTGGTTAATAAATATCACCGGCTGCCGGATGATTATGAGCCTAAGAATTTGGTAAAGACTCCGAATGCCTGTGTAATTGGAGAAGATTTTTCCTGTCAGAGCGAGCCTCAGTATCTACGCAAGGAGGTTGCGAATGCATTTTCCGAGCTGGTGAAGGCAGGAAAAGAAAAGCAAATCAATATCAAGGCAATTGCAAGCTATCGCAGCTTTGCATATCAGAAAAATCTGTATGATTATTATGAGCAGAGTCAGGGAAAGGAGTATGCGGATAAATACTATGCCCGCCCGGGACAGAGTGAGCATAACAGCGCCCTTGCCGTGGATGTGACCATTAACAATGAAAATTTCAATGAAATTGAAAACTCAGAGCATTATGACTGGCTGCTTAAACATATCGCAGACTATGGCTTCATCCTGCGATACCCTGAGGATAAGGTGGATGTGACCGGTTATCAGTATGAATCCTGGCATCTGCGCTATGTCGGAAAGGATATTGCTAAGGAAATTGTGAAGCAGGGGCTTACACTGGATGAATATATTGCCAGAAAGGATGTGCAGAAATGAAAAAGCTTATGGTTTTGATGCTGAGTCTGCTGCTGTGTGCATGCAGTACATCAGAGAATAAGGAAAAAGAAACACCGAAAGAGGATCCGAAAAATGAAAATACAACGGTATCCTTTGTCGGAGTCGGAGATAATTTGATTCATGAAATGATATATAAGCAGGCGGATGCTGCTGCCGGTGAGATGAATGATGGAAAATATGATTTTACGGAAATGTATACGCATGTAAAGAAGGATATTCAGAAAGCGGATCTTGCTTATATCGATCAGGAATCCATTGTTGGCGGAGATGCGCTTGGTATCAGTGGATATCCGACATTCAACACGCCTGCGGATATCGCTAAAAATGTTGCGGATACCGGCTTTGATATCGTGAATACGGCAAACAATCACTGTCTGGATAAATATCAGGAGGGAATTGATTATTCTCATGAAATCTGGGCAAAACAGAAGGGCATTATTACAGCTGGAACCTATACCTCCCAGAAGGATCGGGATACGATACGTACAATCAAACGCAAGGGAATCACATTTTCCTTTCTTGCCTATACCTATGGAACAAACGGAATTGAACCACCCAATCCCTACAGTGTTGCTTATTTCGATGAGGACCGGATTCGCGAGGATGTGAAGAAGGCAAAACAGCTCAGCGACGTTGTGATTGTTTCTGCGCATTGGGGTGATGAAAATGTTTCAGCCCCTACGGAGTTTCAAAAGAAGTATGCAAAGCTGTTTGCGGATTTGGGTGTTGATGTTGTTGTCGGTGAGCATCCGCATGTGATTCAGCCGGTAACATGGATGGATGGTAAGGATGGAAATAAGACGCTGGTCATTTACTCACTTGGCAATTTTCTGAATGGAATGCTGGATGTAAATAACGTTCTTGGCGGTATGATCCGTTTCGATTTTGTAAAAGACGCAAAAAGCAGTGAAATTTCCATCCAGAATGTGAAATGGGAACCACTGATTACACATTATACTGGAGATGCTGCGGATATTATGAATACGAGAAAGAATTTCACAGTATATAAGCTGAGTGATTACAGCGAGGAGCTGGCGGAACAGCATGGATTAAATGGTGTGGACGGACAGAAGGTTCGCCTGAATGATCTGTATGCACGAACAAAAAAGGTGATTACAGAAATACCTGTTATAGAAAAAGGGGATACGAAATGACGCTGATAGAAGAAATGGAGATGTATGCGCACGAACATGATGTGCCGATTATGCAGAAGGAGGGCATTGATTTTATGTGCTCCTTTCTGAAGGAGCATAATCTGAAGCATGTGCTGGAAATCGGAAGTGCCATCGGCTATTCGGCAATCCGTATGGCAATGCTGGATATGGATATACAGATCACCACGATTGAACGGGATAAGGATCGCTATGATCAGGCTGTGGAGTATGTAAAAAGAAGCGGCTTGCAGGACCGGATCACACTGCTGTTTGGTGATGCACTGGAGACAGTCGTTGAGGGAAGCTTTGATATGCTGTTCATCGATGCGGCCAAGGCACAGTACACTAAGTTTTTCGAGCGCTATGAGCCATTGCTGAAAAAGGGCGGATATGTAATAACGGATAATCTGAAATTCCATGGTCTGGTAGAGCATCCGGAAAACATTAAAAGCCGCAATCTGCGTAGTCTGGTACGTAAAATCGGAAATTTTGTCGAGTATCTGAAGCAGCGTGAGGATTATGATACACAATTTTATGATTTTGGAGACGGTGTGGGAATCAGCAGAAAAAAAGTGTGAGTATAGATCGGAAAGAAAAGGCGTAGCCGGTGCAGTAAGGAATGAAACTATTCCTGAAATTAAGCTATTTCATGTATCATTTCGCATGTTTTGTGATACAATAGAAACAAGAAAGTGGTGATACTATGAAAAAGATAATACCTGCACTGGCGGTAATTGCCGGAGCTGCGGCACTGGTTGCCTACAAGCTGAAAAAGGATGAGGAAAAACAGATCGTTGATCTTGATCAGGGACTTCTTGAGGATGAGGATGACCTGAATGAAATGGATATGGATGACGAAATTGAAGAAGGTCCGATCAGTGATCCCGCTTCCTGTATGGAGACTGTGAAAAAAGAAGCTGCGGATGCTGCAGAGGATTTGAAAGATCTTGCAAAGGATGCTTTTGAAGAAGGAAAAGAAGCAGCTGAGGATTTTGCGGATGCTGTGAAGAATCAGGCAGCGGAAGCAAAGGATATCGTTCAGGATGCTGCAGAGGAATTTGATACGGATTTTCCGTCTCTCCTGAAGAGTGAAACGGCAGCTCTGAAGGAGCAGGCAAAGAAATTGATGGATGACATGCTGCAGGAGGGTGATGTACATGAAAATGAGCGTCCGGTTCAGCACAGCGTGGTATTCCAGACAGCCGAGGATATGGACAGCTTTAAAAATGAGGTTATCAATAAGGGCTTCGTCATCACAAGAGGGGATGAAGACCTGGAGCTGATTGTATTGCATATCACACCGATTGATGATGTCAAGCTGATGGGAAATATCCTGTATATTGCCGGCGAAGCGAAGCTGCATCATGGTAAATATCAGGGATGGAGCAGTAAGGTTATTTATTAAGCCATACAAATAGAAAGACGTCACATACTGCGGCGTCTTTTTCTCAGCTTTGAAACACTTGCTTTTATTCGCTGAATGCTCATAGCACTATAGAGATTTTTTTCGTAAAGAAAAACCCCCCAGTTTTATGCACCGGGTTTTTTTTTCAATCAATTAACACTGTTTCGTCTATGCGTTTTCCATGCTTATCGTAAAAACGTAATTGTGAAATACTTGAATAAGGCGGAAGGAAGTCATAGCTTTTGATAAGATAGGTATCCAGATTTGATAATCCATCCAGTGATATGGTGAGCTTATCTTTATCATTCTTGGAAGCACGCAAATCAAATTCATAGCGCTCTGCTTTCACGATACTGTTATCGATAAAGATAACGATATGGATATTATCGGGCGTTCCAACCTTCATATAGCCAAAAGGTGTATCAGATTCTCTGCCGCCTTCATAGGAATAGGATGAACCATCCTTCTTAAAAATCAACAGATGATAGGTGTCCCCTTGTTTTAGTAAATATAGTAAGCTTTGCTTATCTTCTATAACATTTAATTGCTCGTGATTTTTATAATTATAGTTCATATAATCCTTTGGATCAACCGTATCCTTGCTGAATTCACATGCGGATAAAATGATTGCGCAGGCGAATATAAATGACAACCTTATTTTTGCTTTCATTTTCTTATCTCCCGTTAAAGTAGAAATGACCTATTCGGCTTTTAGAACAGATGATACGTAAGCCCTATGGATGTAATCATATCACATAGGTAATTGAAAATAATGATATGATTTAATAGCGGTTGTGAACCTTTTCAAAAAAGCAAAGCATATCCTCTAGCTTCAATATGCTTCCATCGTCCAATACGGCCGTTCCACTGAGGTAGCCGAAAACCTGATGCTGATCCGTTACAATGATGAGCGCACTTGTTTTCGCACAACGATCAAGAATCGGTCGAAAGGACATTTCAAAGCGTGCGTCGCTGGATGTAATACGCCAAGGCTTGAGATAGCTGTCCGGCGGTATGTGGAAGGTAACATCCTCCAGCTTGTGTGCAACACCATCATACAGCAGTAGATTTTCACTGGCCGCTGTCGTATCACCAAAGCCGTAGCCGACATTGAAGCCAAACGGTTTTCCTTCCACAAGGCCGTTTCCGTTTCCCCAGTACCAGGTGTTGTCATAGGTCCATACCCCACGCCCCCAATCCAGTGTTCCGAAGGAATCCTGTGGATCAAAGTGTATTGTGTTACCGTCAAAGCTGACATTTCCCTCAGCACGCATGCAATTGATTTTCTGATTGTAGTAAAATGCGGTCTTTTTTTCTTTCCACGGTGTCGCAATTACCATACTGTCCATATCCGGCTGATGCAGCGTGATTTCACAATGGAATGGTTTTCCTTCATAGAAGTTCCGAAAATCACAGCGAAGAATGCGTTTGCCCTTCATGACCTGAAATTCCATATCGAGTCGCTTATCCCTGTATCGGCAGGAGCCGCTTTCCGAGCTGGTCGGCAGCTTCAGCTTACCCATTGGAAATGCGTTCAGTATGGTTTCGGTATGCTCCCAGCCCTTCTTAAAATCAAGAAGAGAAACGGATTGCAGTCCGATATAACCGTCATCGGAGATTGTGAAGGCGACACCGTAAAAATCGTTCAGTATCAGATAATAATCCCATTCCTTGATTCTCCAGCGTTTTGCTTTAATATCCTCTCTGCGATATTCCTGCAGCAATGAACGGGACCAGCCTGCCTCTTTCAAACTGCCATGCTCATCCAGCAGAGGATGACGCTGTGTAACCTCATGATTGCGCATACAATAGCCTCCTGTTCTTCTATCTTCATTATAGGCAGTGTCCTGCAGGATTACAATATCATGACGCAAATCCTTGATTTTAATTGACAAATGATTTTCGTACGAGTATCCTGAACTTACAGATGCCGTAGGCTGTCGCATGACCATCAAATAGCCGGTAAAATAAGCGGTCAAACACGGATACAGTGTCTGCATTAGAGAAGGACAACCGGGAGGATACCTATGAAGCTGCATATACAAAATGTAAAGAAGACCTATGACGATAAAGTAGTGCTGAAAGGGGGCAGCGCTGTTTTTGAACAGGGGAAGATTTATGGCCTGCTGGGGAGGAACGGAAGTGGTAAAACGACGCTGTTTAACTGCATTTCTCACGAGATACCCTGTGAGGGTGATGTTCTGATTGAGGAGCACGGAGAATTGCGTAAGGTAGAGGACAGAGATATCGGCTATGCATATTCCAGCCCGATTCTGCCTGAATTTATGACTGGTTTTGAATATATCCGCTTTTATATGGATATTCATGCAAAGGAAATTGATTCTGCCAAGACCATAGATTCCTATTTTGATCTGATGCGCATCGTAGCGGAGGACCGGCATCGTCTGATTAAGGGGTACAGTCACGGTATGAAGAACAAGCTGCAGATGCTGGGATTTCTGATCTCACGGCCGAAGATCATTTTACTGGATGAACCGCTGACATCCTTTGATGTTGTTGTGGCAAATGAAATGAAGCATTTGCTGCTGGAAATGAAGGAGGAACACATTCTCATATTCTCCACCCATATTCTGCAGCTGGCAAGAGATCTCTGTGATGAGATCGTGCTATTGCATAACGGGGTACTGGAACAGCTCGGTCATGATCTGCTGCAACAAAATGATTTTGAGGATCGCATCGTTTCACTGCTGCAGGAGGAAGTAAAGCATGCTGAGTGATATTCTGCTGCTGTTTCGGATTCGGATGACCAGAAAGGTGAACGGATTTTTCTATTACTTTAAAAAACTCCCTCTGATTGGCAGGCTTTTGAAGGAATCCTGTTATGCGGCTGTAAATCTAAAGGGAGTGCTGAGTGTCTTCTCCTTCTTGGTGGATGTCCTGATGAACCTATTGAAGAATCTGCTGTATCTGTTTGTGGTGATTGCTGTGCCGCTGATCAATCTGCAAAAGGGTGCGAATGATGTGCAGATTAGAAATGGATTTCTGTTTGGCTTTGTACTGTTAAGTCTTGTGGCAGGAAGCATAAGCAACAGCAAGCTTCTCACAGCGGACGATGAAACCTTTATTCTCAGCCGCCAGATGCATATGGCAGCCAGACGCTGTCTGTGCTCCCGCAGCTGGTACAGCTATAGCATGAATGCGATCGGACTCTTCCTGGCGTGCCTGCTTCTGTCCTTTATGTTTTCGTTTCCCTTCTGGTATGCATTTATGGCCGGATTCGGCTATCTGGGCTCCCATCAGTGTATGGACATGCTGCAGATGCGGCGCTTTCAAAGGAAAAACAGCTTTTATTTGCAAGCGAATACATGGAAGCTCCTCATTCCACTTGGCTCCTTGATCTTGCTGTATGCATTATACTGGCTGAATGTGGATTTCAGCTTTACTCCATGGCTGTTCTGCATCTTTGCACTTGTGTGTGCAGCAGCCATCATTCCCTATTTGCGTTTTGAAAGCAGCTATCATGCTTACAGTGAGCTGCTGACATGTCTGCTTGTGGAGAATTATGAAATACTGAAGCTGGACAGCAGCCAGATGAAGCAGATGGAGGTAGCGGTGGATGAAAAGAGCTATACGAGTGAGGAGCTGCAATATCGAACAAAGAATACGGGCTATGCCCTTTTAAATGAACTATTCTTCCGCCGTCATAAGCATCTGATTTATAAGCCGGTAAGGTTTCGTCTGGCTGTCATGACAGCACTCTGGCTTGCAGGGACATGTTTGCTGATCGTGCTGAAGGATGATATGAAACTCACGAAGGATATTCTGGAGCTGCTTCCGCCATTTGTATTCCTTTCCTATATCCTCAGCATCTCACAGCGTGTCTGTAAGGCGATGTTTATGAACTGTGATGTATCGCTGCTGCATTACAGCTATTATCGTAGCAGGGAGGCGGTGCTGGTAAATTTCCGACTTCGCTTAAAAAAGCTTTGCTACTATAATCTCCTGCTGATCATGGTGCTTTGCCTGTATATGAATAGCACCGTTGTGCTTGTTGGATTGCCCTATACTCTCTCCACGCTTCTTCTGTTTGATTTTGCTTTGCTTTGTCTGGCTGTGTTTTTCAGTGTTCATTATCTGTTTGTCTACTATATCTTTCAGCCGTATAATGAGCAGTTTGATATGAAAAACCCGTTTATGTCCATCCTCAACGGTCTTGTGTATCTTTTTTGCTATTTCTGCATGCAGCTGGAGGGAAGTCTGTTGTTTGTCAGCGGTGTTTTGGCTGCTACACTTCTATATATCCCGATTGCGCTTCTCCTAGTATATCGTCTAGCGCCGAAAACCTTCCATTTGAAATGATGGTTAAGGCTATTGGCACTCCCTGGTTCCAATAGGAGCCACGGTATCCATTCCAATGACTTTGGATCCAGACAAAAATAATTTCTATCTGACTCCTGCAGCAGTCTGCGTTATCCATTACAAGGCTGTGGCTAGACGTTGCAGGATAACATAACTACGTTTTTCTCTAAACTGGCTGATGGATCTTGTGGTGAAAAAGGCTCACATATCAAAGGCATACCTGATTCTGATTTCATACTTGGGGAAACAGAAATTCATATCCATTTCGACAATGCGTGCAAAAGCAGCCTGTTGATCATACTGTCTGTATTTCTGAAAGGGGAAGCATTTGAGTATTACGTAAGCTTGGAAACGGTCTAACGTGGACAGGCGGTACCAATTTCAGGAGAACAGGGAATATGCATTGAAGCACAGACCAGGCATATAACGTATGTATATTTTTTTATGCTGCATGAATATGTATCCAACACATGTCCGCTATGGTTCTTTCTTTGTATTATCCAGAAAAATAGATTGCGGAATTTTTTCTTTTCGCTATAATTATAGGAAGTAGGGAGATGAGGGCATGCTGAAGAAAAATTTTAATTATTTTACTATGTTTGCGACCGGGCTGTTTTTCTGTGTGCTCGGTTTTTCCTTTATCTTCGATTCTCTTGCTGTCTGGAACTGGCTGTATACAACGCTTGTTATCGGTATATCCGTCGCCGGTGTTATTCGTATTTTCAATATGATTCTGAATTACCGCAAGCTGAAGCACAAGGGCGGACAGTTTCTGGATATCATCGTGTGGCTGATTGCGATTATCATATCACTGGCGATCCCGGAAACCTTTTTCGCCATCTTTCCGCGTTTGATCGGCTGCTGGATTCTGCTGCATGCCATTATCAAAATCATCGTCTTTTATATCAAAATCAAGGATCGGCTGCCGATTCCGTTTATGAAGGTGATTTTTCTATGCGGCGATTTGATCATAGCCTTTTTTCTGATTGTAAATCCGGGCGCACATGAGGATGTAATCAGCTTTTTTCTGGGTGCCTATTTCCTTATTTACGGAGGAAACACCCTGCTTGATCTGATACGGGAAATTCTTCCGAGCGGTAGCGGGGATAAGCTGGATCAGAAAATTCAGCTCTCGGTACCTCCGGTATTGTCTGCCGTTATTCCTCCACATCTGATGAGTACCCTTTTGAACAAGGATAAAGAGGATGAAATCAAGGAACGCTTTGATGCCATAAAAGAGGATATTCCCGTTGATATGGAGGTACTGATACATTTAGCGCCAAGTGGACCCGCTATGTTTGGACATGCGGATGTCGTATATCGTGGATTGGTCATATCCTATGGCTGTTATGATCCGCATAACCGGCATTTATTCGGTACACTGGGGGATGGTGTCGTCATTATCGCACCAAAGGATACCTATATTCGTAACTGTCTGGAGAATGAGAATAAGACACTGATCGGTTTTGGTGTATCCCTGAATGAGGAACAGAAAAAAAGGCTGAATGACCGCATTCTGGAGGTATTTGAAACCTTTTGTGATTTTGAGTGTGACGAGCAGCTAAAGCAAAAGGGACTTCCCTGCAAGGGGGCTTGTGATGACTATCTGAGCCGTGTTACCCGTACATCACCGGAAGCCAGATTTTATAAGATACGAGAAGGAAAGCTGAAAACCTTTTTTGTGGTATCGAGCAACTGTGTTTTTTTTCTTGGAAACCTGCTGAGCTCTATCGGCTTGAATTTGTTTGACCTCAGCGGTATTATATCTCCGGGAGCTTATTATGATTTTTTAAACAAGCAGTTCAAAAGTCACAAGGGGTTTATCGTATCGCGAAGGCTGTATCGGAAAAAGGATGCGAATCAATTTGATCAAAGCATGTCTGAATTTCATAAGTGATATCATCAGGGCAAGCACGCATCAGCGTTCATCAGGTCTGGTTTACAGAGCTGCACAGCATCTATAACAGCAATAGGATTTATCAAAAGCAGGATGAAAGCGTTTCATAGCTGCTGACTGATAAATCCTTTTTTATTTTCATTCTATGAAAAGATGACATCGTAGAGGGTAACACGATAGATAAGCAATGTTCTACGTCTTTTCTGTTTAAATCAGAATACATACACCATACTGTATGCGTTGCTATCCTGAACCTTACAAAATGGTCACATTTCTAGGAATACATTGACAAATCCCGCTGTTTCATATAGTGTATTAGTGTAATAGATACAGTAGTACAGTTTGTGACATGTACAGGGAGGAGAATACAATGCTGGAGCTGAAACATATAGCAAAAACGTATAAAACAGCAAAGGGAGTGAAAACCGAGGCTCTAAAGGATATCAATCTGCGCTTTCCACAGCGCGGGATGGTGTTTGTTTTAGGAAAATCAGGGTCAGGGAAATCCACCCTGCTAAATATCATCGGAGGACTGGATCAGGCGGATGCAGGGGAAATCATCATCAATGGGAAAAGCTCTGCGGATTTCAAGCAATCGGACTATGATTCCTACCGCAATACGTATGTGGGGTTTATCTTTCAGGAATTTAATCTGATGGAGGAGTATACCATTGAGAAGAACATCGCCATGGCGCTGCAGCTGCAGCAGAAGGAAGCATCCCATGCGGACATCGAAGAAATGCTGAAGCGACTGGGGCTGAGCGGCTATGCGGCAAGATATCCGAATGAATTATCAGGCGGACAGAAGCAGCGTGTTGCGATTGCCCGTGCCTTGATTAAGGAACCGGAAATTTTGATGGCGGATGAGCCGACCGGGGCTTTGGATTCTGCGACAGGGAAAGAGATTTTCGATACTCTGAAGGAATTGAGCAGAGAAAAGCTGGTGATCGTTGTCAGTCATGACCGGGAATCTGCACAAGCCTATGCGGATCGAATCATTGAATTTAAGGATGGTGTTGTGGAAGCTGATAGCGCGCCTGATGTTGAAGAACACGCCGAGGTGTTTGAAGCAATTCATTCCCATCTGCCGTTTAAGGATAGCTTCCGTCTTGGCTTTTCCTGTCTGGGGCATAAGAAGATCCGAATGGTATTCACCATTCTGTTGACCAGCTTTGCCCTGCTGCTGCTGGCTCTTTCGGATGCCGTTGGAAACTTCAGCTCTGTCAATGCGCAGTATAAGGCGGCTGAGGAATTACAGGAGCAGTATGCGGGTGTTCGTTATCAGTATATCGATGATCAGGGAAACGTTATTTATACCGGAATGGATACGCAGATAAAGGATGCAGATATAAAAACTGTTTTAAAGGAGAATCCGCAGCAGAAGTTCGCAAAGGTCTATTCCTGGGATACGATGCCGCTGCGTCTGGGCGATTTGGGAATTGAGGAGCTGGACAGTACAGCATATTCCGCTGCTGTCGAACAGTATAAGCTGACAGAAATGAGCAGCTTTGATGTTCTGGGCTTCAAGGATATCAAGGGAAGGTTTCCAAAGGATTACAAGGAAATGGCGATTTCCTCCTATCTGGCGGATATCATCCTTACACAGGGAATCGCAGATGAAAAAGGAAAGCTGCAATTTCCGAAATCATATGATGATATCTTGCAAAACGTAAAGCTGCCAATCGGTGATACATGGATGCGCATCAGCGGGATTGTAAGTAAGGATACCAGCAAATATGAATCCCTGAAGAAGGTCAGTGCAAATAATATCGACAGTGAAACCTACAAGCTCGTTCGTGAATTCCGAAATATAGCAAATATAAGCAGTAATAAGCTGTATGTGAAAGAGGGCTTTGTAAATACAGTGAAGCAGCAGAAGGGAACCGTTCTGGACAGCAGCAGGCATAATCTATTTCTGCGGGTCAATGATGAGGATAAGGGCATGTCCTCACTGGCCTATCCTGCGCAGGCGGTTTCCTATTATGATGGAACAGGAATGGTTTCCACAAAGAGCGTAAAAAAAGATGAAATCCTGCTTTCACCGGATATGCTGATGTTTATTCTGGGAAAATCAGAGAGCTTCTATAGTGATGCCATGGTAAAGAAATCCACAGAAGAGATTCGCAAGACTTTGCAGGATCATGCAAAGCGGCTGATTGGAAGAAATGTGGAGCTGCATGTGGATGAGGGCTTTGGAAACAGCGGTGAGCTTTTGAAGCAGCAGGTGCGGATTGCCGGTATATTGATGCCGGAGGGAACTTTCAGTATGGAGGATGTTTATCAGATCAATGATAACATTGTCAATAAGGAACTGATCGCCCCTTACATTCCGGATACGCTGTATGTCAGTGAGCTGCTGAGCAGCTTTGATGATACCACATTGAAGCCGTTTCTTGAAAAATATGAGATCAACAACAATCTGTATGCCAACACGGTAGCTACACAGGATGTTAAAAGCATCAAGGATTTTGCGAGCTTCGCTACCAAGGTATTCTTCTATGCAAGCATCGCACTGTTCATCTTTGCGGCAGTGCTGATGATGAATTTTATCATTGTGTCGATTTCCTATCGTAAAAAGGATATCGGTATTCTGCGTGCCATCGGCGCAAGAAGCACAGATGTTTTGAAAATCTTTATCTGGGAGGGCGTCATGCTGGCGGCAATCTCCTATGTAATTACCATGATAGGCTTGCAGCTGGTAACGCTGATAACCAATAATTTTGCCAAGGATGAAATCGGTGTTCTGATTTCACCGGTCATCATCACGCTGCGTCAGCCGCTGCTGATGCTGGTGATCGTTGCGGTTGTAACCTTTATTGCCTGCATCCTTCCGGTTACCAGAATTGCACGCCAGCGTCCGATTGACGCAATCAAGAAGTGATATAACAGTATACATTTTATAGAAATAAGGAGTTGTAGAGAATAGTCGTGAAAAACTGGCTAGTAGGTACTACAGCTCTTTTTTTGTTGGTATTCCATATAAATTGCATGTTTATGATATTGGGATATACCCACTTAATCTTGATAGGTCTTTATGATTCACAGGAAAGAGTAAGGGTTATCAGTGCAAGCATAGCTCAGGTCGTTTTTTAGTGGAAGCATAACTGCTCAGCGTTATACAAGAATGACAGTATTAAACATGAAAATGAAATAAAATATTTATTTATATTTAGGTTTATATTAGCTGTTATTTTCAAAAGTATGAAATTCATCTTGTGTTATGTCATTTTGGATAGAAAATCGAGATTGAAAATTATATAACTCCCTGCTAATTTCTGCCTCTTTTTGTTTCAAAGATGAGCGTTCTTCTGAATACGAATCTCATGGTCACTAAAACAAGGAT
Source organism: Erysipelatoclostridium sp. DFI.2.3 (assembly GCF_019132535.1). Taxonomy (NCBI): domain Bacteria; kingdom Bacillati; phylum Bacillota; class Erysipelotrichia; order Erysipelotrichales; family Coprobacillaceae; genus Thomasclavelia; species Erysipelatoclostridium sp. DFI.2.3. Next base: position 153,491 of record NZ_JAHOOJ010000006.1, on the reverse strand, counting down.
AAACTAAAAAGAAATAGTGCCATTATAATAGTTTACACAATAACCTTTGTAAAGTGACTACCTCTTCCTTTGATAATGGAGCTAATAAAATCTTATTAGTTTTTATAATCTTACTGGCTATTTCATCAACCATCGAAAGACTTTTTGGTGTTAAATGCAAATGAAAATATCTCGCATCCTTTATACTTTGTATTCTATACACAAAATCTTTACTTATCATGTTCCGCATCAAAGCGGTTACAGACGGATTTGTCAATCCCATTTGTTTCTCAATGTCTTTTTGATATATTTCTTCTTTGCTCACGTATATGAATAAAATAATCATTGCCTGTTGAAACGTTATGTTAAATTCTTTCAATGCGGTATTATAAACAGTAAGTGTTTTTTTATCTAATTCATGAATCAGGTTCCCTATTAGACCATTGTGCTCAGATGTAAGTATTTGTATATCTTTATTCATATGAACCTCCATAAGATAGATATCTATATTATATCATAATAGATAAGTAAATGGTTTGAAAAAAGTATATTTAATAAATAAAATATATTGACATTTTAAAATACATAGAATACAATGTATATGACAAAGGATTGTGACTTTAAGTAGGCAAGACCAAAAGAAAAAGAGATTTCTTTTAGGTTTTGCTTGTTTTTTTAAGGAGGATAGGAGAATAGATATGAGAATAAAAAGAATATTAAATAATAATGCTGTAGTCTCACTTGACGAAAATGAAAATGAAGTCATTCTGCTTGGATCTGGTATTGCATTTAAGAGAAAAATTGATGATGAAATCCCTTTATGCAGTGTAGATAAAATATTTTCTTTAAAAAAATCTGAAAACAAGTCGAAATTCTATGAACTTATCTCGGATATCCCTATGGAATATATCAAGCTAACAGAAGAAATTATTTTGATGGCGGAGGAAAAACTTGAGAAAAAACTAGATGAAAGTTTATACTTATTACTAACAGACCATATTCATTATGCTGTAGAGCGTTCAAAAGAGGGGCAGCAGATTCGTAATAAAATGATTTGGGTAATTGAACATTATTATCCGGTAGAATATCAGATAGGCAGTGAAGCAATCACGATGATTAATGATCGGTTGAACTGTCATTTGATGCAACCTGAAGCTGGCTTTATCGCAATGCATATCGTGAATACCTCATCTTCCTGCAGTATGGAAGAAATTAAGAATGAAATGAAAGACATGAAAGCAATCTGTAAGCTTGTATCGTATCATTTTGACATACAGATTAATGAAGACTCCATGAACTATCTTAGGTTTGTCACACATTTGAAGTTTTTTATACAAAGAGTCAAACATAAACAGCTTCTAAATAAGATAGAGCAAAGCGATGAATTATTTTCTATTATTTGTAAAAAGTATTTTCAATCGTATTTATGTGTAGAAAAAATTGAAAAGTATTTTTTGAAGACATATGATGCAGAGATCAGCGATGAAGAAAAGATGTATCTCGTGCTGCATATAGAAAGAGTTGTAAACAACATCTAGCATTTTTATATGGGAAGGAAGGGATAAAATTTTAAGATAACGTACAAAGGGCAATCGGATTGTGACTTTAAGTAGGCAAGACCGCCATCGTTTACTACATTCTCAAATCTAAATAAACGAAAGGTGGAAAAAAAGATGAAAAAAGATTATGCAGATTTAGCAAAGAAAATTCTTCAGTATGTTGGTGGAAAAGACAACATAACATTTGTAATGCATTGTGCAACAAGGTTGCGATTTACATTAAAAGACATTGATAAAGCAGATACGAAGTCCATTAAAGAGTTAAAAGGTGTAATTGATGTAATTATTAAAAATGGACAGTATCAGGTTTGTATCGGTCCGGATGTTATTGATGTATTTCATGAACTGAATCAGTTAGGCACTTTTACGAAGCAGGAAAATGATAACTCAAAAGAAAAGAAAAAAATAGTTGATAAATTCTTTGAAGTAATCTCAGGAATATTTACACCAATCGTCCCGATCCTAATGGCGGCAGGTATGGTTGGTGCAGTCCTTACGGTTTTGAATCTGATAGGTATATTACCAGACACCAGTCCTACTTATTATGTTTGGAATCTAATAAAAGAAGCTGGTTTCTACTTCTTGCCCATTTATGTCGCATACACCGCTTCACAAAAATTAGGAGCGAATCCATTCTTATCCATGTTGCTGGGTGGAATATTATTACATCCGCAATTGAATAATTTTGAAGCACTGGGATTGGAACAATTGAATTTCTTTGGTATCGCAATTAAGAATGTAACATATTCAAGTACGATTCTGCCCATTATTCTTAGTGTGTGGCTATTATCTTACGTAGAGAAATTCTTCAATAAAATCTGTCCACAGGTCATCCGTGCTTTTAGTGTTCCTATGTTATCGACTATGATTGTGGTTCCTATCATGCTTATTGTTATTGGACCTGCTGGTGCTTATTTAGCTGATTATTTATCTGAATTTGTTCAATATCTTGGAGATAATCTTGGATTTTTGGCTGTTGGTATTATTGCGGCGTTAACGCCAATCATGATTGCTACCGGTACGCATTCCTTTGCTTTTCCTGTTATCGTAACCACATTGGCAATGAATGGTTCTGAAGCGCTCATTGTGCCAGCGATGCTGGCGGAAAATATCGCAATGGCAGGTGCTGCTTTCGCAGTAGGTATGCAGTCTAAGAATAAAGATGTAAAAGCAGAAGCAAATGCTGCGACCATATCTGCATTACTTGGCATTTCAGAACCAGCAATGTATGGAATCAATTTACCAAGAAAAACACCGTTTTATGCCACTATTGTCGCGAGTGGCATTGGTGGGATCTTAGCTGGCTTATTAGGTGTGAAATACTATGCTATTGCATCCGCTAGCTTGGTAGGATTGCCTGCTAATATTGGTGATGGATCAATTATGGGCGTTGTCTATGCCGGTGTCGTTATTGTGGTTAGCTTTATAAGTGCGTTTGTGTTGACAAAAGTATTGAGTAAGAAGGATGAAACCATAGAACCTGAAATAAAAAATGCGATTAAAGAAGATAATAAAAAAATAGAAATCAAAGCACCCTGTAACGGAGCAATCGTAAAACTAACAGAAGTGGATGACTCAACTTTCGCAAGTGAAGCTATGGGAAAAGGAATCGCGATGCTTCCAGAGGAAGGTATCTTATATTCTCCTGTAAAGGGAATAGTCAAAACCATATTCCCTACAAAGCATGCAATTGGTTTGTTATCCGATGATGGCGCAGAAATCATGATACATGTTGGAATCGATACGGTACAGTTAGAAGGCAAATATTTTACAACCTACGTAAAACCTGATCAGAGAATAAAAATTGGAGATGAACTTCTTGAATTTGACATCGAGGAAATAAAAAAATTAGAGTACGATATTGTGACACCTATTATCATTACAAATTCACAAGAATATTTAGAAGTATTAGAATGTGATAAAGATCAAGTGAAACGTGGAGAAACCATGATAACGTTACTATAGAGGAGGCTTATATGAACGAAGAATTTCTATGGGGAGGATCTACTTCCTCCTTCCAATTTGAAGGAGGTGCATTTGAGGACGGCAAAGGAAAATCCATATATGACGTCATTACAGAGAATTCGAAGCATAATGTAGATCAATCATTCGAAGCATGGATGGGGGCAAATAAAGTAAGAGATTATTCTATTACATCAGATTTCTATCACCATTATGAGGAGGATATTAAACTACTGGCAGAAATGGGCTTTCGTGCTTTCCGTATGTCGATTGCATGGACGAGATTATATCCGGATGGGGATGGCAGTCTGAATCAAAAAGGTGTGGATTTTTATAAAAGAGTTTTTAAATTGTTAAAGAAGTCTGGCATTGAGCCTGTTGTAACATTGTATCATTGGGATATGCCACAATCCTTGGTGGATCGTTATAATGGATGGTATGGTATTGAAACAGTACACGCATTCAAACAGTATGTGGATACATGTTTCCAGGAATTCGGCTGCTATGTTAGCTATTGGCTGACTTTAAATGAAAATAATATGACTTTAAAAATGCCAACATTTGGAATAGGGAAAAAGATGACACCGGAAACAGTGGGATATAAGGAGTTTTCGTATACAATCTATCATAATACGAATATTGCACATTTTTATGCAGTAAAGCGCTGTCATGAAATACTTCCTCATGCAAAAATAGGATGTATGATAGCGAGTTCACTTGCATATCCCCTAACCAGTGATCCGGAAGATGTATTTCTAGCCCAGCAACATAATCAAGAGTTGACCTATGATTATTTAGATTTATTATGCAAAGGTGAATATACTTCAAAAAACATAAAGCAATTTGAAAAAGATGGCTGGCACGGATATCGTCATGAAGAAGCTTTATTCAAAGATGAAAAAGCCAAAATCGATTTTATTTCATTTAGTTACTACTATTCTGTTTGTGTAGGAAAAGAAAGTAATGCTATCAATGAAAATGCTGAAACATTACAAATGATGTATCAGGCATTAAGGAATCCGAAGCTGAAGCAATCAAGCTTTGGCTGGACAATTGATCCTCTGGGGCTGAGAATTTTAATGAATGATCTTTATGATCGTTATAACTTACCGCTCATGATTGTTGAAAATGGATTAGGTGTAAAAGATGATAACCTGACAAAAGATAAAAAAGTGCATGATGATTATCGAATTGCTTACCTAAAACAGCATATTCAGGCAATTATAGATGCTGTAGATAAAGATAACGTAGAGTGTCTGGGCTATTTGCCTTGGGGATGTATAGATCTTTATAGTGCTTCAGGGGATAGAGATAAACGATATGGATTTATCTATGTGGATTATGAAGACGGATTGAAACGGTATCGAAAAGACAGCTTCTACTGGTACCAGAAAGTAATTGAAAGCAATGGAAAAGAGTTAGAGGGGGAGAGTGCATGTACATTGTTCTTGTAAAAAATAAAGTAAATCAGTCAAAGAAAACTGAGTATATGAGAGATTCGCAATTATTCGCAGAGGAAATGAAAGAGGTAGCTGGATGCAAAGACACTTATGTCCTTACTTCAGCAGATTATGAAGATGTTATAGTGAATGTTGAAGTTTGGGAATCTAAGTATGTTTATGAACAGTATGATGGACATGTATTTCTGAAATACAAGGAGAAACTAAAGTCAAATTTTATTAGTAATACAATAGAAACATATACACTTTAACAAAAAAGATATGCTTAGCATATCTTTTTATACAAGATAAATAGGCGGTGACCATAAATGATTTTATATGAACATGGCATCATATCTATAGACTGTAAACATATAAAGGCGAAAATCCTTTACAAAATTATAAAAGGAGGAGAGTAGGTATATGAATATCGATAAATTGGAAGAAAATTCCGTATGGAAAATAATTCTCGCTTTAGCACTTCCAACAATGATTGGGCAACTGGGTACTATTTTGTATAATATGGCAGACACCTATTTTATTGGACAGGTAAATGACGTTAATCAAGTTGCAGCTATTTCTGTAACCATGCCAGTGTTTTTGGTATTAATGTCTCTAGGTGCTTTGTTTGGGATAGGGAGCGCTTCTTATATATCCAGAATGATGGGAAGTAAAAATGAGCATGAAATGAAAAAAGCTTCTGCATATACATTCTATATCTTACTTGCCTGCGGCTTTGTTTTCACAGTGTTAGGCATAGTATTCATAAATCCGATTCTTTCTATCATCGGTTGTGATACTAATTCATGGAGTTATTCACATGATTATCTATTTATTATCATATTGGGGACGCTTGCTATAATGATATCGAATGCTTTTGCGTTTACATTGCGTTCGGTTGGTGAAACAAAAAAAGCAATGTATGGTTTGGTGATTGGCTCTTTATTAAATATTGCTTTAGATCCTATCTTTATATTATATTTTCATATGGGAGTGAAGGGGGCAGCGATTGCAACTGTTTTTTCAAATGTTGTAACTTCATTATTATATATCTATTATGTTCAAAGAAACGTATATTTGTCATTGCATTTTAACGATGTATCATTTGCTATGTCACTCCAAAAAGAAATTATATCGATTGGGATTCCTGGTTCTTTAGTTACTATTCTGTTAAGCTTCTCAAATATTATATTGAATAACTACTGTGTACTGTATGGAAATGTTGCCGTCGCAGCTATGGGAATAGTCAGCAAAATTAATTTGTTCCCAATTCAACTAACTGTAGGTCTTGGGCAGGGAATACAGCCTTTGATAGGGTACTGTGTTGGAGCAAAAAAGAAAGATAAACTTAAAGAAACAATGAAAGCCGCCAATATAATATCTTTATGTCTAGGTATGTTTTTTGTATTAATCTTTATCCTCATGAAGGCAGTCTTGATGCAGATGTTTATAGATAATGAAGAGGTAATACATTCTGGAGAATTATTTCTCATGATTATAACCATCTCTACACCAATATTAGGCGGTATCTTCATATTCTCGACATTCTTTCAATCATCCGGATTGGTAAAGCCATCCCTATTTGTTTCTGTTGCTAGACAAGGATTATTCTACATTCCTATCATTATGCTTGGAAATTATTTTTTTGGTATCAAAGGTGTTATAATCGCACAGCCAATCTCCGATATTCTTTGTTTTATTGTTTGCATTAGATGGTATAGGAAAATCATGCATGAAGCATAATAGAAAAGACTATCGTCGTCAGATGTGTTGTCTATTAAAGTAAGTCCGTTCGTAAAACTGCTGAACTAATTTTATATGCTATAGCGAAGGTATTGACTGGCAGTATAGCAGAACGGAGGTTATTGCGATAATAGTTCAAATCAAAGGTGATAATGAGGATACCTGTTTAAATGATGAGGGTGACAAGAATAAATTTAAATTATTATGAGAATGTAAAACATGCCAAATAGAAATGGATTTAGAATAAATTCAGGTTAAAAAGTAAGTATATGATGAAGAGCAAGTTAGATTATTTTGTCTGCCTTGCTTTATTTGACCGAATCAAAACGCCTTTTTATAATAAATATTGTGAATACATTTAAATCGAATTTAATGATTGCCTAATTTCTAAGTGCAGGTTCTTTATCATCCATCTTGAAATATTTTTCATTTCACTTACTGGTTTGCAAGGAAAAATTCATACTTATAAAAATTACGGAACAATCGTTTAAAATGCATAATATGTTTTGTATTTTATTGTATACAGCGTGTATATTTCATGTGGGAACATGCAAGTGATAGCTGGACAAAATCTAATATATGTTATTTTAGCATTTCTATGATTGCATGTACGTACTTTTCTCTGTAAAGTGGATGTTTCTCATAAGGATGTCTTTGAAGAAACCTCATACATATAAGGAAGAATCCATGGTTTGTGTTGTTAGTTTTGTTTTACACAGTAGATTTATTGTGTTCACTTTCGATTCGTTGTATAATAAAAACGCTATAATTTTGAGGTGAGAACATGGAAAAAATACGTGTGGAGGATCTGACATTCTCTTATGATAAGGAAACAAATGCAGTGGAGCATGTTTCTTTTTCGATTGAAGAGGGAAGCTATACAACCATTATCGGACATAACGGAAGCGGTAAGTCAACGATTGCTAAGCTGTTGATCGGTCTGCTGGATAAGGATCAGGGACATATTTATGTGGATCAGGATGAGCTGAGCATAGACACCCTGTACGATATTCGCGATAAGGTCGGAATCGTCTTTCAGAATCCTGACAATCAGTTTATCGGCGCTACCGTTGCGGATGATATCGCGTTTGGTCTGGAAAATCATCAGGTGGAAACGGAAAAAATGCAGCCGATTATTGAACGTTTTGCACAAAAGGTAAAAATGACGGAATATATGCAGAGTGAACCGACCAAGCTGTCCGGCGGGCAGAAGCAGCGTGTGGCGATTGCCGGTGTTCTTGCCATGTCTCCGCAGATTCTTATTTTTGATGAATCCACCAGTATGCTGGATCCGCAGGGAAAAGCGGAAATTAACGAGCTGATTCAGGAAATTCATAAGGAAAGCAATATAACGATCATTTCCATAACACATGATATCGAAGAGGTCAGTAAGTCGGATTATGTCATCGTCATGGATGGTGGACATGTGGTTATGAAGGGACTTCCCGACGATATTTTAAGAAAAGAAAAAGAGCTGATTGCGCTTCAGCTGGATATACCGTTTGCCTTGAAATTCACAAAGGCCATGCGTGCACACGGTGTGGATATGAAGGATTGCACAACGATGGAAAAGGTGGTGGATGAAGTATGCCGATTACATTTCAAAAAGTAGCACATACCTATAATGCGGATTCTCCGTTTTCCTATGCGGCCTTAAAGGGGATTGATCTGGAGATTCCGGAAGGAAAGGTAACAGCCATTATCGGAGAAACCGGTAGTGGTAAGTCTACTCTGGTACAGCATCTGAATGCCCTTCTGCTGCCTAGCGAGGGCGAAGTTCAGATACTGGATAAAACAATTACGGCGGGAAGCAAGCCAAAAAATCTGAAGGAGCTGCGCCGTCTGGTCGGTCTGGTGTTCCAGTTTCCGGAATATCAGCTGTTTGAAGAAACCATTGAAAAGGATATCAGCTTCGGACCGAAGAATTTCGGCGTCAGTGCTGAGGAAGCGGCACAGCGTGCGAAGGAGGTACTGAAGGTCGTCGGTTTGGATGAAAGCTACCTGCAGCGCTCACCGTTTGATTTATCCGGGGGACAGAAGCGAAGAATTGCCATTGCCGGAATCCTTGCCATGAACCCGGATGTGCTGGTGCTGGATGAGCCGACAGCCGGACTGGATCCGCAGGGAGCCAGCGATATGATGCGGCTGTTTGTGGATATGAATAAGAAATACGGAAAAACCGTTTTGATCGTAACACATGATATGGAGCATGTATTACAATATTGTGAAGAGGTTGTCGTTGTTCAGGATGGAAGCATCAAAAAGCACTGTGATGTGCAGTCCTTCTTTGAAACCGTAGAGCTCCTGCAGGAGCTGAATATCAATCCCCCGGCTGTGATACGGCTTCGGGAAGAGCTGATTCGCCGCGGCTTTTCCATCGACCGTACTCTGCTGGACATGGACAAGCTGGCTGCGGCTGTCGCTTGTGAGGTGAAGAAGCATGAATAATATCGCACTTGGAAAATATCTGCCGCTGGATTCCATCATTCATCATATGGATCCCAGAGCCAAAATCGGTGCCATGCTGATTATGATGATTGCGATTTTCATACCGGCAGGCTATGCGGGCTATGGAGTTATTGCGGCTGCGGTCATCGGAACTGCACTGCTGGCACGTTTAAAGCTGTCCTTTTTATGGAGAGCAATGAAGCCGATGCTGTTCATGCTGACGTTTCTGCTCATCATCAATCTGCTGGTCATTCGTGACGGGGATGTTCTGTTTACCATATTCGGATTTTCTGTTTACACCGGGGCAATTGCACAGACCCTGTATATCGTTATCCGTCTTGCCTTAATGATTATGATTACCACAATTCTGACTGCCACCACAAAGCCGCTGGAGCTGACGCTGGGAATCGAAGACCTGCTGAAGCCGTTTCAGGTCATTCATGTACCTGCTCATGAAATCGCCATGATGATTTCCATCGCACTGCGCTTTATTCCGACGCTGATTGAAGAAACACAGCGCATCATGAAGGCGCAGGCGTCCCGTGGTGTGGATATGGAGGAGGGAAGCCTGATGGAAAAGGTGAAGGCGATTCTTTCTCTGATTGTACCGCTGTTTGTATCTGCATTCCAGCGTGCTGAGGATCTGGCCTATGCCATGGAGGCAAGAGGCTATATCCCCAACCGTATGCGGACGCGCTATAAGCAGCTGAAGATGGAAGGCAGAGATTATGTTCTGCTTATTGCATCTGTTCTGGTTTTCACTGCAATGGTTGCTATGATGCTGTATGCCTAGATATAAGGTAACACTCAGTTATGACGGCACTGCCTACGGAGGCTGGCAGCGGCAGACGAATACGCATTCCATACAGCAGGAAATTGAAGCAGCCATGGAAAAAATCGAAGGCAACTTTATCCGTATTACGGCAAGTGGAAGAACAGATGCCCATGTGCATGCACTCGGACAGGTATTTCATTTTGATTCCGCTAAGGATCTGGCACCGGAGAACTGGAGGCGTGCTTTAAATTCCCTGCTTCCTCACGATATCCGGATACAGGATGTATGTCTTGTGGAGGATGACTTCCACGCACGCTTTCATGCGGTAAGCAAGCGCTATGATTATCTGATTACAACGGATGTGAACAATCCGTTTTATTATCATTATATGGGGAAGGATCGCAAGGTGCTGGATGTGAAACGTATGAGTGAATGTGCCAGAGTGTTTCTGGGAACCCATGATTTTACGAGCTTCACCAGCAGCAAGCTTGATCCGCGCAAATCAAAGGTCAAAACCATCACTCGTTTGGATATCGTACAGGAGGAGCATGCTGTCCGCCTTGTGTTCGAGGGGAACGGATTTTTGCGCTATATGGTGCGTATGATCGCACAGACCCTGATTGAAGCAGGCAAGCATCGTCTGGATGTTGCGGATGTCAAACAGATGCTGTATGGACAGGATAAGCATCTGTGCCGGTATAAGGCACAGGCGGAAGGACTTTATCTGGTCCACGTAACCTATGCGGATACGAAAAAAACAAAGGAATAAGTACAAAATGACTTGCTATCGGCAGGTCGTTTTTCTGTTTGCAGATGTTCTCAAAAATGCACATTTCCTTTTCATGCCTGCAAAATGTGGGTTAAGGAAAGCAAGCTGCTGTCTTCGCCTGTACCGAGGGCTTTTAAACAGCATATGATAAAAAAACAGGTATAAAAACTTGGATATGGTTCATAACATAAAAGAGCAGTAAGCATATGACTTGAAAAAATAAAGCTGCTTGTATATGATAGTCAGGTACAACGAGGAGGGGTTTTATGAAAAACGTATTTCTAAGCCAGTTTCTGATGATTAGTGAGTGGAAAACCATTGTGTTTCTAATCGCCTATCTGCTGCTGGCTTTTGCAGTATATAAGCTTCCAAAGAAAAAATTCAGCTTTTCCAGCAAGGTGCTGATTGCGACTGTGCTCGGTCTGGCACTGGGACTTGCCATGCAGGCGGTATCCGGTTTTGCGGCAGACCCGATGAAGATTCCGTTTGTGAATGAAACGACACTGTGGTATTCGCTTATCGGTAACGGCTTCATTGATTTTATCCGTATGCTGGTAATTCCGCTTGTCATGGTTTCCATCATTCATGTTATCCTTCATATGGATGAGCGTGAAAATGTACGCAAGCTTGTAAAACGCAGTATTCTTACTACCATGGGTATGGTGGCCGTTGCCGCTGTTGTCGGTCTGACACTGGGAATCGTCTTTCAGCTTGGAGGCAGCGGAAGTGCCGCATCCATCACAAACGGAGAGATGAAGGAGGTCGTACCGGTTGTGACGACTCTGCGCAATCTGATACCTGCCAATCCTGTGGAAGCCATGGTCAACAGCAATGTTGTCGGACTGGTAATCTTCTCCGCATTTTTCGGGCTTGCGGCACGCCGTATGCAGAAAAAGTATCCCGATACCATCCAGGTGTTTTATGAGCTGATTGATGCTCTGCACAAGATTATCATCAGTATTGCCATGACGATTATTAAGGGAATGCCGTATGCAGTGCTGGCATTATTGGCAAATACGATTGCACAGCGCGGTCTGAACAGTATTCTGGAGGTTGGAAAGTTCATCGTGATTCTGTATATTGCATGTATCATACAGCTCATGATTCAACTGCTCGCTATTTCCTTTTTCAAGGTCAATCCGATCACATATTTGAAAAAAAGCTATTCTCTGTTACTGCTTGCCTTTACCTCCCGCAGCTCTCTGGGAGTTCTGCCGGCAACGATTGACACACTGACACAGAAGCTCGGGGTGTCACAGGGAACCGCAAGCTTTGTATCCAGCTTTGGAACAACGGCCGGTATGCAGGGCTGTGCAGGAGTTTTTCCGGCGCTCCTGATTGTCTATGTCGCAAATACCAGCGGTACACCGATTGATATCAGTTTGATCATCATGTCCATCATTGTCATTACCATCGGCTCCATTGGTATTGCCGGTATCCCAGGTACCAGTACCATGGCGGCCTCAGTCGGTTTGTCCGGTGTTGGCCTTGGAGCATCCTTTGCTTTCATAACACCAATTCTGGCAATCGATCCCATTATTGATATGATGCGTACCATGCTGAATGTATCCGGGTCACTGACCAATGCCATCATGGTTGACCGTCAGCTGGAGCTGATGGATATGGAGCTGTATCAGGATATGACGCGCAAGGAAGCAGAAAAGGTATAAAGTTGCGGGCATGGAATGAAATGAAATGTGCCTGCGTGCAACAGAAGAAACAGGGAACGGGCTTAGCCTGCACCTGTTTCTTTTTTGTAATACATATGGAAGAGGGCAGAGAATCTGAGCAGATTGTTTTTTGTCTATTGTCATGCAAGTGTTTCTCCGTTTCAGAGCATCTATTTCTTTGTGGAGGTCAGCTATTGGCAGCGGGTGCTTTGTATATTATAATGAGAATACGTACAGCTTGGGTAAATTTATGGAGAAAAGCAGGTGCAAAGCTGGTGGAAACGACAAGAACAGCGATATATCGATAGGAGAATACAGATGAAGAAAATAATACTGAATCAGGCATCACTGAAGCTTATCGCAATGGGTCTGATGCTTCTGGACCATATATATAAAATTTTCTGCTTTGATGTACGGGATTTTCTTCTTGTACATACCACGCTGACACAGGAAGCCATTCAATGGGGAATTCAGCTGATCGGTATGCTTGGCGCCGCCTCCTTCTGGATCTTTGCATTTTTCATAGCGGAGGGCTGCCATAGGACTCACAATCGCAGTGCCTATCTAATTCGATTGCTGATTATGGGGCTGATATCGGAAATTCCCTTTCAGTATATGATCTGCATTTTACTGGATGCTCCGCTCACTCTGCACTTCGCTTTAACGAACATTTTTTTCACCCTTTTTCTGGGAGCTGCAGCTATTATGGCCTATGATGCTTTCAGAAGCAGACAAACGCTTCAAAAGCTCTCCCTCCTACCATTGCCTCTTTGCATGCTTATCGCATATGTCCTGCAAACAGACTACGGTGCCCTTGGTGTTCTGGCGATTTTTGTCTGCTATTGCGGAAGTGATGAATATCGTCTGTATCGTCTGGGAGGGGTCATCCTGTTGGAAGCCTCTACTCTCCTTATACAGGGACAAAGCCTTCAGGCAGATGATCTGCTGTATGCTTTCCTGTATATCCTCTACGCTTCTTTGTCCCTGCCACTGTTATCCTGCTATAACGGTAAAAAAGGAGCCCTGCCAAAATGGTTATTCTATACCTTCTATCCCTTGCACATCACCATTCTGGTTGTATTGTATATCACTGCATGAAAAGACAAGAAAATCATACAGGAAGCTATCCTGCATGTACCGAGCTGTTTTCTATTATGTTAATAGCAGGGCTGTAATTTCCTCTTTATTTTATAGCTGCTCTTTTCATATCGGAAAGACTTTAATGAAAACTTCTATGAGTATCGTGAATGCTACAAAGGATATGAGTTTAAGAATTTGCTGCAAAGAACATATCAAATAGCATTCTTATAAAGCGTTGACGGCTAAACAATTCATCGAAAGCAGAAAGAAATGACGATATTGAAGCAGTATGATATAATGTACAGAATGATAAACCGGCATCAGTCGTTTATATGATAGGAGGCTGTTAACAATGAATATACAGCGCATTGCAAACCGGCATCTTGAAGATGTAACCAAATTGGTTACAAAGGTTTTTATGGAATTTGAAGCACCGGATTATACGGATGAGGGGATAAAAACGTTTTTTGATACTGCATTGCATAATCAGGAGTTTATGGACCAACTGGATATCTGGGGGGCATATATAAACAAAAAACTGACTGGTATAATTGCGACTAGAAACAACGGCAGTCATATAGCGCTGTTCTTTGTTGATGGTGAATATCATCGACAGGGAATCGGACGAAGGTTGTTTGAAGCAGCATTAAAAAATTCTTCTTCCAATGAGTTAACTGTAAATGCATCTCCTTATGCCATGGAAATTTATCACCATTTGGGCTTCAAAGACACAAAAACCGAACAAACTGTTATGGGGATACGCTTTATTCCAATGATATACAGAAGCAAAACAAGAGACTGCTAAACTCCGCCTTCAATTAACATAAGCTTTTATTATTTATGTTTTTTTTCATTGCAACTACGGGTTGACACATTTCCATGCTTGCATAGTGGCTATGCAACTGAATACTTGCTATAATCGCATCATGAAAGGAGTGCTGATCATGAAGTTAGCGGAAAGAATACAATATTTAAGAAAAATGAAAGGAATCTCACAAGAGGAGCTTGCTGAGAAAGCAGGTGTTTCCAGACAGGCTGTTTCCAAATGGGAGAGTGATCAGAGTACACCGGATGTAGAAAAAATAATTATAATGAGTGATTATTTTGGAGTTACAACAGATTATATCCTAAAGGGCATTCAGACGGTAGAGAGCAAAGAACAAAAAAGCAGGGAGCTTGCGAGTAAGGTACTTTATATCTCATCAGCAGCTTTTGTTGTAATAGGTCTGTTCTGTGCATTTGGAGGCTGGTATGCGCAACAGACAATGGAAGCTGTTTGGGGAGCAATGATCGTTCAAGTAGTAGGTGTTGCCGGATTTTTTATAGCAAGCATACTGTCCAGAGAAAAGGCTCCGATTTATATTGCGTGGATTCTTATCAATGGAATCGTTTTTATGCCTGTATCTATCATGACCGGATATATTGCAGACCTAGTTTTCAGGCAAGGGTGGATTTCTCCTTATCCAATAGGGATCGTTCATACCTTAGCATTTGCAGTTGTATACCTGTCCGTTTTGATTATGAGTTATTTCATTCTGAAGAAACGACAGGAAAATGCAGTTGATATTCAGAAATTTTATTGAATACCATCAATGACACGGGTCTGAGCGGATCAAGTGTCAGGCGATATTTTAAATCTTATAAAACAGAATATGCTTTTATTTAAAACAGAATATGCTTTTATTACTCAGGTGAGATTCTGGCACAGCTGGTGGCTACGAGTTGTTGTGGTATATGATTATCGTGATATACTCAAATAGAAAGCTATGGAGGGTTAAAAATGAAAACAATTGGCTTAATTGGTGGAATGAGTTGGGAAAGTACAATCCCGTATTATCAAATTATCAATGAAGGAGTTAAGGCGCAGCTTGGCGGACTGCATTCAGCAAAAATTATTCTTCACAGTGTGGAATTTGATGAAATTGAAAAATGCCAGTCAAGAGGTGACTGGAAGAAAAGCGGAGAAATATTAGGGAAAGCTGCTCAGGGATTAGAAGCTGCCGGTGCGGATTTTATTTTGATCTGTACAAATACTATGCATAAGGTTGCACCTCAAATCGCATCCATGATTCATATTCCCATCATCCATATTGCAGATGCGACAGCAGAGGAGCTTTTAAACCACAATATTCATAAAGTGGGATTGTTAGGCACAAAATATACGATGACTCAGGATTTCTATAAGCAAAAACTGGTAGAGAGAGGCATAGAGGTTATCGTTCCTGAAGCAACGGAGATTGAAGTGATCAATCATATCATTTTTCATGAACTCTGCGTTGGTCAAATAAAGGAGGACTCACGGAAAAAATTCCAGAGCATTATAGAGCGCATGAAGTCCAGAGGAGCTGAGGGTGTTATTCTTGGCTGTACGGAAATCGGACTTCTTATTCATCAATCAGATTCTTCCATCCCTGTATTCGATACAACGTGTATTCATGCAAAGCGTGCAGTAGAAATCGCATTAGGGGATGGAAGGATGGGAAATTGCTGAGACGATTGTTATGGATGTATGGAAAACACTATATAAGTAAGCAAGTGAGCAATATCCCCCCTGAAGAAGTAACCCTGTTATCTATGCTCACCATGTTGCCTGTGAACTTGAAGCAGGCAATGGGGATATTGATACCGGCTTTTGTATGGAAAGCTGCAGGGAGGCTTTTGTACTGAATATGTGCATAGACAGCGGAAGCTATAATCATACATTTGATTGCCTTTCGTGAAATGGCTCCATATGAAGGTGGAACCGGCAGGCTTGTTGAGGGCTTCTTTATCAGTTAAACGAAGAGAACGAACATATAAAAAAAATGGTTGATTTTAAGAAAAGGAAATTGATGTGTTCATAGGGCTGATGCCAAAATAGTGGGAAAGAATGATACATGAATGCAAACGCATAATGGCAGCTTTTCATTCATACAAAGGTAAGCTGCAGCGCAGTGACGTTGCATCGTTTCTTCATGCAGTAGTGCCATCTTTCTTGTATCGTATATGAGCAGGACACGGAAAATTATAAAAAAGAACACGGTCATTGCGTGCATACAGCATGATTTTCATTTTTCTGCCAAAGAAATCGTATTATGAACATACAGGAGCTGTTATTTACAAATTTATTAAATAGCAGCTCTTTTTGTTGTGTTTTTCTTGTAAAATTACATGAAAAACAGAAAATATAACAAAGAATTTACATAATTTATGAAATGTTAAGGGTTCGTAAAGAGGACGTTAACACTTAATGAAAGCTATTGTAATCTTTTTTCACTTTTCTATAATGGACACAAGCGAGCAAAATATCGCGATGAGGAGAGTAACGTATGCTGACACTGAATAATCTGAAGAAATCGTATGATCAGACATCGATTCTCAACGGAATCAGTCTATCGATAGAAACCGGGGAAATCGTTTCCATTCTGGGACCGAGCGGAAGCGGAAAAACAACCCTGCTGAATTGTATACTGGGCATTACAGAAATTGACAGCGGGAGTGTGGTATTCAACGGACAGGATGTCACCGGAGTATCCATGGAGGAGCGCGGCTTCAATATCGTATTTCAGGACTATGCCCTGTTTCCGAATCTGAACGCCTATGAAAATATCACCTATGGTCTGAAGAATAAGCCCGGTATTTCCACACAGCAGGAGGTGAATGAGCTGATTGAGCTACTGGGGCTTTCTCAGCATCTGGATAAGCACATCGACCAGCTGTCCGGTGGTCAGAAGCAGCGCGTGGCACTGGCCAGAACCATGGTCATGAAACCAAAAATTCTTTTGCTCGATGAACCGCTAAGTGCGCTGGATGGTGTTATCAAGGAAAGCATCAAGGAGAAGATCAAAACGATCGCCAAGGAATTTCACCTGACAACAATCATTGTCACACATGATCCGGAGGAGGCGCTGACCTTGTCCGACCGCGTGCTGATCATGAAGGATGGCAGCATTTCGCAGTATGCGAAGCCGAAGGATATCATCGAGCATCCGCAAAACAGCTTCGTGAAGGAATTCATCCTGAACCAGCTGGAAATCAAACGCAATAATATCTTTACGTTGTTTGGAGAAACCTATGCATAAAAAGCAGCTGGAGCTAAAGGGAATCTATGTGGTTCTGGCGGCTTTGTTTCTCGTATTTCTCTTTATGCCGGTCGCCATGCTGCTGTATAAATCCTTTGAAAGCGGAACCTCACTGACACTGCAGCATTACCGTGATTTGATCTTCAGCGGCAAGTTTGTGAACGCCTTTGGCAACAGCTTTACGGTATCCGGTATCAGTGCCCTGGTGACAACGCTGCTTGCCTTTCTAATGGCCTACACCATCAATTATACAAATGTATCCCAGCGGCTGAAAAAGGGAATCCGCAGTATTGCCACTCTGCCGATGCTCTTGCCTACGATCACCTATGGCTTTGCCATTATATATACATTTGGAAAGCAGGGACTGCTGAGTAAGCTGCTGCATGTGCAGCTGTTTGATATATATGGCTTCAACGGTCTTCTGATCGGTTATGTGATCTATACGCTGCCGATTGCCTTTTTGCTTGTGAACAATACGATGAAATTCATTGATAAGAAATTTATCATCGTTTCAAAAATCATGGGGGATTCCGGAGGGAAGCGCTTCTGGATGACCGCCCTGTCACCGATGATTCCAACCCTTGCGGCAGCCTTTCTTCAGGCATTCTTTCTGAGCTTTACCGACTTTGGTATCCCGGCGGCCGTTGGTGGCGAGTTTGCGGTTGTCGCAACCACGCTGTACAATGAAATGCTCGGCTCCATCCCGAACTTTAGCAACGGTGCGGTTGTCGCCATGATGATGCTGCTTCCTTCCATCATCAGTATCGTTCTTCTGAATTATCTGGAGCGCTATAATGTTCGCTACAATAAAATCAGCAGAATTGAGCTGCCGGAAAACAAGGGGCGTGATTTGTGGTGCGGCCTTGGCTCAGGTCTTATCCTATGCAGTATTCTGCTTGTATTTACGGTTATCATCCTGCTGCCGTTTGTAAAGGAATGGCCGTATGATATCAGCTTTTCCCTGCAGCATTTCACAGATACGCTGGCAAGCGCCAATTTACTGTCGGTTTACCGCAATTCACTGATTGTATCCCTGGGCACAGCGGCTTGTGGTACCATGGTTGCGTATGGCTCTGCTCTTGTGACCACACGCAGCACGCTTCCTGTACTGTGCAGAAAAAGTACTGATGCCATCAGCAGTATAGCTAATACCATACCGGGAATGGTCATCGGTATTGCCTTCCTGTTCGCATTTAGCGGCACACCGCTGCAGAGCACCTTCTGGATCATTATTCTCTGTAATATGATTCATTTCTTCTCCACACCGTATGTGATGGCGAAGAACACACTGGGAAAGCTGAATACCTCCTATGAAACAACGGCAATGCTGATGGGGGACAGCTGGTTCAAAACAATTCGACGAGTGGTCGTTCCCAATTCCAAAAGCACGATACTGGAGATGTTCAGCTATTATTTTATCAATTCCATGGTGACGATTTCTGCCCTGATTTTCATTGTCGGCGCAAAAACAGCAGTGCTGACAACCAAGATCAAGGAGCTGCAGCATTTTGCGAAATTTGATCAGATTTTCGTTCTGTCTCTACTGATTCTTCTGACCAATCTGCTGGTAAAGGGAATCATTCTCTTCGTTACACAGAAGAAGGAGGAGAAGAAAGCAAGAAGTGTCCGTGTGAAGAAATATGCACTTGGCATTCTTGCCGGCGGTGTTGTGCTGTTTACCTTCGTATTCGGACAGGGAAAGGAGCCTGTAGTAATTTACTCCAATGCGGATGAGGAAGCACTGGTAGCGATACAGCATGCACTGGATGAAAACGGCTTTCAGGATCAATATGTTCTGCAATCGTTTGGAACAAGCGAGCTTGGTGGAAAAATCATGGCGGAGGGTAAGAATCTGGAAGCGGATATCATTACGATGAGCTCCTATTATATTGACAGTGCCCAACAAAAAAATGACATGTTTGATAAGCTGACCTTCCCGACGCCGACACTGAAAACCTATTCCGATTACGATACTCCGCTGACGGCATTGGAGGGAGCGATGATTGTGAATACGAGTGTACTGAAGGAAAAGCAGCTGCCGGTGCCGTCCTCTCTGAAGGAGCTTGCAAATCCGAAATATAAGGGACTGATCTCAATACCGGATATCAAGGCAAGCAGTACCGGCTGGCTGCTCGTACAGGCATTGCTGGATACCTATGGAGAAGAAGATGGGAAAGAAATTCTAACTGCAATCCTCGACAATGTCGGTCCGCATCTGGAATCCAGCGGCTCAGGTCCTTTGAAAAAGGTGCGCTCCGGGGAGGTCGGCATTGCCTTCGGACTGCGGCATCAGGCACTTGCGGATAAGGAAAAGGGGCTTCCCATCGACTGTATTGACCCGATTGAAGGCAATTATTCCCTTACGGAAAGCATTGCCGTTGTAAAAAAGGAAAATGTGAATAAGACGGCAATGGCAATGGCACGCTGCATTATGGAAAATGGGAGAAGAGATATTCTGTATACCTATCCAACTGCACTTTATGAAGGTGAACAGGTGGAGAAAAAATATGCAAGCAAATATCCGCGGGTATTTAAGAGAGCATTGAGTGTAGAGCTTTTAGAAGAGCATCAGGCGTTCTTTGAAGGCTGTAGAAAATAAGGAGAGAAGACAAATGAAAACATACAAGCTGTTAACACCGGGACCACTTACGACAACAGACAGTGTAAAGCAGGAAATGCTGTTTGATCACTGTACATGGGATGAGGATTATAAGCAGATTACGCAGCGAATCCGAAGAGAGCTGCTGCAGCTGGCACATGTCGATGAGACTGCATATACAACCGTACTGATGCAGGGCTCCGGAACCTTCGGGGTGGAAAGTGTGATTTCCAGCGTGATTCCTGACGATGGCTGTCTGCTGCTGCTCAGCAATGGGGCCTATGGGGAACGAATCGCCGCAATGTGTCGCTATCATCACATTAGCTGCGTTCATATTGCACAGGATTATGATAAAATACCGGATCGAATGAAAGCAGAGGAAGCACTGAAGCAGCACCCGGAAATTACGCATATTGCAATGATTCACAGCGAAACGACAACCGGCATTCTCAATGATATTCAATCCATTGGTGAGCTGGCTAAGACGTATCATAAGGTCTTTATCGTGGATGCGATGTCAAGCTTTGCCGGCGTGGATATTCCGATGCATGACTGGCATATTGATTTTCTGGTAAGCTCGGCCAATAAGTGTATTCAGGGTGTTCCGGGCTTCTCCTTTATCATCGCAAGAAGAGAGCTTTTGATCGCTTCCAGAGGCTGTGCCCGCAGTCTGTCCTTGGACCTGTACGATCAGTGGGCAGGCATGGAGAAGGATGGAAAATGGCGCTATACCTCTCCTACGCATGTTGTTCTGGCATTTGCCAAGGCAATGGAGGAGCTGCAAAAGGAAGGCGGTATTCCTGCAAGAAGTAAACGCTATGCACATAACCGTGATGTTTTGATTGAGGAATTCGGTAAGCTTGGCTTCCTTCCTTATGTGGAAAAGGCGGTACAGGGTCCAATCATCACAACCTTCCTGTATCCGGATACAGATTTTGATTTCGCACAGATGTATCGCTTTATCAAGGAGCGAGGCTATGCAATTTATCCGGGAAAGCTGACGGATAAGGATACCTTCCGCATTGGAACGATCGGTGAGATTTATGAGGAGGATATCCTGCGGCTGGCACAGATTATGAAAGAGTATATGGAAAGCAGAGGAAACTGATATGAAAATAGAGGGAATTATATTTGACTGGGCAGGAACGACGGTAGATTACGGCTGTTTTGCGCCGGTACAGGCATTTGCGGAGGTATTTCATGCGTTTGGCATGGAGGTTACGATGGAGGAAACGAGAAAGCCGATGGGGATGCTGAAGCGTGATCACATCAAGACCATGCTGGAAATGCCGAGAATTAAGAGATTGTGGAAAAGTGCACACGGCCGTGCAGTAACGGAAGCGGATATCGATGCAATGCATGATACCTTTACGGAAAAGCTGATGAGCATACTGGATCAGTTTGCCGATCCGAAGCCGTATGTCGTGGAAACGATCGCAAGGCTGCGGGCTATGGGACTGGCAATCGGTTCTACTACTGGGTATACAGATCAGATGATGGCGGTCGTAACGCGTGTCGCAAAGGAAAAGGGATATGCTCCGGATTTCTGGATTTCACCGAACAGCGTGGATAACTATGGAAGACCGTATCCGTATATGATTTTTGAGAACCTGAAGCAGCTGCATATCCGTGATGTACACGCAGCCGTTAAGGTAGGGGATACGATCTCCGATATTAAGGAAGGCGTTGCGGCAGGTGTTATCTCTGTCGGTATTCTGGAGGGAAGCTCTCTGATGGGGCTGATGCAAACGGAATACGAAGCACTCAGCACACAGGAAAAGGAAGCACTGTGTGCACGCCTGCGAAAGGAGTATATACAGGCAGGTGCCGATTATGTAGTGCAGGATATACGTGAATTGCCTGCATTGATCCAAGAGCTGAACGATAAATAGACCCGCTATGGCGGGTTTTTCTATAGAGTGTGTGAACATAAGACATACATTCTAATAAAATTGATGATATTTTCGATAACTAAAACGTAGAGCAGGAAAAGAAAAACAATAGAAATCGTTGAAAAGAAAGAGTAACTACTGAAAATTTAGATATACAAATGCTGTCAAATGAAGTTTTCAATAATACTTCTCCGGTAACTGGATGGATGCAGCGGAAGAAAAACCGTATTTGTTTGTCATGATGTCTCTGGCATGCTGAAATATGTGGTAATAGCTATCAGCAATTCGATTAGCAAATTCTATGTAGTCTCCTGTATGCAACTCATGTACTGCTAAGCGCAGTCCTTTATTAACTGTCTGCAATACCTGCTTTTTATGATCGTAATAAGCAATATAATGCCCCCATTCTGTGAGGCGAAAGGCCTCTTCCAGTATGCTTTTCAGGGGTTGTGCATCCGTATGGTATAAAATAGCTTCAAATATATCTATAATACAGATAGAATCCGGAAGATAGAGCTTTTCCTCTAAACTCTTCAGCTCCCTTTTCTTGAATTTTGCGGCAGCATTCACCGTTGCAGGGTGAATGATCAATGCCAGTAATTGCAAAGCATGCAAGTACCGCAATGCCTCCTCTGTTCGTCCCGGATTGGGAAGCATCTGCCTTACACGGGTATCATCCGGGTTTATAATCATTGTACCTTTTCCGTTTATCGTTCTGACAAAGCCTCGTTGTGAAAGCTCTGTCAGAGCTTTTCGTATTGTGGAAACAGAAACATTATAGATTGCAGCCAATTGCTTTTCACTGGGGAGAAAAGTGCCACGCGGATAATCACCGCGGACTATTTTGCGGTTCAGATCACTAACGATGCGAGTATAGAAATAATCCTTGCCACGCGTTGGTCTCCATGAAAAAGCAGCAGGGCTCTGCAGGGGATAAGTCTCCAATGTATCTGCCAGATGCTGCAGGGTTTCTTGAACAGCATATACAAATTTGTGAAGAAGATGAGTCAGCTGAGTATACATAACATGTGTATCCTTTTCTTTCAGGATACTGATAAGATTTGCTGTTATGGGGATGGAATCCTTTCGTAAGACTTTCAGAAAAAAGGTACTGTTTTCTGTGAAAAAGCTTAAATGAGAATGTAGTTCAAAGACAGAATAAAGGTTCCCCAGCAAGGGACTTCCTCCAATTGTCAGAATTTCTTTTAACAGATTTGATACAGGACGCCACCCTCCGGCGGAAATTCCCATACGGGAGACCTTCATAGCTTTTTTGTAATGATACAGAATTTCCAGATTACAGTGCTTTGCTGCAAAGCTTAACAAGGAGGGAAGTATCAAGGCAAATGTCTGATATAACTGTAGAATGTTATCACGACTTCGCAAAATGTCAATACCTTCATTCTCCTGCTGTATTACGGCTTCTCGCGGTAATACGATGGGAGCGATGCGAGGTTTTATCTCAATATATCCCTCCTTTTGCAGTGCTTCAAAGACGCGATTGATGGTATAACGGCTCACATTAAATTGATGACAGAGTATTCTTGAGGAGGGCATATAATCGCCGGGTGGTATTTGGTTTGTAAGGATGCGCTGCTTTACTTCATGATAGACAAATGAGAATTTCGTTTCTTGTGCTTCCATACCCATATCCTTTCCGGTTT
Organism: Erysipelatoclostridium sp. DFI.2.3; assembly: GCF_019132535.1. Classification (NCBI taxonomy): domain Bacteria; kingdom Bacillati; phylum Bacillota; class Erysipelotrichia; order Erysipelotrichales; family Coprobacillaceae; genus Thomasclavelia; species Erysipelatoclostridium sp. DFI.2.3. The sequence continues at coordinate 129,851 of NZ_JAHOOJ010000006.1, read as the reverse complement.
TTTTCCATTATTATAGTATGCGACCTTCTGTTTGTCAGTATGCATATGCGAAGCTATTTGTTCACCTTACCAATTTTGTATAAAGCGTATGGGTATACCTTACCAATCGGGATGTTGTCAGGGTGTTCAACTAAAATTATAATAAAATCGTGAAATATACCTTGTTATGAAAGCGATGGATGCATGTGAATAAACAAAAAATTCTTATAGCAGATGATTCAGAAATAAACAGAGCTCTTCTGATTGAAATCCTTGAGAATCAGTATGACATTGTAGAAGCGGAAAATGGAGTGGAGGCGATAGCTCTTCTTTCTCGCTACAAAACGGAATTTTCACTCTTATTACTGGATATCATGATGCCGAAAATGGATGGTTTCGAAGTTTTGGCTTTTATAAAAAAAAGAAGCTGGAATGCCAGCCTTGCGGTTATTATGATCTCTGCGGACAATTCTCCTGCGAATATAAAACAGGCATATGACTTCGGGGCATTTGATTATATAAGCCGGCCATTTGACCCTGCGATTGTCCAGCATCGAATAGCGAATACAATGCTGTTATATGCACGGCAGCATTACCTCGAAGAAATAATCGCACAGCAATATCAAAGTCAAGAAAAAAATAATAAGCTGATGATTTCTATCCTATCCCACATTGTAGAATTTCGTAATGGTGAAAGCGGCTCGCATATCCGGCATGTTCATACGATAACAAGGCTTTTGTTGGAAACCCTTGTTCACCAAAGCACTCCGTATATGCTGACAGATACCGATATAGACATCATCAGCACAGCTTCAGTACTTCATGATATAGGGAAAATCGCGATACCCGATGCAATTTTAAATAAGCCGGAACAATTAACAGCTGAGGAGTTTCGGGTAATGAAGACGCATACAGAGATCGGTGCTGAAATGCTGATGGAATTACCAGCGGAACAGCGGGAATCCGAGCTTGTCAAGGTAGCCATTGAAATTTGCCGCTGGCACCATGAGCGATATGATGGAAGCGGCTATCCGGATGGGCTGAAGGGAGAAGAGATACCGATCGCAGCGCAGGTGGTAGCACTGGCAGATGTATATGATGCACTAACCAGTGAAAGGTGCTATAAAAAGGCATATTCACATACAAAGGCATTGCACATGATTGTAAATGGAGAATGCGGTGTGTTTAATCCAACGCTTATACAAGGTCTGATAGACATAAGTAATACACTTGCATCAAATCTCACCTATAATCAACCGGATTCCTATAATGTGCAGGGTGCTGTAAAAATATAATGCATGGAAATCCTGCAGTGGTGTTTTGGATTTCGTATGACCTCACTAGCACCTGGAAATTAGATGCAACGTATAGAACATAAGAAAGGATACTGGGATGAAACATAAAAATTTGAAACTCACATCATTCACCGCTCTGGGAGAGGATGTCATACAGGTGGAAAATGAATTGCGGGAATATGCAAAAAACGGAATACAGCTATCCATTCAGGGGATGGTCATTGATGCAGCTGTACTTTCTTCCTTTTATGAATATATTATAGATTTGAACCGCAAGAAGATGAAGGAAAGTCAGCATAGAGGCATCCAGAAGGCTTTGCAAAGAAAATTAGAGGGAAAAGGAAATTATGGACGGCCATCAATTGATTTGCCGAATGACTTTGAGGTACAAATAAGAAAACGTTTAGTTGACAGGGAGGCATTAAGTGAATACCAAAAAGAACTGAACATCAAGAGGTCTACCTTTTATCGGCATGCAAATCTTATCAAGCATGCAATCCTAATGGAGGAGGCGGAACAGAATATTCAAAAGAAATAATGGGAAGACATGTCGTATGTACTTAACAGAATAAGGTGACACCTTCTATTCCATCCTTTTATATCATCGATTGATTATGTTATTTGCCTTTAAATTGATCAGCGGATAGCGTGGAGACTTCAAGAAACATTATATTTTAGAAGTTGAGCAGATTATGGAAAGGCGATTTAGTTTAGAATTTGAAATTTTATATGAGTAACGAAGCTTATTATACTATTGGGTTTTTATTAGGTTTTAGAAAGTGAGTGATTGATCATGAGAGGTCTGAAGAAGATACGAGGGAGAAATCTTGTATGTGCAATCCTCTGTATGGGGATTATTGTTACAAATATAGCGGGGGTTCTGGCTGAGGAGTACAAGGAAGAGGACTCTTTTCTCTCTGAGGAGAAGATACCCGAGTCAAATGCAAACAAGCAACAAGCTGCGGATAAGCTGAACGAGACATCGCAAACGGAGGATGCATCAACTGAAGCACCAGAGCATAAAGCTGACAATGTGTTATCCGAGATGCCGAAAAAGACTTTGGCAAAAGAAAATCCGGGAATGCAGATTACGACGGCAGTAATTAAAGATGATGCAGGTACGGAACAATCCTTGTTAGAAGGAAATGGCCTCTTTACCATTGATTATACGAAGTCGGTAACACTGCATGTCAAGGTTCAAAGCACACTGAATTTAAAGAATAAAAGGGTGAAAATAAACGTTCCGGACGGTCTGATTGTCGTAGAGTATCCAAAACCAAATGCCATGACAGGCCTGGTAGCAAGTGTATCACCAGAAAATATCGAAGAGTTGAATAGTGATAACACCTATGGAAGCTATCGCCCTAAATCCGGTACGATTACCTATTCACTTCGTGATACAGCAGAATATAGCAGCTTCAATATCATTTTGGCACCGGATACCACACTTTGGAATAAGAAACTTGGCTCAACGATGAAAAATCCATTGGAAGTCAGCGTTTATTCCGTACAAGGGGATGAACAAAGAGAGTATCAGAAGGTTTCCGGAAAAGCTGTAATCACAGGTGACAAGCTTACTTCTGGCCCTGTTATGACCTCTTGGGATTCAAAGAGAATAGTTCCTGCAGCAGCAAATACACCTTTTAAAATGCAGCAGATTCGTTTTCGCCCGGACAGAACCCGCTACAGCATGGGGATGTTCTTTCAAAAACTGGAGGTTACTATCGCGCTGCCGTACAATAGTACAAAGGGCACCTATGCGGAGTATGTGCGGACAGATTTTGATACAAAGGAATATGGCGATAACTGGATGGATCCTGTTCATCACAAGGATGAGCAGAAATTTCAATTTAATGAGAAAATCGACAATATCAATCATACTGTTACTTTGATCTGGGAAAACATGTATATTCCCCGGGATGATTATTTCACGCCTTATTTTCGTTGGAAGGATGGAGAGCCTTGTGATGCTGGAGATAAAATTGAGTGGAGAAATTCGAATATTCAACTTATAAAGGCGGACGGAACAGGGACAGTTAATCGTACAGCTGTGGGTGGAACGATTACCTATGCAGACGGTCTTTATGAAACGACTGCGAATACTGTCAATATATTAAACAACGATTTTAATAAGGAAAATTTGGATCAATTCAAGGCCGGAAACGCGAGTGATATAAGGATGCAGGGAGCAAGCTCAGGCGCTGGTACCTCTGGGAAATCTGGTATTGTCAGCGTCTATGATTCAGCGCCGGATATGGTCTATTTCCTCGGGCAGTTTCTTGTGTCTAACCAAGGGACAATGGAGAGTGAACCACAGACTGTGGAATTTATTTATCAGGACTCGGATGAACTTGGAGTAATTGCGCAGCGAATTCCTGCTACCAGTGGGAATCAGATTGAGGTTTGGTATACGACGAACAAGACGTCAGAAACGAAATACTCCCATGCACTTACAAGTAGTAACGGTTTTGCTTTGTTCACTGCTGAAATGGCAGGGCTCAAGAAGGACGAGTATTTCACCAATATACGCGCAAATGTCGGTGTTTATGATGCTAACTATATGGGCTATGTCGAGTCTCGAACAGCAGATCCGTCTTCAGCTTGTGCAGGAACATTGGGAAAGCTTAAAAAAGCCATGGAACCTAAAAATATCCCATCGTTTGCGACTATGAAAATGTATGATACGCAAACCCGTGATGAAACTGTTCTTCCAGCTACCTTCGACGCAAAATTTGTTTCAGCCAATGAGAGCAATCAGGTGTCTCTTGCGCTGATAAATACAATAGAGAATGGCAAAAAAATTCCGGTATTGGATATACATTCCACGACTGCCGGAGAGACAGTTCAATTCAACGGTGTTATCGCCTCCACGGCGTATCCGTACTCAATTCATAGGCTGGTAATGGATACGGAAATCTATATCCGGTTACCAAAATCCATTAAGATAGAGAATTTGAAGCTAACCAGATTGGAAGGAAGTACGGCTGATCGCGTCCTGTTAGGGGATGGTACGCCAGAGACTGGAAAGGTAAAAAGCGCTCCATTGCAGGAAAAGACGGATTATACTATTCTTGATAGTGAATGCGCGAATGATTACAGAATGTACAAAATTTCATTTGAGAGTGGCAAGGCTCCGGTCGGCTGGTTTACGCAGAATCTGGGACAGTATCAGATTGGTCTGTCTTTCGATATGAAAATTGATAAGGTTGCGGATGCCATGGCCCTGGATATGCGGAACTGTGTGCGAATAAAAAGTGCATCTCTGGCATCTGATAATGCCGGTGGTACGCAGAGTGAATATATACAGTCAGATACCGATGATTGGGATGGCGATGCGGATACAACAGAGAAATTTTGTACCTTTAATAAAAATGCTGATGATACAAAGTTATCAATCGTAGCGGCGCGTCTTGGTCTGAGCTTTGGCTTTGGCGCAAAGCTGTCTGAGGGTGATTCTGCTGATATCAGCGATGAAGGATATGCCAATTATGAGATAGATAAGAAAATTGAGTTTTTAAAAGAAGATACTCATAGCATTGATTTTCGGTTTACTGCCAAAAACGAAACCGGCAGACCATTTGGTGAGGAAGACGCAAAAGCCTTTTATTATTATATTCCAGTACCCAAGAAGGGAGACAACTGGGATACCCATATTCAGGACAAGCCGTTTGAATTTAATATGAAAATGAGTGGACCTGCAACGATGATAGGAAGCTCTCAAAGTGATTTGCAGGTGCAGTATAGTACAACAGTTGATTCCAAAGCAACGATAGGTGATCCGCTCTATTATAATAATAAAGATAATTATGTAGATGCAGATAAAATATCGGATTGGTCTACAGTAAAAATGCTTCGTATCAGCGCGAAGGATACGGTCACAGAAATACCAAATAATGCAGAAATAAAAATCTATCTGCATTATGAAGCAGAAAAGGCAACATCAGCTTTGGTGGGTAGTGTTGTTAATTTCGGGCCTTGCGGGTATACGCCGTATACAGTAGGTAATGAAGAAAACGGTGGACATATGCCTTTGCCGCATATACAAGCGGAGTTCCAGACAGGAATCATTGAAGGAAAGATCTTTGTAGACAGGAATTTCAATGGCGTTTATGATGAGGATACGGACGAGCTGTACAAAGGTGATGTAAAGATAGAAGCGCCTCATCAGAATGCAGTGGGAAGTGACGATACAGAAAGTCATGAAACAACTGCGAAGAACGGAACTTTTAAATTTACCGGACGCCGAGCTGATACTTACCATGTGAAAATTACAAACCCCGGTAATACTGATATAAATAGCGCATATCCTTTGAAGTTCTCGTTGCCGGAAGATGGGATATTTAAAGAAGACGGCAACAACAATAGTGCTACCGGCACCATTGTTGTTAACTGTGACGAGGAAAATCTCAAAAAGAATACGAATTTATCAATTGGACTTCAAGCGCCTCACACGATTACTTTCAAAGCAGAAAATGCTACAATCAGTAAGGCAAGTATAAAGGTATGGCACAAAAATACGGTTGGAACGATTCCAACTGTTAAAGAAGCAGATGGCTGGCGTTTTGATGGTCAATGGTCTGATGCCGATAATAAAGTATATAGTACCGAGGAGCTCAAAGAATTGTCGATCGTGAAGGATAGGGTGTTTACCGCTCAGATAAACAAGCTTTACACCGTACGTTATGATGGTAATGGTGGCACTGGCGATGTGCCGGGATCCTCTGCGCACATTGCCAATGAATCTGTTTCAATAGCGGCAAAGCCGGACAATTTGAAAAGAGAAGGAGCAATCTTTGCCGGTTGGAGTAAGGAAAAAATATCCTCACCGTTATCAGCGGATGCTTCACAAGAGGTCATTAACAAAATTATTATTGATGATGAGCTTTCGATGCCGGAAAAGGACCTTACGCTTTATGCGGTATGGGCAATCGATGGAAATGGTAATGGAAATCCTGACTATAATGATGATGCTGTACACGTTCGATACCATGACGCTGCTTCTGATCGTAAAGATGTGATTTGTCCTCATTATCATGTAGCAGGTGAGAAAGTACAGCTATCCTCAACTGCTAAGGATATTGCTGGTAAGCAGATAGAGCATGATGAATTAGGGAGCACGGAGGGGATATCTGGACGCTTTACCTTTGAAAACGGGAATCATATTTTTGTGGGATGGAGTATTAAACCGACTCTTGATACGATTATTACAAATTCAAGGGAATATGAAACGCTGAAAGACAGCATACAGACAGAAGTAACGATGCTGGAAACGGATGCTGCAGATCCAGATGGAAATACCAATGTTTATGCCGTGTGGGCTGCTGATAGCAACAATAATGGAATAGCAGACTATCTGGAGGAACATCAGCTTGTATATGATGCCAATGTCATCGAAGGTAACGTTGAAAATATGCCTACCAATGACAACAAGATTTATTTGCCGGGTAATAAGGCTTCACTGAGCGAAACAGTGCCAAGTCACAGTGAGGTGAATGGCAAAAAGGTAGTATTCCTCGGCTGGACAACAACACAGAGTCCTCATATCTGCGAACGGAATCATACACCTATAAAAACAGTTAAAAAAATTACCTTTGGTAATGAAAACGTTACGGTTTATGCAGCCTGGGGCTATGATGAGAATGGCAACGGTACTGCTGATGTACTGGAGACATATTCTTTAAAGTATGATTTAAATGGTGGCAATGGAACTACACCGGCAGAGAAAAACGGCATCAAACACGGTGAGAGTATTGCTATAACAGATGAGAAGGGCTTTACACGTAATGCGAGAGAAATTTTTGTCGGCTGGAGTCGCCAGCCATACAGCGCAGCTTTTACTGCAGAACAAAAGGCCGACATAGAAAAAATATTGATTAGCGGAAACACTATCGTCATGGGTACTGAAAATGTAACACTTTATGCAGTTTGGGCAGAAGATCGCAATGGAAATAACCAGGCAGATTATACGGAGACACTCTCACAGCTGTTATATTCAGAAAATGCTCTTAACGATGGAATCGTTCAGAACATGCCGAAGGATATTAACAAATATTTGCCGAAAGAGAAGGCGATACTATCAAATGAAAAGCCAATGCATAGTAAGGTAGATGGAAAGGCTGTTGTTTTCATTGGCTGGACAACAAAGAAAAACAATAAAATCTATCAATGGAATGATTGTGAATTGGAAACAATCACGGAGATTTTATTTGGAAAAGAAAATATAACAGTTTATGCAGCCTGGGGATTCGATGAAGATGGTAATGGAACGGCCGATGCTCTGGAGGACTGGGGAGTCATTTCCTATGATTTGGCCGGTGGCATATCTCCGGATGGCATTGAGAAATATGATGAGGAAGTTATTAAAATTGGGAAAACGCATATGGTTAAGACAGCTCCGATGAAAGACGGGTATAAATTCATTGGTTGGAAGTATAAAGATAAAGTGTATCAACCAGGTGACAGCATAGAGGTGAAGGCTCAGACAGCTTCTATGAAGCTGATTGCCGAATGGAAAGGTGGTAATCTGACAATATCTAAGCTTGTAGATGGAACTAAGGGAGATACGAAAAAGGATTTCCATTTTCGAGTATACCTTCAGGATACAAAAATTAACGGATTGTTCGGTGATATAAGCTTCAAGAGTGGTGTGTCAGACGAATTTACTCTGAAGCATGGGGAACGTAAGTCTGCCATAAATCTTCCGTTAGGAACAGCGTATGAAGTCGTTGAGGTTGAAAGTAATCAGGATGGTTATATCACAACCTCAAAAGGTGCGAAAGGCAAGATTACAACGAATGCTTCTACAGTGGAGTTCCTTAATACGAAGAACAGTACGCCAACAGAGCCTGAGGTTAAAACCGGAAGTCTGATGATTTCCAATACAGTAGCCGGAAATGAAGAAGAACAGAAAAAGGACTTTACATTTACCGTGACTCTGAGTGATAAGAGAATTACGGGTGTTTATGGAGACATGAGATTTAAGCAGGGTGTAGCGAACATTGTTTTGAAGCATGAAGAGAGTATTGCTGCTAAAGGTCTTCCTTCCGGAATTCGCTATACAGTAGAGGATACCGATAACAACAAAGCCTACAAGGTGGAAAAATCGGGAGAAACTGGAATCATTAAGGAGGGAGAAATAGCTTTTGCCAAGTTTTTGTATTACAGAAAGGATAGTGTTGATATCGATGAGGGGGTAAAGGATAATGTAACTAGTCCTTCCTGGTATAATGAAAAGGAGAATGAATTGGAGTCTTCAGTGAATGTGAACACACCAGGGACAAAAGAAGTACCGGAAACCGGAGATAAATCTAACAGATCGCTTTGGGTGTTACTCTTAGTAGCTTCTGGTATAGTGATTTCTATTTTAACAGCCTCAAAAATAAGAAAAGGAACACACTGTAAATAAATAATGGCGAGCTTGATGCGTTAGCGTCTGCTCGCCGCTTTTATTCTGTAAATGGTTATTAGGGAGATACTGTAATCATGAAGTAGTCTTACTTAAAATGATATTAAGTGACTATTTGTATAAAGCTATACTTCATAATGCTTTCGAGTGTTTTCTAAAACATTCTGATTTGGACAGAATGTGAAGAAATCGCAAGTTGTTTCTTATGCTGTATAAGGAATAGAAAAAAACCCTGAACAACAGGGCTTCTATAATATTCTGGCGCACCCGACAGGGATCGAACCTGCAACCGTCAGAATCGGAATCTGATACTCTATCCAATTGAGCTACGGGCACATCATTTGCAGGGTTTATTATATCATAAAATTGAGGTAACGGCTACTTAAAATTTCTATTTTGATATCATTTTGACATCATCATAGGAATACTCACGATCTGTCTTAGCGGTGTTGAAAAGCTGCATTCTCATAATGTCATACTTTTTGTTTATAGCTTATGGTACTCCATAGTGAATAGATTTAGACAACTGAAGGAAAAGTGAAATCGATAAAGATGGTAAAGCATTGCAAAATTTTATGCAGGAAAAGACCATTTACCTGTTCTGCTTTGATTTTCAGGTATTTTGGAATGTCGCTTTTCATCAGCATGCTTAACAAAAAAATAATTGTTATATCCGTCACAATGTGATATAAACAGTAAAATCTATTATGATTATTTCTTATCAAATTTTAATTTCTCAATGAAATGATTGCTATACATATTCCAATACGTCTTATACACAAAATCCTCATTACCATCAAAATTGAGCTGATACATTCTGAATATTACAGGAAAATCCTTTGGCTGCCATTGTTCTTCATAGGAATAACGATAGGTCATCCCTACCCTTCGCATAACATTCCCACTTCTCGGGTTGTTTTTATCGTGCGTTGCCGTAATATAAGGCAAACCATCTGTTTTCACTTGTTCTATGACTGCTTTCCCTGCTTCTGTAACAATTCCCCTATGCCAAAACTCCTGCCGAAGTCCATAACCAAAGTCATGATGTTTTTCCATATCAACATTGACATAGCCTATAGGAAAATTATCTTCTTTTAAACAGATTGCATACGCATATGCCTGCGGCTGTACGTATTTCAAAGCATATCTTTCTTCATAAAATTTCCTTGTTTCCTCTAAATTTTTCAAAGGATACCATGGTAAGAATTTATTAACTTCCTCATCTTTCAAAATGAGGAAAAGAGCTTTCATATCCTTTTCTGTGAATCTTCGTAAAATCAAACGTTTTGTTACCAATGCAGGTGTATTCACGTTATCAACCTCCATAATTCCTTGTTTTAAGTTCAATAAACTGAAATTTGTAAATCAAACAATATTCTCACCCAGAATTATTTTGGGCATTGTGATCAAACACCTATTCCAACGCTTATAGAACTTTTCCAAACCCAGTTTTCCAACTCTTGCATGAACTTCTTCATTTTCCATCACCCAATACAAGACATATGTTACCTTACCTACATTTCTTGTAAGACGAACAGGTAATTCTCCCTCTTTAACTGCATTGAAATCTTTTTGTCTGTGAGTACGTTTTATATAATGTACATCAATAACACCATCTTGCTCCAAGTAAAATTCCGCCACTTCCCTCATCAGTTCTTCAATTTCATCTAACTTGGTCAGCTTTGCCTCATATATGCATACTTCATTAAACATAAAATACCTCCTCCAATCGTGATTTATCTTTATAGCCATTGAATAAAAACTAATTTATGCACTTCTATTTATCTTTTATACGATCATGAAATTGCTTTAAATCACGTTTGACTTCATCCGGAAGTTTATCATAATCGACATTATCAATTGCACCTTGCAGTGCATATAGATGAACTAAGCATACGTTTGGATACTGTTCTTTTAATTGAGAAAACACTTCTTTACTACCTAGTCTAATTAAATCTTCTGATGACCTGACACCGATTGAGAAAAGCTTTCTTTTCATTTCTTTTCCAATGTTTAACATATTATCTAAACTTTCCATATAATAACTCCTAACTTTGATTTACCTATGCATCCATTTTACCATAATAATGAACGTAAAAAATAAAATATATTGAAAAACATTTTGTCTCATCAAGCTTATCCTATATTTTAAAAGTATCAGCTTCAGAAGTATGCGAAGCATCACAGTTGGCAAGCTAACTCCGATTACAGCCATAATAGAAGCAGCTTCTGAATAAAACGCTGTCTAATCTTAACTATATGGAAGACAATTCAGCTTTTCTCGTGTACAATTAAGGAAAGAAGGAGTGCGAGCCTAAGCAATCGGCATGCAAATGTACAATAGAATGATGAAGAAAATCGGATGCTGTATACTGATGCTGCTATGCTGTGCATGCAGCGCTGAGCCTGACAGGGATGTCGAGGAATTTCAGAAGGACAAGGATACTGTAGCACAGCTGGATACAGCCTTAAAAAAACTGGAAGCCGCAGATAGCTTTCATTTGAAGCAGGAGAATGAAAAGGGTCAGCTTGTAGATCTTAGTATTCGTAAATCCAGCAGCACGGAGGATACTACAGCCAAGCCAAACGATGTATATGCCCCTTATGAATTCAGCGGCACCTATACGGATGAAAAGGGAGCTTCTTTCCATATCGAACAGACAAAGCAGTCAGGGCTTATGGCACAGGTGAACATAGCGGATACCGGTCTGCTGCCTCAGGGCTTCAACACCATACGCTGGGACAAACAGACCTTTGAACAAACCCTGGAGAATGCTGCACTTGAGGACTATGTGCGTATCTGCGAAACGGATGATGATCAATTGCATACCTGTAAGGTTGGCGAGCTTACGGTTATCTTCAAAACGGATGCAGATGGATATCTCATCTATCATAAAAGCAGCAGAGATCAAGTTATGCGAATATATACGAATATACATAAAGAAGAGGTACACTTCATGAATAAAATCTGATCTGTGTGTCATAAAGAAGCGCTATGATTACAGATCGGGCGAAGAGCCGTAAACATGCGGGAACAAAATCTATAGGTACAGAGAAGAAAGCAGATCGCACACATGCTGCCAGCATTTCTCTTTTTTGAAAATGAATGAGAACAGAGACTTCACTTGATTAAAAACGAAGTCTTTTTTTCATATTCCCGAAAACGCCTTGCTGTCGTATACGGCACACATATTTCGCTATACATTTCCTGCATGTCCGCTGTGAAAGAAAAAGGCTTTTCCTCATCTGCTCTGCATTTGCACAGCCCTGAAAATCCTCTGTTCTCAATCCTGACGGCACATCATATTCTGTACTGTTCACCCAACCTCTTTCTTGTGAAAAATCGCTGTTTTTTAATTTGTTATTTTATTCACAAAAAGTGAGAAACTGTTGGAATGCCAACACGTAACAGGAAAAAGGGAGTGTTATCATAGGGGTGGATCCAAGGTTGGTGGCTATATGAAAAAGAACGATGTAAACGCTTTATTGAAATTCCATATGCATCAGGAATTCGCCGTACTGCCCATCGTACTGTATGTTCTGCTGAGCGGTATCATCATGATCTGTTTTCATTATTACTCTATGAAGGCGCTGATTCTGGCAGCGGTACTTGCCATTCTGATCGGATTCCTCCTATGTGCTGACAAGGCGCATTACTGGGATGCCATCGTACACGGTCTTGCCCAGTATGGAAATGCCAGACTGATTATGATCTTCATGGTAATCGGTATCTTTTCCAAGCTTCTGGCTGTCGGACAGATCGGCTCCGGCTTTGTCTGGATCGGCATGCATCTGCATTTGAGCGGAGGAAGCTTCACGGTTTTCTGTTTTCTTGTATCCTCGCTTATTTCCATGGGCGCAGGTGCACCGATTGCGGCACTTCTGGCCGTTGTGCCGATTTTTTATCCGGCAGGGGTGCTGATGGGCGCTGATCCTGCGATTCTGACAGGGGCTATGCTGAGCGGCATTTTCTTTGGGGATGCACTCTCACCAAGCTCTCAGGTCATTCATACGACGATTGCCTCCCAGCATGATCCTGTCACAAACAAGGGCGCTGATTTGCTGCGTGTAATGAAACAGCGTCTGCCGTATCTGCTTATCGCAGGAATTCTGTCCGCTGTTCTGTTTTATGCTTTGGTAACAAGTGGAAGCGCACAGAATCCCGAGCTGCTTGCGAGCATGTGCAATCCAAAGGGACTGTGGATGCTGCTGCCGATTCTGCTTCTGCTGATAATCTGCTTTAAAACAAGTGATCTGTTTGTCGGCGTCACCTATGCGATTGTGGCAGGTATAATCGTCGGAATCGCAACCGGACTGTTCCGGTTTTCTGATCTGATCAGCATTCAGTATGAAACACAGGAGCTGCACGGCATTCTGTTTGACGGCTTATCCGGCGTGGTCGATATCATCATTTCCACCATCCTGCTCTATGGTCTGATTGCGATTGCCGTAGAGGGCGGAATGATGGAGAAATGCTGCAACTATCTCACATCACGAAAAGCGCTACAGCATGTAGGCGGTGCAGAGGCGATGATTTCCCTTGGCGTCGGTATCGTCAATATTCTTTTGGCAGGCTGTGTGCTGCCTTCCATTCTCATGTTTAAGGATATTGCGGATACCATTGGAAAAAAGGCCGGAATATCACCGGAACGCAGGAGTATTCTGTTAACTGCGATGACAACGAATATAACAGCAATCATACCAATCAACAGCGCCTTTGTCATGGGAGCTGTTACTGTGATCAATCAGCTGGCCGCAAATCATGCCTATCTGCCGGTTGTCACACCGTTTCAAATTTTCCTGTCCTCCTATTACTGTCTGCTTCTGACACTGATCTGCGGTATCTGGGTCGTGCTCGGTGCAGGGAGAGAGGGAGAACATAAATATAGTATGACATACCATCATGCAAAGGAGTGAGGATGTATGGAAGAATGCTATGATGTCATCATTATCGGAGGAGGACCTGCCGGTCTGGCAGCTGCCATTTATGCAGGAAGAGCCGGACGAAAAACCCTCATGATTGAGAAGGGAAGCTTTGGCGGACGTATCAACGACACCAGAGAAATCCGAAATTATCCGGGCTTTATTTCTGACAGCGGTGCAGGTCTGATGCAGAAATTCAAGGCGCATGCCCAGTCGTATGCCACCAATGTCTTCAAGCGGACTACGGTAACCGGATTGGAAACGATGGAGGACGGTGCGTTTCTTGTACACACAAAGCGCCGCGGAGATTTTATCGGTGACAGTGTGATTCTGGATACGGGGACGAAGCCGAGGGTTCTCGGTATTCCCAATGAAATCGAGCTTGCCGGACATGGGGTCGCCTATTGCGCTACCTGTGATGCCGAGTTTTTCCGGGATAAGGAAATCTATGTACTGGGAGCCGGCGATCAGGCAATTGAGGAAAGCGGATATCTAACGCATTTTGCGAAAAAGGTAACCGTTATCGTCCTGCATGAGAAGGGGCACCTTGACTGTAATGAAATGGCAGCGGCTGAAGCCTATGCAAATCCGAAAATAGAGTTTGTCTGGAACACCACCCTGCAGGAAATTCTGGGGGATGAGGAGGTCCGCGGGTTAATCCTGAAAAACGTTGTCAGCGGTGAAACACGGGAAGTGCGTGCGGACGGTATCTTCTTCTTTGTCGGCATGGTGCCGCAGACAGCGTTTGTACAGAATGTGGTTGCCTGTGATGCAAAGGGATATATTCTTGTGAATGAGAAAAAGGAAACCAGTGTTCCCGGCATTTATGCAGTGGGGGACTGCACACAGACCTTTTTGCGTCAGGTGGTCACCGCAGCCGCAGACGGAGCGATTGCCGCTACGGCAAGTGAGCGGTATTGCAGGGAGAGAAATCAGCTGAAGAGCATTCTGACACCGGATTCCGGCAGAGTTGCTTTTCTATTCTATAATCCGTATGAAAGCTCACAGATTGAACAGGTGACACAGCTGGAGGAGGCCTTACAGGATGATTATACAGTCATTCGTCAGGATATCACCAGACAGACCCTGCTGTACCAGCTGCTGCATATGGATGGAACCTTATCCAGTGCAATGTTTGAACATGGGAAATTGATAAAAAAGAATGGTAAAGAGGCATAGCAAAACCATAGAATGGAGGAATGCAATATGGGACAGCCTTACGTTTTTCCACACGGAGTAACCGTATATGATCCGCAGAAATGCTGGAACGGGTACACGATCGTACCCTTGATCAATGACGGTGTATTGTTGTTTGATATGAATGGCAATGAGGTGCGCAGATGGAATATGCACGCCATGCCGCCTAAGCTTTTGCCTGGCGGCTATGTGATGGGGCTGAGCGGATACCGCCATCCGGATTACGGAATGCAGGATGGTGTGAATCTGATTGAAATCGATTACGATGGGAATATCGTCTGGGAATTTGACAAATTTGAACATATCAACGATCCCGGAAGAGATCACCGCTGGATGGCACGGCAGCACCACGATTATCAAAGGGAAGGCAATCCGGTTGGATATTATGTGCCGGGAATGGACGCAAAGCCATTGGAGGGGAATACCCTGATTCTGGTTCATCAAACCATTAAAAATCCGGCAATCTCCGATAAGAAGCTGCTGGATGATGCCATGATTGAGGTGGATTGGGAAGGAAACATTTTATGGAAATGGTCTATTTCGGATCATTTTGATGAGCTGGGCTTCGATGAGGCCGCAAAAAATATTCTGGCACGCGATCCGAATATGCGTTCCAGTGACGGTGGTGTCGGCGATTATCTGCATGTGAACTGCATGAGCTATCTTGGCCCGAATAAATGGTATGAACATGGGGATATGCGCTTTAAGCCGGACAATGTCATCTTTGACTGCCGTGAGGCGAATATCCTTGCCATTCTGGATAAGGAAAGCGGGAAGATCGTGTGGAAAATCGGTCCGGATTTCAATGCAACTCCGGAATTGAGGAAGCTTGGATGGATCATCGGACAGCATCATTTCCATATGATACCGAAGGGTCTTCCGGGAGAAGGAAACCTGATGGTGTTTGACAACGGAGGCTGGGGAGGCTATGGCGTTCCGAATCCGGGCAGCCGCAACGGCTCCAAGAATGCGCTGCGGGATTACAGCCGTGTGCTGGAGTTTAACCCGATTACACTGGAGGGTGTGTGGAAGCTGACACCGAAGGAGCTTGCGCATGCCATACCAACCGATGCCAGCAAATTCTATAGTCCCTATGTTTCCAGTGCCCAGCGTCTTCCGAATGGAAATACGCTCGTGACAGAAGGAAGCGATGGTCGTATAATAGAGGTAACCGCAGATCATGAAATTGTATGGGAGTGGATTTCGCCATATTATACGCATAATGAAACAGGTCCGAAGAACAATATGATTTATCGCGGCTACCGCTATCCGTACAGCTATGTTCCACAGGAGCCGACACCGACAGAAATTGCAATTCCACGTATTGACAATACCACCTTCCGTATGCCGAATGCCGGAGCACTTGGCGCAAAGACGGTGATTGATGTGGAAGGAACCCTGCCGTATTATCAGGATGTGGCACTGTGTGTGGCAACCGATGATGAGGAAGATTTGAGCCGGCGCGAAAAGGTTTTCTCCGTAGATACTGAGGTGTTTGAACCGGTCAGCGGCATGGCGGAGTGGAAGGATAAGGTATGGAAGCAGCAGGAGAAGCCGGTGCTTGTACTGTTTGGTGCAGAGCGCTGTGTACACTGTAAGGCACTGCATCCGGTTTTGGAAGAAGCCCTGCAGGAGGAGTTTGCGAACAGCTTCCTGATTCGCTATGTGGACGTTGATGCCAACAAGGATATCGTTGCCGCCTGCCATGTACAGGGAATCCCTGTTGTGGCGGTGTATCGCAACGGTGAAGAGGTGCGGCGCTTTCATGGAGAGCATGATTACGATGATGTCTGCGACTTTCTGGATGCGGTGTTCGCCTGATTCTGTAAACGGATAAAGGAGGATTTCCATGCGCAAGGAACCCTATGGTCTTATGCCGATATTTGCCCACCGCTGCATGCACCATGAGATTTATGGGAAAAGGCTGCAGTATGAAACCTATAAAAGCTCGCAGATTCTGCATTCCATCAATGACACGATTGATCATTTCGGAATGGTTGTGGATGGCGTTTTAAAGGCGGAGCAGTATACCAGTCAGGGAAGTGTGCTGTGCAGTGCCTATTTTGAGGATAATGATGTGTTTCCTGAGCTGCTGTATTTTACAGGAAAGCGGCAGTATACGTATACGCTGGTCGCAGTAAGACGGACAACCGTTGCCTGGATGCATGTATCCGATCTGGAGGAAATGCTGAAGGAGGATACGGAAATGATGACGGCGTTTATGCTGTATCTGTCAAAACGGGGCTTGCGCAATCAGATGCTGCTGAGCTGCCTGATGTATCAGACGATTCAGCAGCGCGTGGCATACTGGCTGCTGAGTATGAATCATTTGTCAGAGCATGAACGGATACCGCTTCCGCGTTCACAGACCATCTGGGCGAATACCCTGCATGTGAGTCGTTCCTCTTTGAATCAGGAGCTGAAGCGTATGGAAAAGGAAGGAATCTTCCGCATCGAGGGGCATGCTTTGATTCTTCTCGATCAGAAGAAACTGGAAGATATTTTGTAAAATCAATGAGAGACAGGTTCAGCCTATGTTCGATCGAAGAGCATAGGAGACCTGTTTTTTATTATCCTGAAATTTAAAAGTTGCATAAGGACTGCCCTACACAGAACTTCTATATAAGAAATAATAAGCACCTGCATCATGTGAATTCTAAAGGATAACGGTCCACAATTTATGAACTTTTCCCCGCAAATACAATATTATGTGCTATGATACGGATATGTCATTGATACCGACAGATTCAGTGTATGCAAAAGCATCCATCCTGAATCAAAATATAGAGAAAACAACAGGAGGATACATACGATGTGTACAAGTATAATTTCAAACGGCAATAAAACAATCATCGGCTTTAATCTTGATATTTTGAATATGGAATATCGGGTGAAGGCAGAGGAAGATAAAGTGTATATTGCCATACAGGACGATAAAGAAGGCTGGCTGCCCTTATTCGGTGCTAATTCCAGAGGAGATTTTGTAGCGATGCCGACATGCTGGCCATTCGATGAAAGAAGTAATCCTGCGAATGCGGACAGTCTCAATATTATCAATCTGGATATCGACTTACTGCTTAGAAAGAAAACACTGGATGAAATTAAAGCAATCGCTGAGCATGAAGCGGTATCGAGTGTTCCGGGTGTCACCTTTCAATCACAGCTATCCGATCGCTCCGGTAATGTTTTACAAATCATTCCGGGGCAGGGAATACGGTATGCATCAAAACCGAAATACTCCGTTCTTACAAATTTCTCACCATTCAAAGGAAGCACGGAAAGGCACCCCTGGATGGGACTGGACAGATATCATAAGGCTGTCGAGCTTCTGGAGAATAGAAGTGAGGATTTTGATGTTTCAGACTGCTTTGAGGTTTTAAAACAGACTGCACAGACCATCTGTCCTACGGTGGTATCCATGGTGTTTGATCCGGCAGCGAATACGGTATACTGGTGTGAAAACAGAGAATGGGATAAGATTGAAAAAAAGAAAATAGCTTAGTAGGAAAATGATGTAGTAATTATAACGATGATTGCACTTGCTGAAGTCAGTGAGGCGAAGCTTATACCTTGTGAAACAGGTGGTATGATAAAATATATAATCCGCTATCCAGCCTGCGGATTTCTGTTCGCGTCATATGTATGCAATGCACAGAATCTTGTATCATAAATTCCGCCATAAGAATACGCGTGATAGCTCTACACAGCATCATGAATAGAAGTAAGCTGTATGCATCATTTTTGTTTTGAAACTCACTAAAAATTTAAAACAGATATTCACATAAACGGGAAGATATGCTACATTATGGGTAAGAAAGAAGAGGGAACTGGTATGAAATTAGGAATTGCAGGAGCAGGCATGATCGTCGTACAGGGTCTGCTGGAATTTGTACATGACATCGAAGGAATCGAACTGCTTGGAATTTGTGCTACCAAGCGCTCTGAGGAAAAGCTGAAGAAATTAAGTGAGGAGCATGGGATCGCCCATACATACACCGATTATGAGGAAATGCTGAAGCTGGATGAAATTGATACCGTATATGTGGCAATTAATAACCATCTGCATTATGAATTCAGCAAAAAAGCGATTTTAGCCGGCAAGCATGTCATCTGCGAAAAGCCGTTCACGGTACATGTGGATGAATTGAAGGAGCTGATTGCCCTTGCAAAGCAGCACAATGTCATGCTGCTGGAGGCAATTACGAATCAGTATTATCCGAATTATCTGGAGCTGAAGAAACAACTGAGCAGAGTTGGAAGCATTCATGTGGTATCCTGTAACTATTCACAGTATTCTTCCCGTTATGATGCATTCAAGCGTGGAGAGGTTCTACCTGCGTTTAATGCGGATATGGCCGGAGGTGCACTGATGGATCTGAATGTGTACAATGTGCATTTCAACGCAGGTCTGTTCGGGATGCCGAAGGATGTCCAGTATTTCGCTAATATAGAAAAACGTGTGGATACATCCGGTATTCTGATTCTGGATTATGGCAGCTTTAAATCCGTATGCATTGCGGCAAAGGATTGCGCGGGACCTTCTCAGGCTGTTATTGAAGGTGAAAACGGATATCTGGAGGTGGAGGGCTCTGCCTCTGTATGCTCTGCGGTGGCATATACATACCGTGATACGAAGGAAGAAGGACGCTTCAACTCGCATCCGGATGTCCATCGCATGAAGTTTGAATTCATCGAATTTGAACGCATTGTGCGTGAAAAGGACTGGAAACGGGTAGAGGAAGGACAGCAGGAGAGTCTGATTGTGATGGAGATCATCACCCGGGCAAGAGAAAAGGCAGGATTGTAGTTATATAATCAAACTGGTGAATGGATAAAAGTATGCGTAGGAGTATAGCAAACGCATACTTTTTATATGGCTTTTCTAGAAATAAATAATTTTTAAAACGCAGGCAATCGCAATATTTGTGATACAATAAAAGAAAATCGCAACTAATCGCAATTTGTGGTGATGGCGAAAATTTCGTATACTGTCATCAGGAAGGAGAAAAAACGTGAAGATACCAACCTTTGAACGCCGGAATGAAATCATCAGAATGCTGCAGGAGCATGGCTATGTGAAAGCGCAGATGCTCGCTAAGCAGTATCAGGTAAGCATGGAAACGATTCGCAAGGATCTAACCTTCCTGGAAGCTGCCGGCATTGCACACAGGGAGTATGGCGGAGCATCATTATCCCGGCAGGATATTGAGCAGGCGCTGCCTGTACGAATGGGGCATGGCTCCCGAAAAAAGGAAATCGCCCGCTGTGCACTTGGCTTTCTGGAGGATGCCAAAGTTGTTTTTCTGGATGCCGGTACGACGGTGCATGAGCTGGCAAAGCTATTGAATGATTATCGCCCGCTTGATATTGTGACTAACTCACTCCTCGCATGGGAGTGTCTGGATGCAGAGCGTCATAATGTATTTCTCACCGGTGGAAAAAAACGGGAGAAAAACCGTTCACTGACCGGAAGCTGGTGCGTGCAGGCGATTGAGTCGGTCCATGCGGATATCTGCTTTTTGGGGACGAGCGGTATTCTGGATAGAAAAGGGCCTACAACACATTCCTATCAGGAGCTGGAGGCGAAAAAAGCCATGGTTCGCCAGAGTGAGCGAATCTATGTACTGGCAGACAGTGATAAATTTCGGGAGTCCGGATTTCATACCATGTGTTTATGGGAGGAAATTGACGGTATCATCACGGATGGTTCTCTATCCGCGAAAGCCTATGAGCATTACGAAAAAAACGTGCCGATCTGGATGGCACAGGAGGATGAATATGAAGAAAATCGTTAAAATTCTACCGTTTTATGAACCGCGTATGTGGGGAGGCGGAGAGCGTCTGGAAAATGAATTCAACTATCATACGGATGTAAAGCCGCTGGGGGAGGTCTATAATGTGGTCGCATTACAGGGTCATGCGGATTGTGAGGTATCGGGAATGGACATGACACTGTCTGCATTATACAAACAGTATCCGGAGTGGTTTAACTGTGATACAGAGGAGCTGCCGGTACGTGTCAATATTCTGGATCCCATGGCTGATTTATCCGTACAGCTCCATCCGGATGATGCATTTGCCAGAGCATATAACGGAGGCCGCGGAAAACCGGAGGCATGGGTCATTCTGGATACTACCGAGGAAGGCAGAATCCAGTTTGGACACAAGGCAAAGACAATAGCGGAATTCAAGGAGAAAACAGAGCAGCAGGATTGGGAGGGCCTGTTGAAATATCTGAAGGCGGTTAAGGATGCATTCATCGATATTCCTGCAGGAACACTGCATGCCATTGGAACCGGTGTATTGACCTATAATATTTCAAGAAATGCTGATTGTACACTGCGTCTGTATGATTATGACCGCATTGATCCATCTACCGGAAAAAAACGTGATATTCAGCCGGAGCAGGTATATGAAAATGTAAATATGCCGGATACCTCCACCGAATTTGTTATGTATCCGTCTTCCCTGGAGCGCGGCATTCATGTGACAAGGTACTGGGATGAACCTGGATTGTATACACTTATGCGTCTTCAGGTTGAGAAAATGGGAACATTCTCGCATCCTCGCTTTGCCTTTTATACATGTGTGGATGGTGAAGGAACGATACAGGATGTACCTATCAAAAAAGGGGAAACCCTGCTCGTTCCGGAAGGAATGGGAATGCTGAAATTTAAAGGAAACATGGATGTCTTCCTGGCATCCTACAGAAATGAGGAGGATTAGTTTATGAAATTACAGCTGGCATTGGACGATATCACGTTGGAGGATGCGTTATCACTTGTACGCACAGTACGTGATTATATTGATATTATTGAAATTGGCACACCGTTTGTTATTGAATATGGTATGGAAGCAGTACGGGTGATGAAAAAGGAGTTCCCGGAAAAGGAAATTCTAGCGGATCTGAAAATCATGGATGCGGGAGATTATGAGGCGGAAGAAGCGCTGAAAGCAGGTGCTGATTATGTAACGGTGCTGGGAGTTACCGATATATTGACGGTTAAGGGCTGTATTGATGCGGCAAACCGCTATGGTAAGCAGGTCGTTGTGGATATGATCTGTGTAGAGGATATGCCTAAAAAGATTGCGCAGATGGAGGAAATTCAGGCGCATATCATTGCGGTTCATGTCGGTGCAGATCAGCAGGCGGCTGGAAGAGAGCCGCTTGAGGATTTGAAGCTGATGAAGGAGTGCGTGAAGGCTGCCGGTGTATCGGTTGCGGGTGGAATCAATGGAAAAACAATTTCTGATTACACAGCGCTGCGTCCGGATATCGTTATTGTAGGTTCTGGAATCACGCATGCACTGGATCCTGTAGCTGAAGCAAGAAAAATCTATGAAGCGGTGCATGGCGGTGAGCAGTGATGTTCTAGCTTTCATCATGCCGGAGCTGACGCAGCGAGCAGTAGAAATAGTAAAGAAAGAACTGGAGATAATGGTGCATTAAATGCGAAACGGGGGTATGTCGCCGGGCAGGCAGGAGCGGCTTTATTGCAAGAGGTCTTTCCATGCGATAGATACTTATGGGGTAGTACGAACGTATGATCTGCTGGTTTTCTGTCCGGCTCGGTAAAATACATCCGATCCGGTTGTCATTGCAGAAAAAGCAAGGTCACTGCATGCGGACATCGCACTGCTGACAACGAATAAAGCTGGTGCGCTGTCATCGATGACAGATATCAAATTCATAATATTGGTAGTCACCAAGGAAAAGACAGAAATTCAGGGGCGTCCCATACAGATGAGCGGCTCCATGTATGAAAAGCTTGCCTGGATCTGCTGTGATGCCATGGTGGTTATGATGATGCAGGAAAGCTGACAGAGCAGTAGTGATTTAATGATGTGGCATGCTAATTTAGAATAGTGATATAAGGGCATTGCGAGAGAAAACGCAGTGTCTTTTTATCATGGAAAAAGTGCTTTTTATGTTATTACGGAAATGGTTCAAATTATGACAGGTTATACCTTCTTTTATAGAAGAAACAGTATTTTTTTGAATCAGCGGCAAAGGCAGAGATGAAAAATAACAGAAAATCAGGACAGTATATATTTTTTTATTGTGTTTAAATAACTTTTTCACTATGCTCACCACTCGCTTATCCTGGTACAAATGAATTTCAGATATGTTGAAAAGTTCAGAAAGAAGTGATAAAGCAGTGGATTAAGGTTGAAATGTATTGAAATATAAAGAAAATCTTCAACAATTCTGACGGTGCTTTCTATCCTCGTTATGATGGGGTCATCAGAAAGGAGAGATGAAAAATGCTGATGAATATGGAGAGCTTGCTGCAAACAGCGAGAAAGCATCATTTTGCAGTAGGAGCATTTAATGTATGCGACAGTCTTCTGTTTTCAACTGTTATGGAATGTGCAGAAGAGCAACATGCACCGGTAATTGTTGAGCTTGCACCACCTGAATTTTCATATGTTGGATCGGATTTCTTCGCCTATGCTGTAAAACGGATGCAAAACAGCAGTGTTCCCTGTGTCCTGCATCTGGACCATGGAAAGACCATACAGGATTGTATACGTGCGATACGCTGCGGCTTTACCTCTGTAATGATTGACGGCTCATTATTAGCATATGAGGACAATGTAAAACTCACAAAGACAGTTGTTGAGCTTGCGCATGGTGTCGATGTGTCAGTAGAAGGGGAAATCGGAACGATTGGCGCGTTATCAGACAGCGTTGAGGGAGGCGTAGAGCAGGTAACGTATACCAAACCGGAGGAGGTTACTGACTTTTTGACCAGAACGAATGCTGATACGCTTGCTGTAGCGATAGGTACAGCACACGGAATTTATCCAAAAGGATTTGTGCCGAGGCTTCGTCTGGATATTCTTAAAGCAATTGAAAAAGTGAATACATGTCCTCTTGTTTTACATGGAGGCTCTGCAAACCGCGATGAGGAAATTGCAGAAGCATGTCGTCATGGAATCTGCAAGGTCAATATTGCAAGTGATGTTCGCAAAGCATTTTTTCAGGGTACAAAGGAGATGCTTATAGAAACAGATGCTTTTTGGACACCTGATGTATTTGTATCTGGCAAACGGGAGGCGAAAAGGGTCATTACTCATAAAATGCAGCTGTTCGGGTGTATCGGACAAGCCGATAAATATCGCTAGAGGTATGCCATGGAAAATTTTATTTACAAAAATCCAACAGAAATCATCTTTGGCAGGAACCGTCTGCATGCACTGAAAGATCAACTGCTAAAGCGCGGATATCGTTCTGCGTTGGTATTGTACGGGGGATCCCACTGGAAGGAAAACGGTACTTTAGAGCAAATAACAACGCAATTAGAGTCCTGCTCCATTTCCTATTTTGTACAGGGGGGGATACGTCCCAATCCAAAGCTGTCAGAGGTCGAGCAAATTGTCAGAAACGTAAAGGGTGATATTGTGGATGTGATTCTGGCACTTGGGGGCGGGTCTGTTATAGATACAGCAAAGGCAGTAGCGGTATGCTTGGCAGTACCATCCGTAAGACTTCAGGATATCCTCTTAGAAGATCAAAAAATAAAACAGGCGCTTGATGTTGGCGTAATATCGACAATCGCCGGTTCAGGTAGTGAGTCAAGTTGTTCTATGGTGATTACCATTGATGAAGGGAATTTGAAAAGAGCCTGTGATGATGAACAACTCTATCCCGTATTTGCCATTTTGGATCCAATACTGACATTCACACTTCCATATTATCAAATGGTAAGCGGAGCTTGTGACATCCTCATGCATGCGATGGAGCGTTATTTCTCTCCTACTGATAACACAGAACTGATTGACAGTATGTGTGAAGGTCTTATGCGAGTAGTAATATCCAGTATCGAAAAAAGTATAAAAAATCCGCAGGATTATGAGGCAAGAGCCAATCTGATGTGGGCGGGCTCTTTATGCCATAACGGTTTGTTGGGGACAGGCAGAAAAGAAGATTGGGCCTGTCATCGTATGGAGCATGAGCTCAGCGGATTATTTAATGTTGTCCATGGAGCAGGCTTGTGTGCCTTATGGGGAAGCTGGGCTGCCTATGTCCGGCCATATCATCCGAAACGATTTGCTTCCTTTGCCCGTCAAGTCATGGGTATAGAGGAAGTAAATGATGATCGCTGTGGAACGCTCGGTATCCAGGCGCTTGTATCCTTCTTCAAAAGAGTGGGCATGCCAGTTTGTATCACAGATTTGAACGTGTGTATTGATGAAGCAATCATACAGACCATGGCACAAAACTGTCTCCTTCGCTCTGACAGTATCGGACAACTGAAGAGGCTGTCATTACAGGACATTAAAGCGATTTACAGAAAGGCGGGAAAGGTTGAATGAATACGTGTGAGTTGAAAGCTTTTGCGAGCAAAATACGAAGGGTAACCTGCGATATGGTTCTTTATCGCGGTGATGGTCATATCGGCGGTGCTCTTTCCATGAGTGATGCATTGGCAGTTCTGTTTGGAAATTACATGAAGGAAGAGGACTGGTTTGTTTTATCCAAGGGGCATGCGGGACCTGCTTATTATGCGGTACTGATGCTGACAGGCAGACTGGATCAAAAGCATATTCACACCTTGAATGAAAACGGCACTTTGCTTCCTTCTCATCCGGATCGCATGAAAACACCCGGTGTTCAGGTAACGACCGGCTCCCTTGGACAGGGGATTTCTCAGGCAGCAGGAATTGCTTATGCATTGAAGACGATGAAGAGAGAAGGAAATGTGTTTTGTATGGTAGGGGATGGCGAATGCAATGAGGGCGAGGTGTTTGAAGCGTTACAGTTCATCGCTAATAAACGATTAAACAACTGTATTGTTATGGTTGACTGTAATAAGAAGCAGGTAGACGGCTTATTGCGAAAGGTCAGCTGTGACTTTGATTTTCCTGCACTGCTTCAAAGTATCGGTTTCCATGTGTGTGAAGTAGATGGAAACGCAGTGGAGGCTGTCAATGGAAAGCTCTCCGAATGCATAAAAAGAAAGGAGCAGGCAAGCGCGCTCTTATTAAACACAGTCAAGGGTGCCGGGATTCCTTATTTTGAACAGCAGGAGAATCCACACCATGTGACATTTAATGAAGCAGACAAGCAGGCGCTTCAGGATTATATCAACCTTACAGGAAAGGAGCTGAACACATGAGCTGGAAGCTGGCACAGAACAATGAAATCAGTGAAGTAAGAAAAGCATATGGTCAAACATTGGAAAAGATGATTTTGGAAGGCAGGCCGGTTATGGTTTGTGATGCGGATTTGGCAGGGTCATCAGGCGCCGGATATTTGTATGATAAGTATCCAGAGCATACCGTTAATTTTGGCATCTGTGAAGCAAATATGGTAGCGGCTGCTGCGGCGATGTCACGCATCGGTATACGCCCCTATGTCCATTCCTTTGCACCCTTTGTATCCAGACGAGTTGCGGATCAGGTATGTATCTCTGCCGCATTTGCCAAGCAGGATCTTCATATTTATGCATCGGATCCAGGTTACTGGTCGTTGTACAATGGGGCAACACATACCACCTTTGAGGATATTGCTATTATGCGTGCAATTCCGTCAGTTCATGTTGTAGCACCGGCAGACAGTGTTGCATTCTCCTGGGTTCTGAAATGGTATGAGCAGCATGGCGGGATTATTTATAACCGCTGTACAAGAAAACCGGTGCCGTCCATATATACAAAGGACTCTGCCTTTACATTCGGAAAGGCTAATATCTTAAAAACAGGTACAGATGTTGCACTCATCGCTATCGGTGCCGGTGTCTATGATGCATTAGAAAGTGCAAAGCAGTTGGAGGAACAGGGGATATCAACAAGTGTGATTGATCTGTTCTTCATAAAGCCGGTAGATGAGACAGTTCTTCAAAATGTGATACAGACGCATAAGGTTATTGTCACAATCGAGAACCATAGCCGATATGGAGGTATTGGGGAGCTGTTAGCAGATATTATGGCACAGCAGAAAACATCTGCGCTGCTTCGTCATATTTCTGTTGATGACCAATTCGGTGAAGTAGGAACAAAAGAATATCTGAAGGAGAAATTCCACCTTACCAGTGCGGATATCGTAAACAAGGCTCTGGATGGTTTGGAAAAATATGGCAGCTGAGAAGTGAAAAAAAGTGTTCGTACAAAGAAAAGATCAGACTTTAGTGTTTAAATTTTCAACAATGTTGTGCACTGCTTTTATCTCTTTTATAATCTAGATAACAGTATCAGATATTGAAGGGAGTAATGCAAATGACAATCAGCACAAAAAATGAAATTCTGGATCATCTTCTTTCAAAGAAGGTGGAACCGGACTTAAGAAATATCGAGGAATTTTCTGCTCATATTCTGAGCAGTGAACTCCATATCAGCCGATCTCTGGCAAGCCAGTATCTTAATGGCTTCGTAAAGGAAGGTCTTCTTATAAAAATCGCTACACGACCTGTGTATTTCCTTTCCAGAAAAAACATTGAGGAACAATTTCAGGTACAGTTTAAAGAGAGTATGTTTTACAGCGTTGAGGATTTTCTGGATACGTTGTCTAAAAAAACATGTATTAAGCGCAATTTTATGAAAATGATCGGGTATGACACTTCTCTTCATACTGTGATTGATCAATTGAAATCCGCATTAAAGTATCCTCCAAATGGTCTTCCTGTGATTCTTTATGGAGAAAAAGGCAGTGGGAAGTCGCTTATGTGTCAAAAAATGTTTGAGTATGGACAGGATGCAGGTATTATTCCCGAACAGGCTCTGCTGCAGAAATATAAGGTCCTTGAACAGGATATGCAGTTGGCCGAACAGCTGTTGGGAACAGAAGTCAAAAAAGGGTTACTGGAGCAATGCGAAGGTGGTATTCTCTATCTTACACAGGCACAGAATCTGAGCAAGCATGATCAGCAGCTCCTCATGCGTATTTTGGAGGATGGAGGCTTTATTCGTGGAGGAATACGAATCACGCTTCGTACAAGAATCATACTTTCACTGGATGAGGATTATCAGAAATATCTGGATTATGACCTGATTCAATGCTTTCCAATCATTTGCCGGATGCCAAATTTGGATGAGCGCTATCAGGATGATAAGGAAGAGCTGATTATACATTTCTTTAAGCAACAGTCATGGAAGCTGGGGAGATATTTGCTTGTTAGTAAAAACCTCATTCATATACTACTGACTAGAACCTATAAACGCAATATTGATGAATTAAAACGTACGGTAGAAGATGTATGTGCACGTGCAAACAGTGAGGAGGAAACGACTGATCAGCTGTATATTCGTATGTATCAGCTTCCGGATTCCATTTTAATGGATTTGGGTGAACAGGATTATATGGAGGAACAGGTGGAGTATGTGGATATTTCCTCCTTTAAACGAAATGAAGAATCAAGAAAGCTGCTGGAGCTGTTTGAAACTATATTAAATCGTGTCCCAAAGGATGAATCGACTTCTATGATTTCGTATGTAAAGGAGCTGAATGGTGTATTGACTCAATATTGCAGTGCAATAGCATATAACGAGAAATATACAAATCAGCAGATCCTTGCGTTAGAGCATACGATTCGTAATATTTTGAACCGCGTTCTTACAACATACAACGTTTCAATTCCATATCACTGCAGCCCGCTGTTTGCGGCTTGTATTTATGGCAGGCAGTCCCATAACAGGATACTTGAGGAATGGAAACAGGAGCATGCCTATGAAATCAGCAAATGTCTGAGCCTGTTGGAAAAGCAGTATCCCCAGGGGTATCTGATCTGTGAGAAGCTGAGCTATGCCCTGCTTGCAAATCTGGAATTAGGGTTTGATGATATGGAAAAAGTAATTCTCATGATTCATCTCGGCTTTTATCATGAGCATGCCCATCAGAATAAATATTTGTCCATTATTATCGCACATGGCTATTCCACAGCCAGCAGCATGGCCGAGGCCATAAATTCTCTGCTGGGCAGCTATCTGTTCGAAGCCTTTGATATGCCTCTGGATACCTCCATGCCGGATATTGCGGACCGCCTGAAACGCTATATTGATCGCTATACAATAAAAAATGATATCCTTTTGCTTGTGGACATGGGATCACTGGAGCATATTGATGAACAGCTGACTATGATAGACAATAAGAACATCGGCATCATCAACAATGTATCGACAAGACTTGCTCTGGATATCGGAGAATCTATACTGCAGGGAGCGGATATGGAATCGTTATTAAGGAAAGCGGCAGAGCATTCTACAAGTACCTATACACTTGTAGAAAACAAGCAGAAAAAAGATTTGATAATTTTCATATCGGACAATGGAATCAAAATGGCGAATCGCATGCGGGAATTATTTGCGGATTCATTGCCGAAGGCCATCGATATCGAAATGCTTTCTATCGATCTATTGGATTTCAGAAATGAAGACTATATGAATGAAATTGCAAAGGAATATAATATTCTATTTGTATCCGGTATCTGTTCCAGCATTGATTGTCCGAAGCAGTTTATATCACTGGAGGATTTGATTACCTCTAATCAGCTGGATTATCTGAGAACCTTGCTTAATAAATATTTGACGATTGAAGATATAGATACATTTACGAGAAATCTAATCCATAATTTCTCACTTGGCAATGCATTGGATACCTTATCTATTCTGGATGCAAAAAAGCTGCTGGAGTTTGTAGAGGGTGCTGTCAATCAAATGCAGCTGCAATTGGACCGCCGCTTCTATGGAAATACGCTAGCTGGATTGTATATTCATCTATGCTGTATGATTGAACGTCTGGTAACAAAAGAACCCATTACCAATCACGAGGGTTTGCAGCTATTTGAGAAAGAAAACAGAAAGTTCATAGAGATAGTAAGAAGAAGCTTCACAAAGGTATGCAGCCATTATGGCGTAGAGCTATCTATGAGCGAAATATCCTATTTATATGATTATATCAAAGAAGACAAACTGCATGGAACGCAAGAGGGGGATTTCTAAATGAAAACAAAAATTATTATCGCAAGTCATGGAAGATTTGCAGAAGGTATTATGGATAGTCTTAAAATGATTGCGGGAGAGCAGGACCATGTAGAACCGCTTTGTGCTTATATTGATCGTAGCGTTGACTACAGCGCACGCATACGACAGCTGGTAGCTGATCATGATTATGAAAAGCAGGCGCTTCTGGTTATCACAGACTTGTTGGGAGGTAGTGTGAATAACGAATTCATGCGTTTTACAGAGGATTATCCGTTTTATCTGGTTTCCGGATTAAATCTCAGTCTGCTGCTGGAATTAGCACTGTATCCGGACGAATTAAAATCAGATACGATTCAGAAAATCGTAGAGCATAACAGTGATTATATAGTATTCTGCAGTGGAGACACTTTACACCTGCAGGAAGAAAACGATTTTTAGGAGGATGAACATATGATTAAAATGCTTCGTGTTGATCACAGACTTCTGCATGGACAGGTAGCCTTTTCCTGGACCGGGTATCTCGGGGTCAACTGCATATTGATTGCGAATGATGATTGTGTAACTAATGATCTGCGCAGAACAACGCTTCGCCTCGCCAAGCCATCCAGCTGTAAGCTGATTGTAAAAGGCATCGAAGAATCCATCGCGGCATTAAACAGCGGGAAAGCAGATAAATACAATCTGTTTATTGTTGTGGATAATGTAACGGATGCCTATCGTCTTGCCAGTGAGGTGGACCGTATCCATATCGTCAACATTGGAGGTCTGAAAGCAGGAGAGCATACACATCCGCATCCCTCCAATCATAATATCAATTTTACAGATGAAGAGGAAATGATGCTTCGGGAGCTGGTCGATAAGAATATTGATGTAGAGCTTCGTATGGTTCCCAGTGATCCCGTTAAGCGACTTTAAATGAAAGAGAGGAATGAAGTATGATACAAGCAGCATTGATAGCACTGATAGCTTTTCTTGCCTATATGGGAGATGCTCTTGGATATTCACAATATGACCGTCCGCTTTGTACTGGCGTACTGGTTGGTATCGCATTGAATGATGTACAGCAGGGACTAATGGTGGGGGCCAGTCTGGAATTGGTCTACATGGGGACATTGACAATCGGTGGAGCATTTCCACCCGATATTTACACCGGTGGAATCCTGGGTACGGCATTTGCAATAACCACAGGCTCCGGTATCGAGGGGGCAGTTGCCCTTTCCCTTCCGATTGCAACCTTCGCCTTGCTGATAAAACAGGTTATTTATACGTTTGTAAGAGGATTCTTTGTACACCGTGCAGACAGCTATGCATTACAGGGGAATGACTCCAAGGTAGCTGCCATGCATGTATGGTCAACTTTGGCATATTGTGTGCCGATGGCAATTGTAGTCGGAATTTGTTTCTATGTCGGAGGTCCTGCAGTTCAGGCAGTGCTTGATCAGATACCGGCATTCATTATGAAGGGATTGTCAGCTGCAAGTGGCATGCTGCCTGCCCTTGGCTTTGCCATGCTGGTGAAAATGATTATCAGTAAGGAGCTGGCTCCATATTTCTTTATCGGCTTTCTGATTGCCAGCTATCTGCAGATTCCTGTGCTTGGAATTGCATGCATCGCGATTTTAATTGCTCTGCTGGTTATTATGAATGATCGTAAGAAAAACAATGTGGAGATGGGAGGTATGGATGATAATGAATTCTAATTCTGTAGAGAAGAAGCTGACAAAAAAAGATTTAAAGCAGGTGTTTGTTCGTTCGATAGCGTATAATTCATCGTTTAATTACGAAAGGCAGTTAAATCTGGGATGGGCATTCTCCCTTATGCCGGTATTGCGCAAGCTATATAAAGATGATGAGGAACAAATGAAAGCAGCATTAGCCCGTCATTTGGAGTTTAACAATATTACCCCATTTATCTGTACAGTACTATTTGGTATAACTGCGGCGATGGAAGAACAGAATGCGAATGATAGGGACTTTGATACTGAATCCATCAATGCTGTTAAGGTAGGACTCATGGGGCCGCTTTCGGCAATCGGTGATTCAATCTTTCTTGGAACACTGCGTGTAATAGCCGCAAGTCTGGGCTGTTCTCTGGCATTGAAGGGCAATATCTTGGGACCCATCATCTATCTGCTTATCTTCAATATTCCGAATTTTGCATCTCGTTATTTTCTGATGTACAAGGGGTATGAGCTGGGAACCAGCTTTCTGAATAAGGTAGAGGAATCCGGCATCATGGATAAGATTTTCAAGGGAGCCGGTATTCTGGGATTGATGGTTATAGGTGGAATGGTCGCAACCAATGTCAGTGTTCCCCTGACGGTAGCTTACGACGATGTGAAAATTCTGGACACCATTAACGGCGTTATGCCTAATCTTCTACCACTATGCTTTACCGGACTGATCTTCTATTTCCTGAAAAAGGATATTAAGGTAACCTATATTCTGGCTGGTATCATCCTGTTTGGTATCCTTGGTGCCGCCATTTCGATGTTTTAGGAGGTTGTATGAAAATAGGATTGATAAATGAAGATTCACAGGCAGATAAGAATGCCATGATATTTGATATTCTGAAGCAGGAAGCAGAGAAAAAAGGACATACGGTATTCAATTACGGTATGTATACGGAACAGGATAGTCATCAGATTAATTTTACGCAGATAGGTATTCTTGCAGCGGTTCTATTGCACAGCCACGCAGTAGATTTTGTCGTGACGGGCTGCGGAACAGGGCAAGGAGCTATGATTTCCTGTAATGCGTTCGCTGATGTTGTTTGCGGCTATGTCAATACACCACTTGATGCGTATTTGTTTACCCAGGTGAATGCGGGAAATGCGGTATCTTTGCCATTCTCCCAGTATTTTGGATGGGGTGCTGAAATCAATCTGAAGTATGTGTTCGAAAAATTATTTGCACAGGAATTCGGTGGTGGCTATCCGCAATGCTATGCAGAAGGTGAAAAACGTAGCAGAGCACGTATGATGAATGAAACAAAGCTGCCTGCCCAGTATGCATTGCTGGAAGCATTACAGCGAACAGATCAGGAATTGCTGAAGCAGCTTCTGGATTATCCACAATTTCAGGAGCAGTTTTTCAGAAATGCAGAGGATACACCTGTTACACGATTCATAAAAAACCTGTTGCATCCATAGGTTTAAATGTAAAAACATATAATATAAAATGCCATGTAAATTCAGGACAGAAAATTGTAGCTGATAATAATTAAAATGCGAAGGAAAAGCAGCCATTTATAAGGGAGGTTCTTTCTTGCTTTAGGGTGTTTGCAAAAGGGAGACTTCAACTTCTATTGATAACTATAATCGTATGGATGTCTCCCTGTTTCAAGTTTACCTGCAATCAAGAAAGAACCATAAGGAACCGGCTGCTTTTCGTCTTGCTATGAAAGCAGCGTGCATGGATTCTCATAGGGAACAAAGAACAACCTATCATGATAAATCTTGCATTGTAAATCAGAATTCTATATTTCTTCATTCGCTGGTTTCTATAAACTTAGAAATGCGATATAATAGGAAGAGAAAGTGAGTGATATAATGAAAAAAGGAATTCCGTTAGGAATCATGAATTACAGAGAATTGAAAGAAAAAAATTATTATGTAGTTGATAAAAGTCTTCTGATTCAGGAATTTCTTGAGCGGATGGCAAAAGCCACGTTGGTTACACGCCCCCGCAGATTCGGTAAAACACTCAATATGAGTAGGCGCTGCCCGCCCATGGCGTGCTTGCAGAATTCTTCGATATCACAAAGAATTCAAAAGTAATTTTTGCAGATACTGACATTATGAAAACAAAGTACGCAGAACATATGAACAGCTACCCGACAATATTTCTTTCATTTGCAGATGCAAAGGATAGTAAAAACCGGATTGTTGCATGCGTGAAAGAACAACTGCTTAAGGTATATGATCAATACTCCTTTACATTGGAAAATTTGAGCATCTTTGAAAAGCCCCAATTTGATTCTATTTTGAAGGGACTGTCAAATTTGGATGATGGAAATCTGGAGACCGTTGATCGCGCCATCAGTTTTCTTATGACAAGGTGTCATCAATACTATGGAAAGCGGGTCATGCTTTTTATAGACGAATAGGCGCTGCCCGCCCAAGGCGTGACACGCCTTTTATAGAAGCTCATACGGGAGGTTTTTATGAAGATGTACGCGGGGCGTTTGCTGCTTTGCTTCATACCTCACTGAAATCCAGCGATGATTTGGAATATGCTATGATTACCGGGATACAGCGTGTTGCGAAGGAGAACGTTTTTAGTGATTTGAATAATATATTTGTATGCACAGTGAAGGATGCTGATTATGCAAGCTATTTTGGATTTACAGAGAATGAAGTTAAGAAGATGCTTGTTGATAACGGGATGGAGTATACAGCTGATGTAAAGGAAATGTATGACGGATATAACATAGGAGGCATCGACATCTACACTGCTAGTGGGCAGAGCCTAATCCATGGTCAATTGTGAACTATGTATGCAAGAAGGTATTGGCTCCCTACTGGATCAATACCAGTTCCAATACAATGATCAAAGAAGCAATGCAAAGCTGTGAACAGGATTTTAAGGATGATTATGAGAAACTTATCAAAACCGGTACAGTAGAAACATTGGTGAATTTTGAAACCTCCTTTTATGAATTGAAAAATACATCCAGCTTGTGGGGACTATTTGTCAATGCGGGATACTTAACTGTACATAAGACTTTGGATGTACTTGAGGACATGTACTCCTTACGGATTCCCAATAATGAGGTCGCAAGAGGATTTCAATCACTGACGGTGTTTTTTCTGAATGTGGATGAAACCACGGTGGCAAAAATGTTTCAGGCACTAAAAACACAGAACTGGGATGAATTTTTGAAGAATTATCAGAAAATGCTGCTGGAGTCTGTCAGCTATTATGATTTAAGAAATGAGAATTCATACCACTCACTGCTTTTAGGTATGTGTATGTGGCTGCGAAACGATTATGAAATCGTCAGTAACAGGGAAAGCGGCGAAGGACGTTTTGATATTTTGCTCAACAGTAAAAACAATGCTCTGCCATCTATGCTGTTTGAATTGAAATACACGAAGGATGAGAATGTGAATCTGGAAGCATTAGCTGCAGCGGGTATGGAACAGATGAAAAAGAAAAAATATGGTATCGGTTTGGAGAACTGTGTTTATATCGCCTTGGCACATTGTGGAAAACGTGTTTCCATGAGCAGAGAATAAGATAATGAAAAGAAGTTTCGAGACGATTGTGTTTATGAAATAATCACAATCCACAAAGAAACTTCTTTTTATCTGTAGAGCTAAACGAGTGCCGCGGATTTAAACTATTGTACAGATACCATAGGACAGGCGATACCTGCTTCAGCAGTTTCATAGTCTGCGGATTTCATCTTTTCACTTCGCATATTTTCTCATGCTTTTGCAAGGTCAGACACGAATTTATATCAAACGCAAAGAGCCTTTGTATTTTCAATTATGAATCTTCATATTCAAAGTGAATTTCTAGCTATCGTATGATGGTTAAATTCCATATTTTACACAGCAGGCAGTTGACATTTTATGCAGCTTCCTGTACGATATAGGTGACTTAATAAAGAATCTTTAAAAAGAGGCGGTGATTTATTGGCTTGGAATCCCATACAGATGAAACAGGAGAATCTATCTGTTTTACGAAACGTATTTCTCAAGCAGCACAGTGCGACAAAGCCACAGCTGGCAAAGCTGAGTGGTTTAAGCGTTGTGACTGTTAATTCTTTAATCCATGAGCTTTTGGAAACCGGCGAAGTAATACAAAAGCAGATGCTTCCATCCGGTGGAGGACGACCTGCCCTGCAGTATCAGTACAATGGCCGTTATAAAATGGCATTAACAGCGTATATGTATGTTCAAGAGGGAAGAGAGCGGTTATTTCTGGAGGTTCAGGACTTATTTCAAAACATGGTAGCATCCGATGCCTATGAGATAGCGGATATGGATATTGATATGCTGGAGCATGCCATTTCGAGGTGGATGAAACAGTATCCGACAATTTCAGTTATGGTCTTCGGTATTCCCGGTACGGAGCATCAGGGAAAGCTGAAGGTTATGGATTATGCAATCTTCCAATCACAGGAGCTGTTCGCAAGACTGCGCAGCACCTATCAGATGCCTGTGCTTATAGAAAATGATATCAATGCGGCTTTATTCGGTTACTGTCAGCGGCAGAATATACGTCAGGAATGTACAGCGGGTCTGTATTTTCCAAAAAAGTATCCGCCGGGTTCAGCACTCTATATCCGCGGAGATATTTATCGCGGCGCGAATCACATGGTAGGTGAGCTTGATCAGCTGCCACTGGGCGTTGATTGGAGAGAACAGAATATCAGTGATGAGCAGCAGCTGCGTAACATGGATTTGCTTATACAAAGCATCGCCTGTATGTATGATCCGCATGCGCTTCTGATTTATTGTGACACAATGGATGAGGCACTGCTGAAGAAGCTGATTACTATCATGAAGACGGAGTGGAAGGTGCTGACGCCTCCAACGATGATCTTACGTAGCAGTATCCACGAGGATTTCTCACTGGGCGTCAGAGAAATAGCCGCAAGAGAGCTTTTTGATCAGATCATACGGAAAGAAAGAGGTACTTCATTATGAAAAAACTGGATCTGCATATGCATTCCAAATATAGCGACGATGGGCAGTATGAACCCATAGAATTATTGAAAATGTGCAAAGCTGCCGGTCTGGATATGATGGCCATTGCCGATCATAACAGTGTAAGAGGAAGCCGGATTGCACTTCGCCATCAGCAGGAATATGGAATCACCTGTATACCTGCAATTGAAATAGATGCCGTGTCACAGGATGTCGGCTATCATATTTTAGGATATGGAATTGATGTTCATAATCCTGTATTTGATGAAATTGAGGAGCATGTGGCTTCTCAGGAACGCGAGGCAAGCAAGCGCCGCCGCCAGCTGGTACGGGACATGGGGATTGCCTTTGATGAAAAGCGTATTCAGGAATTAAGCCCCGGCGGTATCACGACCGGTGAGGCGATTGGAGAGGCTGCTATGGAGTATGATGTGGAAAAGAAAAACCCGCTTCTGCAGCCGTATTATCCAGGGGGAGAACGCAGCGATAATCCTTTTGTGAATTTTTACTGGGATATATGCGCACCGGGTAAGCCTGCCTATGTGGAAATTTTCTATCCAAGTGTCAGTGCCATCGTGGAGCTGCTTCACCAGCAAAATGCATTGGCCATTGTGGCACATCCCGGGATGAATGCCAAAGAACAGATGGATCGCATACAGGATCTGCTTCAACTCGGTGTTGACGGGTTTGAGGTGTTCAGCTCCTATCACAGTGAACAGCAGACACAGTTTTATTATGATCTGGCAAAGAGCCACGGCTTGTATATGACCTGCGGAAGTGACTTCCACGGGAAGACGAAGCCTGTAGTTCACATTGGTATGTGCAGCATGGAGGAAGAGGAAAATACACGTCTGGTGCGCAAGCTGGAAACACTGCGCATATGAGAAAAAGCTGCGGTTATGCTCTCAACCGCAGCTTTTTCCATGGAAATGTCCTGACGAATGCCGCTTTTTTACGTATAATGCAGGCAGAACCAAGGCGTTCATTCTCTCATAATATCATTAGATGTCAATACCTGCACGTTCCAGTCCTCCCTGTGTAAAGTGCCAGCTTTTGATATGTCTGCCCTTGCTCAGAAGTGTCACGAAAGCCTCACCCCTCAGGGTTTCCTGTATCCTTCCCTGCATGGCTCCCTGTTTCGGTGAAGCAAGCGTGTGCCCCTTTTCACCAGACAAGCGTATACGCAGCTCCAGAGGATATTGCTTCAGCACGATTTGCTGGTTTTTCCTGTCCTCTGTGGCACGACACCCCAGATAGGTCGCAAAGCACAGCTGTTTTTCATGAACCATCAACACGCAGATACAGCCCTGAAAGGAGCCGGTGAGAAATGGAATATGTGCCAGAGAAAAGAAAAAGCAGGAAGCAGTGTCCTCACAGTTGTTTGACTGAAACCAGGCATAAGCGGAGGGAAACGAGGTACCGCGGTCCTTCTCCATATAGCCGCTACCATGAATCTGAAAGCAGCGATTGTTCAGTCGGATTGTTCCGCTGACGGTGTGACGCAGAGAAATGATGGAATGCACACATTCCATAGGCACGTAGGAAAACGGACCCATAATGGTCGGTGCATACGGGGAAGTATGCAGCGGTGTTAAGGAGCTGTGCAGCAGATCCGCCTGCAGCTGCGGCAGGCGCAGTGTTACGGAATTCATAGACAGCCGGTTTCCTCTGATGTTAAGCACAAACGGATGCTGCTGTATGGTTACAGCCTTCCATGGATACTCCACATAGCGGCTTTTCTTCGTATGGGTGTCAAGAAACTGAATAAATGCGCTTTTCTTAGCATTGCTGATCTGTAATCCGAAGATGATTGCAAAGCTGATTTCTTTGGTTTGAACACGTACATACCAGCCCTCAAACCAGGGCTTGTTTCCCTTTGGCAGATGCAGTGCGAATTCCTGTTCAAGTGATGATTTCATAAGCAGCCTCCCATGTTCATTCGTATATCGCATGGAATATTGTATGTAGGAAGGATGCTTCCTATACCCATGGATTCTTCTTTACGCAAGGAACTGTTTTTGAAAGATGCTTTTCAACTTTCTCCAATAAGAAAGAAACTGAGATCAGGGGATGAACACTTTCATATCTCAGGCTGAACACAGGCTGTAATCTTCATTTCTGAAGGAACAGTTAGACATTCTGCCGGCTTCTTGCTAATGAAAAAGCGGTAAAAGTAAGAAGCTGTAATTCATCAATATATCTAATAGAATCCAGCTTGGATAAGGACAAAATAATATCGTATGGCAGTAATCTCATAGATTAAGAGTCCCCTTTATAGTAGCCTTGATTGATTTATTCTCCGCTGAATCGTAATCAATCATAAAAAAATGTTAAAAATATACAAAAAAATGGTATTGACAACGCTTTCAGCGTGGTGCTATACTGTAGGTGTGGATAAAGAAATGACTGGATTGTAATTCTTAACTTGATTTTAGGAAGCAAGACCTATCAGTAAATCCAAATTTTTGGTATGATAACGTCTTGCTTTTTTGTGTCTTATAAACATAAGCGAAATGAGCGGGATGTGCAGAAACGGAGACTGTTAAAGCACAGAGCTTCATATATAAAAAAGGTGAGGCTGTGAATTGAACAAGGAAAACAGGAGGGAAAGAAAATGGAAGTTTTATGTAGTCCGGTGAATGGCAAAGCTACTATGCTGGAGAATGTACATGATGAAATGTTCTCGGAAAAAATGCTGGGAGACGGTATCGCAGTGATACCGGATGAGAATGAATTGAGGAGTCCTGTGGAGGGAACGGTAACCATGATTTATGAAACACAGCATGCAATCGGTATTCAGACAGATTTGGGAACCGATATTCTGATACATATCGGTATCGACACCGTGCAGCTGCACGGGGTACCGTTTCAAACAAAAGCAAAGGTTGGAGATCGGGTTAAGCAGGGAGATTTGCTGACCATCGTAGACTGGGATATGATAAGAAATAAAAACATGGATGTTATTGTGCCGATTATTGTAACAAATAAAAGGGTTGATCAAATGAAAACAAATGGGGATATCAGAGTGGGGGAGCCTTTGTTTGAGATAGTGTAAGCGGGTACTCATATGCAGATCAAGAAAATTTATAACAATAACATCGCCATGGTCAAAAACGAGGCTGGGGATGAGGTCATTCTGGTGGGAAAGGGCATTGTATTCGGTTTGAAAAAAGGGGATGAAATTCAGGCGGAAAAAGCGGAAAAGAAGTTCGAGCTGAAGGGGGAGGCGAAGCATAAATTTGAAAAAATGATTCAGGATACACCAATCGACTATATTCTGGTATCCGAGGAAATCATTGCGTATTTCAAGGAGCACAGCACGAAAGCACTGAATGACGGTATTTATGTAACACTCACCGATCATATAGCGAACACCATAGAGCGCATACGAATGGGAATAGATTTCGACATGACGATGCTGTTAAATGTGAAGTCTTTGTACAGAGAGGAATATAAGCTCGCTTTACATGCAATCGAAATGCTGCGCAATGCATTTCATCTTCATATCGATGACAACGAAGCAAATTTTATAACACTGCATATCGTCAACGCCGAGCTTACCTCCAATATGATGGAAATATATACCATTACATCCATCCTGGAAAGCATCAATACAATTGTGTTGCAGAGCTTCCAAGTCGATGTACAGGATAATTATGATTTTGACCGGTTCCTCATCCATTGCCGCTTCTTTGTGCAGCGCATTGTCAATGCGGAAGCCGGTGTGCACCAATCAACGGCAAATCAGGTAATCTTTCAGATGATGAAGGAACAGAGTGTGCAGCAGTATGCCTGTGTAAATCAAATCGCAGAGATGCTGGAAAAAAAGTATGCATACTCTGTCAATGATGAGGAAAAATTATATCTTCTGATTCATTTGAATAAATTAACGAAGGACAGCGTTTAGAAAAAGAACCCTGAATAACATACAAAAAAAGCCTGTAGAGAGCTTTTGGAATACCGGTACAGCATTGCCGGCTTACTCTTGTTTCACTGGTTTCAAAAGAGATAGCTATATGTGATATGTACCCGTATGATATACCGGAAAGCCTGGGGATGAACGGCACTTTCTGCGGCTTGTATGTAGTCTTCAGTTCTGATATAAAATCAGTGAGAAAGGGATATAGAGAAGTAAGCCAAGCGATACCATCTCTATACTAGGTGAAAGACACACAGCATTGGATGGTGACGGTAGATCCGGCCAAACCTCTTAGAAAATTTATTTTCATAAAGGAGGAAATTTTTATGGCAAAGTATACAGAAATGGCCAAAGGAGTCTTGACGAATGTTGGCGGAATTGAAAATATCACATTCGTTGAGCACTGTGCGACGAGATTGAGAATTCACTATAAGAGCAAAAACAAGGTAAATGTGGAGGCCCTGAAAACGGTGGACCGTGTTGTTGGACTGGTTGAGAAAGCCGGACAGGTACAGATTATTATCGGTCCGGAGGTCAATGATGCGTATAATGAATTTCTGGATGTTTCCGGCTTCAAGGTAACGGATGAACAAGCGTCCGTGGGGAATGATTCGTCCGATGATGAGCAGGAAAAGAACTTTATGTATTATTTGAATGTCTTCGGAAACAAATGTGCGGCAATCTTTATGCCGATCATTCCGGCTATGATTACCGGAGGTCTGATCCTGGCTGTTAAAAACCTGCTGGTAAACTACTTCGGTATGAGTGCGGATGGCGGAACTGCGACACTGCTTCTGAATATCTTCACGGCTGGTTTCTCGTTCTTCCCGATCTGGATCGGATACTCCTTCGCGAAATCATTGCGTATGGAACCGATTATGGGTGGTTTTTTAGGAGCTGTACTGTTTGTATGCAGTGATGCGAAGGGGCTTGATTTCCTGGGACTCAGTGTGCCAACCGTAACCTATGCAGGCAGTGTGTTCCCGATCATTCTGGGTGTGGCTGTTATGTATTTCGTTGATAAATTCCTGAAACGCGTCATTCCGGAAATGTTTGTGTATTTCTTAAAACCAATTCTAACCATGATCATCGTTGTTCCTATCACCTTGATTGTTTTAGGACCGATCGGTACCGTGTTAAGCAACAGTGTCGGTGCCGCAATTCAGGCAGTCATGAGTGTTGCCGGCTGGATTGCAATGCCTATTCTGTCTGCCCTGTATCCGTATATGGTTATGCTTGGGCTGGATAAAGCATTTACACCGATTATGGCACAGTCCATTGCGGAAATCGGCTATGATCCATTCAATATGGTTATGGGTCTTGTATCCAATCTATGTATTGGCGGCAGTGCACTTGCAGTTGCGTTCCATTTAAAAGATAAAGCGAAAAAGGGTATGATTTCATCCTTTGGTATTACAGCGCTGTGCGGTGTTACAGAGCCTGCCTTCTACGGCTCCCTGATCATGCGTCCGAAATGTCTGATCGGTACTGCAATCGGTGCGGTATGCTCCGGTCTGATTGCCGGAATCTTCGGTCTTCAAAACTATGTTGTCGGCGGATGTCCGGGTCTGTTATCCTTCTTCTATTTCCTGCCCGCAGATGGTTCTACGGGGAATATCATCCTATATTTTGCAGTAGCGGTTGTTGCGATTGTCGTATCCTTTGTGGCGACCAGCTACATTCTTAAAAAAACAGATACTGTGAAAGAATAGAGTAAGAAAAGACTTTGACGAAACTGTATTTGTTGAAGTCTTTCTTTCAAATGAAACAAATAAAGGAACGAAGAACACGGAGGTAAGAAAATGAAGGTACTCGTCGGAGAGTTTGTCACAGAATCAAATGCTAATATTCCCACTATATGTACGATAAAGCAGTATGATATCGGACTCGGTGAGGATTGTATTCAGAAAATGGGAATCCGTGAAGTTTTTGAAAGGAACGATGTTACGCTGATTCCCAGTATATATGCAAATGCCGGAGCTGCCGGTGTTGTAGAGAAAAGCGCATTTACGTATATCGAGCATATGTTTATCGATACGCTAAAAAAGAATTTGCATGAAATTGACGGTATTTTCCTGATGCTGCATGGTGCCAGTGAGGTGGAGGAGCTTGGGTCCGGAGATCATCATATTTTAAAGGAGCTGCGTAAACTTGCCGGTCCGTATTTACCGATTGCGATTGTATGTGATCCGCATGGAAATTTATGCAAGGAATATGCAGAATCGGCAACCATCCTGCGAAGCTATCGCGAGTCCCCGCATACGGATGCTGATGAAACAATGGAAAAGGTAGCGGAAATGCTATGTGAGCTGTTGAAAAAACGGCGTAATATTCATGCGGTATACCACAAGCTTCCTTTGATTCTGGGTGGAGAACAAAGCGTATCTGCGGATGAGCCGGTCTTATCAATCAACCGGTATATGGATGAACTGGAGAAGGACGATCGTATCTTAAGCTGTTCCTGGCATGTTGGCTATATCCGTCATGATTGTGATGTCGCAGGCTGCGGTATCATTGTTGTTCCATACAGTGAGCAGGATTTGCCTTATGCACAGGAGGCTGCGGATCGTCTGGCTGCCTATGTATGGGAAAAGCGTCATGAGTTTCATTATACAGGCTTAACAGCTTCGCCTTCCAAAGCGTTGCAGATGGCACTGGATTTTCAGGATAAGCCGGTGTTTATCACGGATTCCGGTGATAATGTAACATCGGGTGCAACCGGATGGAACACCGGTATACTGCGTCAGGTGCTGCAAACGGAAACGACAAAAAAATTTTTATTTGCGACCATATGCGATCCTGCCGCATACCAGAC
This sequence comes from Erysipelatoclostridium sp. DFI.2.3, assembly GCF_019132535.1. NCBI lineage: Bacteria > Bacillati > Bacillota > Erysipelotrichia > Erysipelotrichales > Coprobacillaceae > Thomasclavelia > Erysipelatoclostridium sp. DFI.2.3. Next base: position 86,740 of record NZ_JAHOOJ010000006.1, on the reverse strand, counting down.
ACTGTCCGCATGTAAAACAGGGGAGGAGCTTTCCTTTACTCTGGGTGTAGGCTTTGATGAGCTGAGCAGTGCGGTGGAGCTGGATGCTGTTGTGAAAAGCAGTGGAAACCTGACAGGCTTTATGATGCATAATCATACCTCTGTTTTCGGACACTGTGTCAATGTTCATATAAAGGGAACTTCGATCGATATCATGGTTGCGGATACCGGTTGGGCAGTTTGTGAGCTGCATCAGTTTGTCAGTGCAGGCATTGATGTCGATGCGTATGATGTTATCGTCGTAAAGCAGGGGTATATTTTTCCCGATTTCAAAGCAAAGGGGAAGCTTTGTGTCATGTCACTGACCGAAGGGGCAACTCTTCAGGATACTGCACGTCTGCCATTTAAACGTATCATGCGCCCTATGTTTCCAATCGATGATATCTGAAGCATACCAAACGTATATACGGATTATATGACAGGAGGAGGAAGCAGATGAAAATTTTAGCAGCTAAATTTGTATTGGAGGCAAATGCCCATGTACCGATGAAATGTGATATGGAGAATGTGGCGTTGTCTTATGGAAAGGAAGCACTGTCACACATGCAGCTTGGCAATGTGTTTGATGCAGAGGATATAGATCTCATTCCGGTAATCTGTGCGGATGCCGGATGCAGCGGAGTGATGAAAACATCCTGTTTTATGTATATTGAGCAGCGCATTCTACAGGCTGTGAAGGAACATGTAAAGGATTTGGACGGTATCTATCTTCACCTGCACGGCGCAAGCTTTGTAGAGGATATCGGTTCGGGGGAGCATCACTTGCTGCGCTGTATTCGCAGGATTACCGGCCCCTATCTGCCCATAGCGATATCCTGTGATCCGCATGGAAATCTGACAAAGGAATATGTGGAGAATGCCACCATTCTTCGCAGCTTTCGGGAGGCACCGCATACTGATATTCCGGAAACTGTACAATTTGTATGCCGTGCACTCGTTCAGGAAATCCGCAATCGGATGAATATGCGTCCTGTATACCGAAAGCTTCCATTGATACTGGGAGGAGAACAGAGTGTTTCTGCGGATGAACCGGTACGTTCCATCAATCAGTTTATGAATGAACTGGAAAAGGATGAGCGGATACTGAGCTGTTCGTGGCATGTCGGATATCTGCGTCATGATGCCCCGGAAGCAGGCTGTGGGATTGTCGTAGTGCCAAGCACACAGGACTTTCAGCAATATGCTGAAGAAACAGCAGATCAGCTGATGAACTATGTCTGGGGTAAGCGCCATGAATTTCATTACACGGGTCTTACCAGAGAACCGCAGGAAGCATTGCAGGCGGCTCTTGATTTTTCAGGAAAGCCGGTGTTTCTCACGGATTCCGGGGATAATGTGACCTCCGGGGCGATGGGGGCTAACACATTTATATTACGGCAGGTGTTAGCTTGTGAACATCTGACAAAACGCTTTTTGTTTGCCGCGATCAATGATCCCGCAGCCTATCAGCTGCTGGAAGCACATGATGTGCAGGAGCAGGTTCATTTACGCCTTGGTATGGATATGGATGAGTGTACAGCTGCGGTGGAGCTGGATGTAACAATACTTGCAAAGGGCCGGCAGGAAGGAACGCATATGTATGGGGAAGAAGGAGATTACGGAGGTCTGGTTAGCGTATCGGTAAAGGGTAAGCCGATAACGATCGTTGTTACGGATAATAATCATTCCTTTGTGGAAAAGCACCAGATGGACGCATGCGGTATCGACTGGGATGATTATGATGTCATCGTTGTTAAGCAGGGATACATCCATCCGGAATTGAAGGAAAAAGGAAAGCTGTGCATCATGTCCTTAACGGATGGGGCAACCTTGCAGGATACAAAGCGGATACCGTTCAAGCTGATTATGCGTCCGATGTATCCGCTGGATGATATGTAGCATATGCTCAACAGAAATGATAAACTGGAAATACGGTATGAGAAAGGAAGGAATGTATGATTAAGTTAAAAGAAATAGAGGCACCGAAACCGGAGGAGGGGCTTATCCCTGTCATGCTGAGCGATGAAACAATGCAAAATCGGAAAGCACGTCTGCTTGAAAACATGCAGAAGGACGGCTTTGATGCAGTAGTCGTATATGCAGATCTGGAGCATGGCAGTAATTTTGAATATCTGTGCGGTTTTCTACCGCGCTTTGAGGAAGCATTGCTTATTCTTCATGCAAATGGTAAGGCATTTATGGTACTGGGAAATGAAAATTTAAACAAGGCGGGAAAAGCCAGAATTGAAGCAGTACCTATTCATATGCCGCATTTCTCCCTGCCGAATCAGCCGATGCAGACAGAGAAAAGTGTTGCGCAAATACTGGCATCCTGCGAGTTGGAAGATGCAGAAAAAATCGGATTGATCGGATGGAAGAATTTTACCAGCCATGTGGAGGATAATCATCTGCTGTTTGATTTGCCGTATTTTCTTGTTGAGGCACTCAAGACGGTTTGCGGAAAAGCACAGTTTGCCAATGCAGCGTATCTCCTCATTGGAGAAAACGGTGTTCGGACAACCAACAATGCGAATGAGTTTGCACACTATGAATACGGGGCAGCATTGGCAGGAAACTGCATACTGAAGACCATGGATCGCCTAAAGGTCGGTAAAACGGAAATGGAAATGGCAGAAACACTTGCAGCTGACGGACAGCGTCACAGTGTTGTGACCATCATGGCTACAGGAGCCCGTTTTGAAAAAGCCAATCTGTATCCGGGTAATAAACAAATTCAGTGCGGTGATAAAATTTCCATCACCACAGGATTTAAGGGAGGATTGCAGAGTCGTGCAGGCTATGCAGTGGAATGTGCTGAGCAGCTGCCTGAGAAGGAACAGGATTATCTAAAGGCAGTCGCGATTCCTTATTTTCAGGCAGTAAAAACCTGGCTGGAAACCATTGAAATCGGGATAAACGGAAACGATTTGTATGAGGCAGTTGAGACTGTATTGCCGAAGGAGGACTATGGCTGGACACTGAATCCGGGACACCTGTGCGCTGATGAGGAATGGATGTCCTCACCGATCTATCCGCAGTCTGAGGAAACATTACAAAGCGGCATGCTGTTTCAGATTGATATCATTCCAAGTGTAAACGGTTATGGGGGAGTCAGCTGTGAAAGTGGAATTTTACTAGCAGATGAGCAGTTGCGAAAGGCAATCGCAAAGGAATATCCGGCTGTGTGGGAACGCATCGTGAAGCGCAGAGCATATATGCAGGAAGTGCTGGGAATCCGTATTCAGGAGGATGTGTTACCAACAAGCATGGCAACGGCATATCTCAGACCGTATCTGTTGAAGAAAGAGATGGCGCTTGCCAGTGTATGAAGAACATCTTCTTACATCGAAAGGAAGATCATGAAACCGGAAAAGCTGCGGATGGTGGTATGTGATATTGATAATACCCTTGTTGTAAAACATCATGCGTTAACAAAAAAAGCAAAAGAAGTTATCAGAAAACTACGTAAACGACACATCGTATTTGGTTTGGCATCCGGACGCTCTCTTGCAGAAGTGCGAAGATTGCTGCACCGCTGGGGATTGGAAGATGTTGATATGCTGATATGTATGAATGGATCAACGCTTTGGGACAATCTTACGAAAGAGGAAGAAACATACTATAAACTGAAAAAGGAATGGATTCGGGAAATCATAGAAAAAATGTCCGTTTTCACTTGTAATCCCGTTATCTATCGAAATGCTTGTATATATTGCAAAGAGATGGATGAGGTTGTGAAACAATCGGCTACATCAGCAGAAATGGAAGCAATGGAAGTTACGGATATGAAGGTGTTTTATCAGGAAGAAAATGCCAAAATCATGTTCCGGGTAAACGAGGAAGATATGCTGCAAATTGAAGCATATCTTACTGCTCATCCTTCTAAGGATTATCACTTTTTTAAAACACAGTCCACCCTTATGGAATTTTCTCATCGCAGGGTTTCCAAAGCATACGCTTTGAAAAAATTCTGTGAAAAACATCAGATATCTACAGCTGAAGTTATGGCGTTTGGAGATACGACAAATGATCATACAATGCTGGAACCAAGTGGTGTAGGTGTGTGTTTGAAAAACGGCAGCGATGATACAAAGGCGATAGCAGATATCATCACAGACTATCCATGTGATGAGGACGGTTGGGCACGTTTTATGGAAATGTATGCGGAATGAAAAAGAGAGCAGAAAAACAACCCTATCTGTATTTGCGTCTTATTGAAATGCTGCTGGGTATTCTGATAACAGCAATCGGGTTATCCTGCATGATGAAATCACAGTTGGGACAGACTGCAATAACAGCTTTTACACAGAATCTAACTGCCATTACCGGTATCAAGAGTGGAACAGTACTGATTATATTCTTCATATCCTGCACAGGAGCACAGATCGTTATCCTGAAAAAGCAGTTTGCAAACATACAGTACCTTCAAATACCTCTGGCACTGCTGCAGGGAAAAATTGTGAATCTGATCTGTTATGATGTGCCCGGACTCTGTGACTGGTATCCGCAAACCTATATCGGAAAATGGCTGTGTATCTTTTCAGGTATACTCTTCTGTTCCTATGGTGTGGCTGTATTATTTCATGCTGATCTTGTTAAAAATCCATTTGAGGAACTGGCTATGGTCATATCCAAACGGCTGCGGATGGAATTTTGTATATTTCGAACCAGAATAGACATTGTTTTCATGCTGCTGAGTCTGTTTATGATTCTATGCTCCCATCTGGATTTCACGACAGTTAGAGAAGGAACATGGGTATGTATGCTCCTGTTGGGGAAATCAATGAAATATACGTTTCCTTTCACAGCGAAAACATGGTATATCATCAAAAAGTAAATAGGAAATACCAATATCAAGAAAACGTGACATAAACAAGTAAAATGATGCATCTTAGATGCAGAAATGGAGGCTACTATGCAAAATATAGAAAAACAAAAATTTTTATGGGGCAGTGCCACAGCAGCGTATCAATGTGAGGGAGCATGGGATGCGGATGGAAAAGGCTTAGGGGAATGGGATGTATTTTCCCATGGTAACCCGTTGAATATCAATGGTGCTACAGGGGATGTATCCTGTGATTTTTACCATCACTATAAGGAAGATATTGATATGCTGAAGGCAGGAGGACAGAATACATACCGGTTTTCCATCTCCTGGGCAAGAATCCTTCCGAATGGAAGAGGTGCTGTAAATCAGGGGGGGATAGATTTCTATAACAGGGTTATTGACTACTGTCTGAAACAGGGTGTGGAGCCGAATGTGACCTTGTTTCATTATGATTTACCGGAAGCAATTGCAAAGGAAGGCGGCTGGGAAAATCGTGCCATTGTAGATGCGTTTGCAGAATATGCAAGGGTCTGCTTTACCGCCTTTGGTGACCGTGTAAAGCTGTGGGTCACGATCAATGAACCGAAATACTATGCATATTGCAGTCATATGGTAGGGAATTATCCTCCCAATCACCGTCATGATTTTAACCGCTATTTTACGACGGTCTATCATGAAGCAGTCGCCAGTGCGAAAGCAGTGGCAATCTACCATTCGCTGAAGCTGAACGGGTCAATCGGTATTGTGCATGATTCCAGTAATGTGGAGGTAGCACCGGATACGAAGGAAAAAGAACGTGTTCATATGATTGCGGATCTGTTTTATAACCGTATCATATTAGACACCGCATGCAAGGGAGAATTTCCGGGCGCACTGATTCCTTTGTTGCGGAAGTATGGAATCGATACCAGCTATATTAAGTTTGAGGATATGCTGGTATTCCTACAGGGGAAAGTGGATTTCCTTGGGTTGAACGTATACAATCGCTTTTATATTACGGACTACTCAGCAGGGGAAACGGAGGTCTTCCATAACAATAAGGGGGCAGGCTCCAATGCAAAAGAGGGAATCCGTATCAGGGACTGGTATGAAACAGCGATCGATCCAAATACAAAACGGAATTTGTGGGGAAGGGAAATCTATCCGAAGTGCATGTATAACACATTGATGGAAATTAAAGAACGCTATGGGGATATTCCTGTGTATATCACAGAGAATGGTCATGGCTGTTATGAAAAACCAAACGATGAAGGCTATGTGGAGGATGATGAGCGTATCGAAATGATGCAGGGATATATTGACTATATGTTGAAAGCGATGGAAGACGGCTGCAATGTAAGGGGGTACTATGCCTGGTCTACGATGGATTTATACAGCTGGGTTAACGGTTATGAAAAGCGTTACGGGCTTGTACGGGTGGATTTTGATGATCACAACAGGCGATATCCGAAAAAGAGCTATTACTGGTTCAAAAAGCTGATTGATGATTATCGGAAAGCTGAAGAGGAATGATCAGCCTGTAAGAAAAAAAGAAGATGTATGGATCTAGTTGCGTTGTATGCAGGCTGTGAGGAAGGACAGACAGGTGATTCATAGGTGTGATCTTCTGTAAGATAATATATAATAGAAAACAATCCACAAATACTTAAATTCGTATGTTTATTTCAGAATGAACATACCGAAAAAAGCAGAAATATGATGATAAAATAAAAAACGATAGCATTAGCATTTCTAGTTCTTTCTTACGTTAGGGTATTTGAAAAAGGAAGAATTCAAATTCTATTGAAATTACAATAGTATTGAATTCTCCTTTTTTGAATATAACCACAATCGAGTAAGAACCGCATTTCTCGCAGCCTTTCGCTTTTTTTATATTTTTATTTTATTCAATATCTCCGTTTAATCGGCAGATATCTGATACAATTGCGCGTATTTGTTCTTGAGATATTCGATGTAATACTTCGGATCAAAGGACTCCCCGCATACATCCATCATCAGCTCATCCGCATCCTTGAAGGCACCGTACTGATGAATATTCTCCTTCAGCCAGCCGCTGATTTTTTCAAAGGCACCGCTGCGCAGTGCTTCCTCAACATCCATATCCTGTTCCATCTGATGATAGAACTGAGCCGCAAATGCGCTTCCCAGCGCATAAGTAGGGAAATAGCCCAGCAGAGCACCGCCCCAGTGCATATCCTGTAAAATACCGTCCCGGTCATGCTCTGGACGGATTCCCAGATATTCCTCATATTTATCGTTCCACATCGTATCCAGATTGTCATAATCTGCAGTGCCGTTGAAGATTTCCTTCTCCAGCTCATAGCGGATCAGAATATGGATCGGGTAGGTCAGCTCATCCGCTTCCGTACGAATAAAGGAAGGTCGTGATACATTGATCATCCGCATGAAATCATCCAGAGAAACATCCTGTAACTGCTTTGGAAAATGCTGTTGGAGCTTTGGATAATTCACTTCCCAGAATGCACGGTTTCTTCCGATGTGATTTTCCATAAAACGTGACTGTGATTCATGCATGGCTGTACCAATTCCGCTGAACAGGGAGGTTCCCTCATATGCTTTCTTTACCTGCAGGCCGTATTGTGCATGCCCGTATTCGTGAATGGTTGAGAAAATCGCAGACATCACATTGTGTTCATGATAATGCGTGGTAATGCGTGCCTCATGCGCTGAGAAGAAGTCCGTGAACGGATGCTCCGTTGTTGTCATATAGCATTCCCTGTCATTAACCTTCATATAGTCCATGAGCTCCTGCATAAAGGCCTCCTGTTCCTTGATATCAAAGGCTGTAAACAGCAGGGAATCGTCAATCGGTGTTCCCTCCTTCAGGAGCTTTTGCAGAAACGGAAGCAGTTCCTTTCGAATGGCATCGAAGAAGCGGTCATAATATGCAATATCGGTGTTGATCTGATAGCTGTCCAGCATAAAATCATAATCGCTTTTCTTATCTGTGACATAGGACAGAATCTCCTTCTGCTTTTCTATGACGCTGATCAGATGCGGCTTAAACAGTTGATAATCATCCTGTTCCTTTGCCTCATGCCATGCGGCCTCACTGTCTGCGATGGTTCTGCGATACTCCACGTACACCTCTCTTGGCAGTACACGCAGCTCATTCAGCTCGCGCAACAGCAGCTGCAGCTCTTTCTTACGCTCTGCACTTACATTCTCCTGCCTTGCCAGCTCTTCGATCCTTTGGATACTTTTCTTGTCCGCCATTTGATCGAAGGCTTCTCCCGACAGGATCGCCGTCATGCGGTTGCGGTAGGGAATGCCGTTCTTCGGAGCAATCGTGGCCTGGTCATAATACATTGTGCTCAGTGCCATCTGATAGGCGTTCTTTTTTTCTTTATACTCATGAAAAAATGCTTCTAAATCCATGTTATCACCTCTGTAATGTATTGTATCACAGCTGAAGAAGAAACGTAACTGTTCCCGATAAAAAGATGGAAGGGACAAATGTGCAGCTGGATACCATCCGATGGCATCGGGTGTGTCTGCTTCCCTTCTTACCGGCCTTGCAGAATCCTCATCTGTCAGCCTGCGTTTAGAAAAAACCTTGTCTTCAAACGCGGATGCCTGTTGACGAAAATATATGGAAATGGTATGATGAGCGTGGAAATAAGGGAGCTTGTAGACAGGCTGAGAGGAAGTTGTGAACTTCGACCGATTACCTGATTTGGATAATGCCAACGTAGGGACTGCAGATATAACGCGGGTTATGCATACATGGCATAGCCCTTTTTTCATTATAAAAGGAGGCGCAGCATATGAAGGGGTACATATTTGATCTGGATGGCACGCTGGTGGACTCCATGTGGGTTTGGGAGGATCTGGCAGCGGTCTATCTTCAGACAAAGGGTATCAAAGCAGAGGAAAATCTCAGTAAAGAGCTGCAGCTGATGACGATGACAGATGCTATCCGGTATCTGAAGGAGAAGTATGTGATACAGGATTCCCTGGCACAGGTGCGTACAGAGGTTTATGCAATCGTACGACGACGCTACAGGCAGGAGGTTGCTGCCAAAAAGGGGGCCAGGGCCTGTCTGGAAAGACTGCATACCCAGGGGATGCGTATAGGCGTTTTGACGGCATGTGAACGGGTTTGCGCGGAAGAGGTCCTGAAACGAAACGGTCTGCTGGAATATATGGACTTTGTCGCAAGCTGTGAGGAGCTCCCCTATGATAAGCAGGACGGACGTCTGTTTGAGCTTATGCCTGCCATGCTGCATACGGATAAGGCAGAAACGATGTTTGTAGAGGATGCACTGCATGCCGTTCAGACATTGAAGACGCATGGCTTTCACGTGACAGCGGTATATGATGCAGCCAGTAAAGCGCACTGGAAAGAAATCTGCATGCAGGCCGATGCAGCCTTCCTGTCGCTGGATGATTTGAAAGGAGAATGAACATGAAAACTGTTGTAACAATTGCCGGCACTGACCCTACAGGGGGAGCCGGTGCACAGGCTGATTTAAAAACCTTTATGGCACATGAGGTATACGGTATGAGTATCCTGACAGCCCTGGTTGCACAGAATACAACCGGTGTGACTTCGATCATGAATGTAACACCGAAGTTTTTAAAGGAACAATTTGACTGTGTCTTTACGGATATCCGTCCGGATGCGGTAAAAATCGGCATGGTTTCCCAACCGGAGCTGATTGCCGTCATTGTGGAAAAGCTGAAGCAGTATGCAGTGGAGCGCATTGTCGTTGATCCGGTTATGGTCAGCACCAGCGGCTCCCGTCTGCTGGAGGATACAGCGCTGGAGCTGTTGCAAACAAAGCTGCTTCCTCTTGCCGATATCATAACACCGAATCTTCCGGAGGCTGAGGCTTTAAGCGGTATACGGATATGCAATCATCAGGATATGAGGAAGGCTGCTGCCATGATTGCGCAGGACTATGACGGATACATTCTGATAAAGGGCGGGCATTCCATGAACCGTGCCGATGATTTGCTGGTACATAAGGATGAGGCTCACTGGCTCTCCAGTGAAAAAATCGATAATCCAAACACCCATGGAACCGGCTGTACGCTGTCCAGCGCCATTGCCGGCAATCTGGCACTGGGATATGATATGATCAGTGCAGTGGAAAGAGCCAAGGCTTTTATCAGCGGTGCATTACGCGATGGTCTTGATCTGGGACAGGGCAGTGGACCATTGAATCACTGTTGGAATATCAAACAGAAGCAGCCGTTATAGAAGGTGCCCTTGAAAAGATGGACATAAAAGCATTTGTTATTTCAATATGTGTGATGCTGGTGTGATATATTTTTTTGATGAAGTTTCCATATAAAAAACCATTCATTTAGGAAAATGATGCAATTTTTTTCATGCAGATGTGGTATGATATAGGAAGAAAGAGCTTCTCAAAAATACAGGGATTTTGATGCTGCATTCTGCCATTTTAAAGAAGCCTGAAATCAGAAACGGGGTTGTTGTATGAAAAGCGGTAAGGAGATTCTGGCTGAGTTTCAGCTGGATCCATGGATGTTGTATGATACCATAGTCAATAGTACGGATGATTATATTTACCTTGTGAACATGCAGGAGGATCGTGCTTTAATTTCTGAAAATATGCTGCAGGATTTTGACCTTCCCGATCTCATTGTCCCTGGACTGATTCCGTTGTGGGGGGATCTGGTTCATGAACGTGACAGACAGCGATTTGATGATTCCATTACGGCTATGCTGAACGGAGAAACCGATGAGCATAATGTGGAATATCAGGTGCGCAATCGTAAGCATGAATATATCTGGGTTATCTGCAGAGGACTTTTAAAACGCAATGACCGTGGAGAGCCGATTTTTTTCGCCGGAATCGTATCCAATCTGGAGAATAAGGGAAAAATAGATTCCATCACCGGACTGTTTACCCAGACAGCCTGTGAAAATTCTGTAACACAGCTGCTGGAGCATAAGAGAAACGGTGGGATCCTCCTGCTTGGTCTTGATGATTTTTCCCATATCAATGAATTGAACGATCATATTTTCGGGGATGCTGTCCTGCGGCAGTTTTCCCAGACGATGCAGCGTCTTCTTCCCGCGTCGGCACGCATGTATCGATTCGACGGAGATGAATTTGCCATCGTATATGAACAGGCAACGCGCAAGCAGGTGCGGGAGTTATATAAAATCATCCACGCATACTGCAACAGACGGCACTTTATTGATGATATCGGCTATTTCTGTACGGTGTCAGGTGGAATTGCGATGTTCTGGGAGGATGGCGACAATTTCCTGGATTTAATCAAGTATGCGGATAATGCTCTGGAAGCCAGTAAATACCGCGGAAAGAATCAGTGTACACAGTTTTCACATGAGCTAGTACAGATCAAACGCCGCCGCTTATCCATTGCGAATCAGCTGCAGAGCAGTGTTTTGCGGGGGATGCAGGATTTCTACCTCGTATATCAGCCCCTGATCAATGCTTCCAGTATGAAGGTGGAGGGGGCAGAGGCTTTGCTGCGCTGGTCCAGCAGTGAATATGGAAATGTTCGCCCGGATGAGTTTATTCCCATTCTGGAATCTGCCGGTCTGATTCATCAGGCAGGGAAATGGGTGTTTCAGGAGGCCGTTCATACGTGTAAGGAGTGGGTGAAGGAAAATCCGGGTTTTGTGATGAACATGAACTTTTCCTATATACAGATGCTGAATGAGGATCTTCTGCCCTTTATCCGCAGGACCCTGAAGCAGGCGGATTTATCTGCAAAGCATATCGTCATTGAGCTGACGGAGAGCTGCTTTGTGACCGAGATGGATGCGCTGAAGCGCTCCTTCCAGCAGCTGCGGGAAATGGGGATTCGCATCGCGATCGATGATTTTGGTACCGGCTATTCCTCCCTGGGCATGCTGTCACAGATGCCGGCGGATATCGTTAAAATTGATCGGTTGTTAATATCATCGATTCATGAAAATTCTTTTCATCAAAGCTTTATCAATGCTGTAATTCAGCTGTGCCACAGTGTCGGCATACGGGTTTGTGTTGAGGGTGTTGAGGAGCAGGAGGAATTGAAGGTTGTACGGGATATTCAGGCAGATAATATACAGGGCTTTTATTTTTCAAGACCTGTGGAAAAGCGTACCTTCCATGATCGATTCCTTGACTTGCAAATGGTATTGTAAGGAAACGTAAATCATCTGGTGTCCATTAGTATGCTGCGTGGCGGCAGTATCTGATGGACCTTTTTGTACAAAGCAGGCAGTTGAAGGATAGAAGCGAAAGGCGTCTATCGCTTACAGGAGGTTTGACATTGGAAGAACAGGTAATGTGAAGGCTGTTTTGATCAATACTGCATAGAGAATCATTTTCCGCTGAAGCATGAGATTTGAAAATGTAAAGTATAAAAAAAAGAACCCTTTCATTTGATAGTCCAAACTTGGGGTTCATTTACGAATCCTCTTTTTAGTATATTTCTGAGCCTTAAAGGAACAATATCATGATCGTAATGAGCACTTGCTTCCTACAGATTCTAACCGAGTATTCCCAAATACGTTAGGCCGATGGATACAATCATAATTCCGAAAATCAGCAATACAGCTTCCTTTCCATTTGTTTTTTTAAGTCTCCAGTAACAGAAAACAGTAACCAGAACCGGAAGAAAACAAGGCATGATTTTATCTATCAGCTCCTGCACAACAATTTTTCCTTCGCCGCTTGCAAATACCAGTGGCACATTTACTTTTACAGTCGTGGATACAAGGCATCCGGCAACGCATAAGCCTAATACGGTAGCTGCACCAGATATTCTTTTAATTACTTCATCACCTGAACCGGAATTGATAATTTCCATACCTTTGGTATACCCGATACGGAAACCGAACCATTTCATTCCTTGATTTAATATATTAAAGACAACAAATGTAAATATAGCTCCGAAAATGTTGCCGGTCACTGCCATTGTCGCTCCAATACTTGCACAAATAGGCCACAGTGTAAACCAGAACAATCCATCACCTAAACCGGCAATAGGGCTCATCAATCCAGTCTTTATAGATGTTATGGAATCCTTTTCATCCTCCGGCGTGTTTACCTCGAGCGCAGCTATTAAACCGAAAAGCAGGGGAGCTAGCGTGGCATGTGTATTGAAAAATTCAAGATGTCTCTTGATAGCACGCTCCTTTGCTTCTACAGGAGCATCCTTGTAAATACGTTTTAGAACAGGTGTCAGCGTGAACAGGCATCCATCCGCCTGCTGTCGTTCATAATTCCATCCCCATTGATATGTTAAATGATTGATAAACATTTCCCTGTAAATCTTATTCGTCATTTCAAATTTTGTATCCGTCATAAATCAATACCTCCTTCTAGTTCCATCGTATTGCTTGTTTCCAACTTCTTTCTTTGTACATAGTTGTAATCATGAATACCGGCAAAAACGATTCCGATGAGAGATACGCCAAGAACAGGCAGGCCGAGATATGCTGCAAAAACAAATCCTCCCACAAGGTACATCCACATATCTTTTTTCAGCATCATTGTCAGCAGCATACTGATACCGACAGCCGGGATGATTCCACTTGCTACATTTAATCCGGTAATGATAAATTTCGGAAGCCATGCAATGAAATCAGATAACACCGTATTTCCGATATATACCGCGATGAAGCAAGGAATGGCACGCGCAAAAAACAGCAGGATACCACTATATAGATGCCAGCGGTTGGCTTTATCAAAATCTCCGGCAACGGCCGCTGCCTCCGCACGATGAATATGTACAGATAAGTATGTCTGCAGTAAAACGATAAGCTGCAAGATCAGAGTAGCTGCGGGAACTGCAAATGCAACACCGGCAGCACCCCCTCCTCCGCTGATTATACCAACGGTGACACCGATGATTGCTCCACCTGTGATATCCGGAGGTGTATACGCGCCAACAGAATTAACCCCCAGCCACATGAGTTCCAGTGTTCCACCTATGATTAACCCTTGTGTAAGATCCCCCAAAATGAGTCCTGTGATTGTTCCAGCAAGCAGTGGTTTACGTATCTGCAACTGCATACCTCCATCATCAAGTGAACATAAACCGGCCCAGAAGGCCACAAGCAATGCTTTAACTAACATACATTTTCTCCTTTCGTTATTTTGTATTTGTTAAAATTTCTTTCATATCATGAAGCTCGTCCCGAGGCACCATCTGAACTTGAACATCAATTCCCATATGCAGCAGCTGTTCAAATGCTTCTCTTTCCCGTTCAGTTACAGATACTGCCTTCGCTATTTTCACACGGCCGTTTTCATACCGCATACCACCGACATTCAATACTTTAAAATCAACGCCTCCTTTCGCCAGTCGATAAGCATCAATAGAATTTGTCAGTATAATCATTGTTCTGCGCTGAATTGATGTTTTCTTATAAATGTCAAGGAAAGCATCCACACCAAATACTTTCACCTTTACATTAACCGGAGCGGTCATAGAAATAACAGATTGCTGCATCTTATCCGTCAGAATCTGATCGTTTATAATTAATACCTGTTCGATAGAATAATTGTTGATCCAGGTTGTTGCAATCTGTCCGTGGATCAGTCTGTCGTCAATTCTTATCAATTCAATTCCCATGATACCATTCACCTTCCTTTGTCATAATGCGCAGGGATGAAGCAAGTGTATCTTCAATCCCGTTCAGCAGTTCCTGCACCTTCAGGTCTGATGTGTTGCGACGATTTACCAATTCTACCAATATAGCCAGATTATAACCAGTGACTACAGTTATATCCTCCCTTGACATCATCAGACGCACTGCAGCATGATTCGGTGACCCGCAGAGCAAATCCGTAAAAATCAGTACCTCACTGCATTCCTTTTTCAAAAGCTCATAAGCTTCTCTCATTTGCACCTGCACATCCTCATTGTTCATGGATGGTGTTACAGAGACACAAAGAAGATCCGGACAATCTCCAATAATCATTTCCAGACTGTTCTTTGCGCCATGACAATATTCTCCATGACTTGCAAGAAGAATACCGATGTTGCATTCCATCATCATAATTCCACATCCTTTCAGTAATCAATCAGCAATTTCCATGCCAATAAAAGAAAAAGGCTTTATAATCAGCCTTTTCGCATTTTTTGATACACATGAATACATCTCTATATTATGAAAATACAATATGCTCAGCCAGTGTATCATCCTCCATTAAAATCTGTATGATGTAATAGCATTCTTCCTGATTGATGGTAATACTGCAGGCCGAAGCAATTCCCTGTAAATTTTTACTGACAGCAGTGTGCAGCCTCTTCTGAGTTTTCAAATATTCACTGGTGCCGGCATTTTGTTCAAAGCTATATTCATGAAATAACAGGCGCTCAACCATACAGGTCGTGTGTACGATCAGTCGTGTCAGAGTTCTGTTTGTCAGTGTGCAGTCCAGCTCATTCTCCAATCCTTTGACAAAGTCCATGATGAGAGGGGAAAGCTTTTTTGAGTTTAAATACATCAGATATTTATCTATAGATTCAAAGGCAACATCAACAAATACGTTGCGTTCAAAACATTTTATCACGTCCTGATTGTTTACGAATTCAATATTTCCGATACTGTTGAACAGACGTTTTACACCATCGCCCAGCAAAATATCTTCTATGGAAATAAACGGATATTCATGTACACCGGGATCAACATTACCAATTATGCATAAAACCTCTTTGTGCTTTGAGGTTTCTTCAATAATACTTCGTATTTTGATTAAAGAATCATTGCTTAATGCCAGAATTTCAATGTTGAAGATACCAGCCTGTTCCATCATGTCCTTCAGGTATTTTTCCAGATAGTGCGCTGTGCCATCACCTGAATAGCAGATGGTATATATGATTTTTTCATTGTATTGACCGATATGACTGCGGATATGATGCTCCAGCGTTTGATCCACCTTCTGATTCATTCGCATAACATCATGTAGGATATTACTTAGCGGATACTGCATGAACATTGCCTTTCTGGCGGCATCTAATACAAGCAGTGTATGAACTGTCGGGATTACGACGATGTTATAGTTACAGCGCTGAAGCAGTGTTTCTTCCAAAGACATGAGAGAACCCATATCTACGAAAAGTACAATATCATTTTGAAGCGGTTCTTTACAGATTTTTTCAATTAATTCTTCGATGATCTGGTTTACGTTTTTCGTAAGCGGCATATCCTGTGCAATTACATAATCAATAGAAAGCAGTTCATTCACAACATCTGCAATATTTGTCGCAAGTGAATTTCCATGTGCAACAACAAACATACTGATGCTGCATATTTCGGATGAATTGCTTTTGAATGTTTTCAAAATACAGGCGAGGGTATGAACCCCTTCGCTTGTTATGCGTAGATTGAACCGCTGTTCAATGGAGCGGATAAGTGAGCGGGCTTTCTCAATATATGCAATTTCACATTCCAAAGTGTATTCATCATGAAGATATGCATTTGTTTGATAATCACGAATGTTTTTTAAATAAAATGCCAGAGCTGCACTTTGCCTTCGCTCAATTAAAATTTGCATATTCTGTAGAATCCATTCATGGATGAAAGTCATGATTTCACGTATTTCATTGTCTATGATAAAAGAAGGAGGCGAATCCTGTTCCAGTGATGCGGCAATCTTATCAACGTATTCTTCAAATGAAGTCTGAATATCAGATTGCGTTGTGTCAAATACAGGAAATTCAAACATTGATGCCGGCATCACAGCAGGTTCTGCACGGAATGGTGTTACCGTGTAAGTATCTCGAATCAGCATTTTCTCTATTTCTTTGCGCTGCTCAATATCCTGATCTATAAGACCATCGCTTACCTGATGTGAAAGTGTGTATTTACGGATATGCAATTCACTTTCTTTATTATTGCGCATTTCAAGATAGCTGCGCGCAATGGAAAGCTTTATATCGTTTTTCAGCTGCCCGATGTTTCCTTTAGGATGATACAGTATCAAAGCTGTCATTGTATCTTTATCTATGATAATATCTGAACAGATGACAGCTGCCTCCAGTGTGTAAAGATATAAGACCATCTGTTCACGCTCCTGCAGTGATTTTTCTTTCAGACTGGGAATTTTAATGACCATCGGAATCCTTCTTAAAAATGTTGTAAGAAGATGGTTATCGGGATTTTCTGTAGTTGCCATCACAAGGGCAACATTCGCTGAATGCTCGCAATTTGCTTCTCCGAGCATACGGTATTTCTTTTTATCTATGAAATAAAACAGCATTTCCTGCCCTTCCGGAGGAAGTCGATGGACTTCGTCCAGAAACAGCATACCTCCATCTGAGCGTTTCAACAGACCTTCTCTTGTACTGTCTGCACCTGTATAGGCGCCTTTTATGCTACCGAAAAGATGAGAGAGCAGCAACTCTGCATTATTTGCATAATCGGCACAGTTGAAAACAACGAACTGCCCATCTTTATTGAAAGTTCCATGTTTTTTACCATACATAAAGATTTTCTCTGCGAACAAACTTTTACCGACACCGCATTCTCCCAACAACAAGGTATGAAGTGCTCCACCCGGATACAATATGCCGGCCTTTGCGGAAAGAATGGCGTTTCGCAGGCTTCCGTCAAAGCCAATCAGCTGTGTAAACGGGTCGTCCTGATCATCGCTTCCCTGCATATCTTCAAGTAATTCCTGCAGATAGTTACAAGTGGTCTGTGGCTGTAGATGTTTTCCCGTTATCTTTGAAAAATGCTGTTGTGAATAAAATCGATAGATTTTATCTCCGCATATCTTAATGACCTTGCCTTCCTGAAAAAGCTTATTAACATCTGCATTTACATTGTTTCGCAAGAGCTGCAGGGCTTCCGCAATTTCATATACACTGATTCCATTGGCATTCTGTCGGATATCATTTAACCGATCCTTTTGGCAATGCTCATCAATAACCCTCATGATTTTATCTATTCGCATCTTTAGACCTCCTGTATGTATTACCTTCTCTTATTTTACAAGATTTGAAACTGTACGAAAAGCCAGCCTTGCATAATCTAAACAGGAAATTTCTGGAAGAGGTGTGCACATTGCAGAGGTTTCCAGTGATATTACGCCGTCAAATCGTATATCATGAAGTGACTGTGAAAATGCATTCCAGTCAATGGTGCCGTATCCACACAACAGGTGCTGATCCAATGCAGCGTAATTATCATGTACATGCAATACTTTCAAATGCTGATTGAGTACCTTCACCATGTGTGCTGCTGAAATTCCATTGATATTCGCATGTCCGGTATCCAGACAGGCTACAAACACATCACTGTTCAATTCTTCCAGATAGGATACGATTTCCTCTGCTGTTCGGAATACCGTATCGACTGGCATGTGAGTTTGTGGATGATAGGAAAACATATTTTCCAGAGCAATTTGTACATGATGCTTTCTGGCCAGTGCTTCATATTCTCTGAACATCTGAAGATTATAGCTTCTGGCCTTTTCTTTCGCACCGATTTGATCATAAAAACGCATTTTTCTGGGATGCATTACCATATAGTGGCATCCCAGAATTTCAGCTATTTCAAAACCGCGCTTCGTCATTTTTTTAAGAAACTTTTCCTCCTGCTGATCTTCTTTTGTTAACGGCATATCAATACGCCGATGATATAATGGCGCATGCATTTGATGTATCGCTATCCCTGCTTCAACTGCAGCCAGCTTCAGGTTTTTCGCATAATCGAGATAGTCATCTTGATCATATACTGAATTGGGAACAGCGTGAATATCATAACTGTAATCAACTGCATCAAATCCAATTTCTTTATAAACCTTCAAAATTTTCTGTTCGCAATAGCTCCTGCTGAGCTCCTCTGTGGTTATGCCGTATTTCATTGTGTCATCCTTTCATTTTCTACAATACACGTTGATACAGATGCCGTAACCTTGTTTCCACACTGTATCATTTTTTCATGACGCTTCAGCAGCAAATGTAAAAGTTGTGTCTGGAAGTAGGTGAAAACAATTCCAATCAATACAGATTTTCAGCCGTAAGAAGCAAAACCAAGCAAGACCACAATTACATTGATATATCGCATAGTTACAGCAATAGGGAAGGAATCGTTTTTATTGTGCAGGATAATTGCCAGAACATCAAAACCAACCGTGCTGGAATTGGAACTGATACATAAATAATAGCCAAAGCCTACCATTACAGACGCCATTAAAACTGCAAGCGGCATAGGGAGTGGAAAAACGATGTTCAGTGCATAAAAGATACTGAAAAAAAGCATATAACATATACTGCTTAGAAGAGATTTTAAAAGAAAGCTTTTCCCGAGCTGGAAAAAACATAAAATAAGCAGCAGTATTGTTATGGCGTTTGTAAAAAAGCTGATATCCATATTGATGAAATTGTGAAGGATCATAGAAAAAGATGTGATTCCTCCGTTTACAATATGACAAGGAACAGTGATGAATGCATACGCCCCTGTTATACATATGTTCCCTGCTATAATACGTAGTACTTCTCTCATTGTAACACCTCCGTCTATAATGCCAGCAAGTTTCATGCCAATACAGTTTTAGACAGAAATCAGTTACTGAAAAAAATACCATTCGATATCACATATAAGACTGTGATACCGAAAAGCAGTCATATATCTATAATGCGCTCGTAAAAAATGGATGCTAACAGGCTGTGTCATAAAGCCTGACGCATATGGATGAAAATTAAATATTTCTTCAATAAGGCAATTATACTAATGATATACTAAGCAATTAGCTAATATTTATAGACAGGAACTGGGTATTTAAACTCATATGAGAATAGATTGTAGAAGCAGATATCACTTCTCTTTTAGAAGAATATAACGTAATTTCAAAAGTGACATTTAAAGAATCATAAGTTTCCATTATCGTTTTGAAAGCATCCATTCCTATCAGAATGGCTACGGTAGGGTTGGTAGAATGGTCATGTTTAAGGAGTGTTTAAAGCATGATATCGTTCTATTTATTATCGAAGATATGCATAAAAGTTTCTACTATCGTGGCTTGGAAAATTTCAAAACAGATACCGCATATCTGATGGATACTTGTTTAAATGCGTAAGATCGTTACAATGCATATGTTGATAAAATGATTGGCGATCTTTATTAGAAAAAGAATGGCATGGAACGTTAATAAGTTACACAAGATGTTAATAAATTCTATAATTACAAAAAGATCTATGAAAGGCGAAACAGTTGAATGTTTTGCTTTTTTGATATTCCAAGAATTTCGATGCGTCATGGATTAAAAGAAAAAGAGCTTTGGTAATCAAATAAAGTTCTTTTTCCAAAAAAAATGCGCACTAAAAACAAGAGTATGAATGTTAGCTTAATGTTCCTTTTTCAAACATCGTATCATCACATTCTGGACAAATCATCTGATAGGATTTATCATCACTAAATTCATTTAATTCATCAAGAACCCACTGTGGAACATCTTCTTCGTATCCGCAATGCTTGCATTTCATCGATACACTTTTTTCGGTATAATCGCTCATCTGTTACTCCTTCCAAAGGGCTGTATGTATCTTTATATTCAAGATAGTGACCAATCTACATTTTAAAGGGTCTCGATTAAAAGAGTCAATAAGGTGAGTACGATATTTTAACTTATTTAACATCTTTTCTTTTTCCGTGTTTCTTTTGAATAATCTCTACTCTTTTTATCACCTAACAGTTCATGAACGTGATCCAGTTCTTCTCCTGCTTTGTTTGAATAGAATCCATAGTAACGAACAGAGCGAAAATTCTCATCAGGGATATGAATAAGGAGTTTTTTTATAAATGATTTAGAGTTTTCTTTTACAATATGTTTTACTTCATCTTTGTGATCATGGTAAAACCATTCTATGGTATCTTCGGTTTTTGAATATTTGATGATTCTGCTTTCTGCCATAGCCGGGCGACCGACATATCGCATTGCATATGTAATTACTTTTCCCATCTTCAATTTTGATGCATACTCTAACTGTCTTTTGTTAATGTATGCGAAACGTTCATCAAGGATCGGTTTCTGCTCTTTCTGATGTTGTTTTTCGCTTTCTTTATAATCGTATCCTTGTTCCATATATGCTTTCTCATATCAGAACAGTTTTCGGATCTCATCCAAAAAAAATACAAAAAACACTATTCCAAAGATAAAAACGTATACATTGCTTTTTAATCAGCAGCATATACGTTTTTTTATTCTGCTCCCTTATGAAAGTGCTTTTTTCTAAATGGCAGAACGCTTTTCTAACACCCAATAACGATAATGAGGACTTCCGCAATAAGGACATTTTAAAAGGAAAAAAGCAGAACGATATAGGTATCACGTTTTCTATCTGTTTCCAAGTGTGTATTATTTTTCATGCCGCAGAATCATAATCAATAAATTACCTCATCCAGAGCAAAGAGAATAGGATGGTGATGTATACTTATCCTGTGCTTTTGCCCTTCGTCGGCGATTGCTGTTTACTAATATATATCTTTGACGTATTTTATATTTTTTCCTTCCTTGTTTTCTTTTTATATATTATCCAGATTCCGGCGATCAACATGAAAGCCGCACCAGTAAACAGCATACTCTGTGTACCTGAATTTCCGGTAATCGGTATTTCACCAAGTCTGTAATTAACCAAAATCAATACACCGTTATGAATTTCAAAAGCTGGTGGTCTATGTATACTGTTTATTTCAAATGCATCTTTTACATAATCAAAACGTAAAATCCACTGTCCGTTCGGTAAAACATAGTCCTCAGGAGCACGATATTCAATCAAACGATATTCCAAACTCTTTTTTAAGTTTTGAAAACTCACATTTCCATGCTCATCCGAGACTTGTTTCTCAACTTGTTTCCAGCAATTCGTTTGTATCTGCCCGCTTAGTTCTCCATCATCGTTTACCTTTAATAATTCATCTGCATGATTGTGAGTTGCATCACTACACGTTAACTGATAGAGAACAAAACCGGCATTTGCTAATACAGTTTTGTCTTTATCCGTTTTCATAAAGGCAAAATCCACCAATTCTGATTTCTTTTCGTGATACGTAATCTCACTTTCTTTTTCATATGCAGCGCCGTTAATATTCGTTATTTTCGCTTGATTTATGAAAACCACTGCATCCTCTGACTCATCAACAGTCGTTGGGATTACAAAATGGACAACATCACCGGCTAATAACGCAAGAATTTTAAATCTTAATGTTTGCTTATCTCTTGTAACACTTACTTCATCTGATTCAGATACCAGCTTCATTTGTGATACGTCATTTCCTGGATACCATTTTATATTTTCAAAATCAATCGTTAAACCTTGTGGTATGGGATCTTCTATACAAACATCCTTCAAAGGTATAGCATTTTCCTTATTTTCGACGCTTACATCATACGTCAATATATCATTATTTTTCACTTGTGTTGGAGCATCAAGCGTTCCTGTTTCTGGATCGCTTTTTTTATGAATTTCTATATCCGGATTCCGTAAGGATACTACAGTTTCTAATGTTTGCAGGGTTTCGCTTTTCTCTACTCCACCGCTGGCTAACAACGTTTGATTACGAACCCATGCAGTATTATAGGCCTTCGCATCTTTCTCTATGTATTCCTTTACATGTTGTGTTGGTGCTTTCATCAATATTTTTATCAATACAGTTTGCTCGCTGTCTAAAATATATTCGTTTCCGCTAGTATCTTTACTCAAATCAACAGCGATTGCCGTTACATCCGCCATATCATTTGGCGGTGTTGTGCTCCAAATGGTGGGATCGTTAATATTGGCGTCATCGATCATCTCGCCATTCATGCTTGACGACAATTTCATGTTATCTTTTGTTGAATAATATACAACAGGTGAAATTCCCTTTAGCTGCGCTTGACTGGTATCCACTCCTACCAGCGTTCCTTGCCAATATTCACGATCTTTAAAATCTGACTCCAAGATATCATAGAATATAAGACCCTTCGTTTTGATATTTTTTTCATTACCTATTCTCAGCTGATAAGAATAGGCTCCTCCACCTATTGTTGAAGTGGTTTTTGAATAAGCGATATCCCCATCGGACTTTACTCGTTTACTGAAAGAAAGCTCTGAATTTACAACGCCGCTTATTTGTACCCGCGCTTCTGCATATAATGTATCCTTAACGAGATCACCGCCAAATTTTCCATCCTCATCAACATCTTTAAGTATATCTTTGTCAGTTATTTTGTCACCGCCATCATCTGCAAAACCTTTAAATATTTCTCCCGCACCTGATTTATATGCTACGCTATTCAATGGTATATTCCCAAAGTCAAGAAGGGATTCCCAAGGATAATATGCGTCATAAGTTATATAAAATCCTGTGCCAAACTTGCCATAAGTTGCCTCGTAGAATAGGTTTTCTATAGTTTCAGGCACTGTGATATGAAGAATCAGCATGGTTCTCCCTGTGCCCTT
The DNA here is from genome assembly GCF_019132535.1 of Erysipelatoclostridium sp. DFI.2.3. Classification (NCBI taxonomy): domain Bacteria; kingdom Bacillati; phylum Bacillota; class Erysipelotrichia; order Erysipelotrichales; family Coprobacillaceae; genus Thomasclavelia; species Erysipelatoclostridium sp. DFI.2.3. The sequence continues at coordinate 63,489 of NZ_JAHOOJ010000006.1, read as the reverse complement.
ATAATTATCAATAGTTTCTACTGTATGCTCAAATTGTTCTCCTTTCAGAGTACGACCATAGCTTCCTAATTCTAATGCATAGCTTTTTATACTAGAATAATCAGCATACATACCTAGTGGCAACAAATCATAAAATATCGCACTTCTTTGCTCCTTTACCATATTTGTATTTTTCAGTTCCTCTTTTGTAGCATAAAAAGGATCATCACCAAATTCACGGTCTAAGTACTCGCCGCCGGTTATTGTGTAGTTTATTTTGAATCGAGAATTGGACGGTTCATTAATTACCTTAGAAGCTTCTTTAGTTATATTGTTTTTCAAGATGGGATTTTTTAATGTAACAGCGGCTCTATCATGTTGTCCGTATTGATCGTTATTACCAAAAACTAATTTATCACGCTTCATTACTTCATCTTTTAATGTCCCTCCTATAGACATCTCTGCATAAGGATTGACCCAACTCTGATTGCTGTCTTTAACAACATATGTGCTGATATTCGTTAACGTTAAAGATGTTTTATTTAGTGCAGTTTGTTTGATTTTATCTGTAGCATATAAGCCGATTGTTACATTGAGATCAAGATCACTTTTATGATATTTTGTTTCTCTTTTAGCTCGCACTCCTGTCGTACCTTCTGGTAATTCTTTTACAGATATAGCTCCGTAATCTTTTGTTGTTCCATCCGGGAAACTAAGGTGATATGATTTTCTGCTAATTCGATCAGTAAACGGCTTTCCCGTTACTAATTCCTTCCATTCACCATGAATTCCTTGCTGATATTCTATGGTAATCGGTGTCCATTCATCATAGTTCTTATCTTCCTCTACACCACCACTTCCGTCTTCTTCGTTCATCTTGTAATTATATTGCTTATCAGTTACCTTAATCGATGAAATATAATATTCTCCATCAGTTAATCGCTCATTTTCTAATGCTACAAAATCATCAGTCACCTCTACAGAATATGATTTTTTACCATAATTCTCGATATTATTTCCATCTCCGTCTAATGTTAAAATACCGCCTGTAGCAGTAGAAGTATTTCTAAAATCATTAGTAGCAGGTAATTTTGCATTAACAGCAGCTTGTTCTATGGCGTATAAGTATCCAAGCAATTGACTGCTTGTACCGCCTGAATACCTCTTTTCCAAACCATAGTTGCCTGGGGGATAGCGAAAGTTTATATCCACATAGGTATACATTGCATCATCTTTTACTTCCTTGGAATAGCTGCCATCTTCTGGATACAAATTCTCTAACCGTACCGTGATTTCATTTTTGATTTCTTTCGTGTTTTCTAATTCTGATCTTGGATACTTTATAAGTACATAACCGATATGAAAATCATAGGAGTCAGAATTCTTAATTTTACTAGGTTTAGTTACATCAATTTGAAAGACCGGATGATCACTTTGGTAATATTTAGAATTCATTATCATATCCATTCCCCAACGATAATCTGTCCATCCTACTACCTCTCCTTGATTGCTTAAGGTATCTGTAAAAATCAATTTAAAAGGCATTGTAAATGATGTAGAACGTACGGTTGTGTCTATTTTCCATTCAACGAAAAAATAGTCCTTTGCATCATCGGGTTCTTCTCCCCATTTTTTATTCCATGTTTCATATTTTTTAGATTTAGTTAATTCAACACGATGAATATTTGACTCCGTTTGATATGTTAACGTTAATCGATTTGTTATTTGTTCATAATCAATAGAACTGTCATCATTGAAAATCTTTATATTTGCACTTAACTCTTTCTCATATCCTCTAACTATCTCACTTGGAAGTCCGCTTTTATATAAAATATCAAATTTTACAACCATTGCATCATTGATAACAGATGTATTATAAACGACAAGCTCGCCTGTTTCTTCATCAACACGATAAGCAAAACTTCCATCAGACGCCCCCGAACCAAAACCTATTTCATATTCGCCGCATGCTGCTTGGCTTCTGTTATAAAAAATAGTACTTGGCAATCGTATCTCTAATTGGTTTTCTGAAATATTTGCCGCTTCACTCAAGGACAAATGCACTTCTGCTTGTATTGAGGTTCCTGCAGCATCCCTATCATTAAACTCCGGTTTCAATGTGACAACCGTCCCGGTTTCATCGTAAATAATATTTTTACCATTAGCCTGTGTTTTCCATTCAATCGAAAAGTTTTCAATAGGAGAAGCATTATTGATGCTTGCAACAATTTGAAAAATTCCAAAACCTGTTGATGTAAAGAACATTGCACTTACAACAATACATACTAAAATTCTTTTCCAAAAATCCTTCATTCCTTTACCTCCTATCCTTTATTTATAGCGTCAAACAAACAGGATAAATTGTTCATTATTACTTTTCTATAAGCGAACCCTCTCTTTGATATAGCCTATTCAATGTATAATAAACAGGCAATATTGTAAATCATTATTGAATTATCTTACATCATCGGATGTTTTTGTTGATAATTTGATAATAGCAGCAACACTTAAGGCAAGGCAATATTTGAATCGTGTCTTTTTAAGTGTTTTATATTCAAGATATTTTCTAGGTTACTTACGATATTTCTATCTCTTGTGGACAAAACTATGCTAATAAAACATTGTTGTTTTCCTTGATTCTTTTCTCCCATACGCAATACTAAAATGAAGACAGTACGATTCACATTTTATTCATCCGAATGCTTTCGATTATCAGAATCACGGCAAGCAAGCCGGAAGCAAACAATAGACAATTGTTTAACGTTTTTTCTATCGCAATCTCTTTTCTAGACGATGTATACGTAACCCCTTTTGGTAATTCAATATCGTTGTAAATGCTTTTTCTGCTCGCATAAACAACATAGCGTTGTGTTTCCATCCCATATGGATGACAGGTAAATAAAGTGATCATATCCTGATTGGGTAATATTTTTACTGCTTCAATCTCATTTGGTTCTATTACGATTTTTTTTATTACAAAATATGTCAATGTTTCCCAAGGATTTGTTATCCTTATTTCATCACCAATAGCAAGATTCTCAATATTCTTAAACAATTGCTCGCCATGATAACCACCACGATGACCTGCAATGACGCAATTCGTATTCTCTCCACCAATAGGCATACTTGTTTGCGACATTATGGCTACACCTTTGTTCAAATTATTGTAGTTTGCTCCTATAAATAAGGGGATTTGCACATCCAGCTTTGGTATCTCTATATAACCGATGATATTCATATCCAGATTCAATATACCCAAATCAAATGTGTTTTGCGAATAACTCCATGCGTCTTTCAAATCTTTCTGGTGCTCTTTATATATTTTCTCATTATATTGCTTCATTTGTTGATACAATGCATCCTTATCTGATTGATTTGCAATCGTTTCTTTGAATGACTGTATCTTTTGTTTTTGCTCAATGGTTGTGAAAAAACTATGTATTTTTGGAAATGATAAAATACCTAAACCGAGCAAAAGCAGTAAAACTATGAAACGAAACTCCCACTTTTTCATAAATTCCTCCTCAAATGGGAACGGATGAAAATACTGATTCCTAGGAATATTATAGTTCCAAATAAGAAATATATTTTCATAGAGCCTTTTTTCTCTTGTACGATTTCCTTTCCTTCAGGTATATAATCGTATCTTTCACCGCGTACAAGTAAACGATGTGTATTTACTCCATAAGGAGTACATGTCATCAATGTTACCAAATCTTTATCCTTTTCTAACATCATATAGATGTTAATATGATCGGGAAGAACAGTTTCTACTTGGTCAATCTTATATGCCAGCGTTCGATTCAATACATGAATAAGAAACAGATCGTTTTTCTTCAGTTCATTTAATTTGGAAAATAATTCTGCGCTTGGTAATCCTCTGTGGGCACAAATGATAGAATGACGATTTTTTCCGCCAATCGGTAAAGATGTTCCTTCAATGTGACCTGCGCCTTTCGCTAAGACATCTTCACTCACTCCATGATAGATTGGTAAATTAACATGTATTTTAGGTATTTCTATATACGCCATTACACCATCTTCTAAAATATTTAATGTATGCAAATAATTTTCCGGCAACACATACCCACTATTTAAAACAAATGGATCATGTACAGGATCTCCGGCCAGATTGTCATTATATTCAACTGCTTGCTTCCATATTTGTTTGATTTCTTCCTTTGATTTCTCATTCATTGTTGCCGTGTATGTATGGATAACCTTTGACTGAACATGTAAAGCATATTTATTTGCAATCGATGGATATAGGAAGATGCTTGCACCTATTAAGAAAATCAAAATAGGTGCGTAAGATTTTATTTTTTGTATAAACATTCATGTATTACTTTGCGTTGCTTCTGCATTTCCTATTTCTTGCGTAGAGCAGGACTGCTCCCCCCATTACAACGATACCTCCAAGCGTAAACATCAAAGTTCCTGTCCCTCCGGTAACCGGAAGATTAAAATCCTCCGGTGTTCTGTTCTTAACTATAAATGAAAAACTTCCGGATCCTGTCGTAGCATTGTTGATTATTTCATATGTTCCATTATTGGTAATCTCTATTTTATCTAATTTACCATCAGGAACATTTTTAGAATTTTCATCAATTGTATCTTCCAATGTGATTTCTATATATCCTGTAGGCTTTACATATCCTTCCGGGGCTTTTGTTTCGATCAATCGATATGTACCTGTGTCTAACCCATCAATTTGAATCGAGCTTTCTTTACTGATTTCTATATCTGATACCGGTGTTACAGCAATATCAAATGCATCTGCGCTCCCATAAAATATATAATGATGTAGATCATTTGTATCCTGTACGAATTGTAAAACATCTCCATCAGCATCTTGTAACTGGAATACGGCACCTGTTAAATACGTTGTTCCGTTTTCGTCTTTTTTATCAAAATTTATTTCATATGTGTATGTTTTCTTTTTTGACTCAATTTCATATGTATCATTTTTATATGGATTTGGGTTATATTTCAGTGAAGCGGTATTTTCAATTTCATCAAGTTCCAACGCCTCTTCAGTTATTCTTTCTTGATACAATACATAGACGACTTCTCCTTGGTGGTTTTCTAAAAAACTCTCTTTTACTACAATTTTAAATGCATTCTCTGTCTTCGTTAACGTATAATCCGTAATTTTACTCATAGAATCGCTGCCATCCGCATGTAAAGAAACTACAATGGAATCAGGAACTAATTTCAGTCCTTTTCCGCCTTGATCAGATATTTCAAATATTTTATAGATAGAGTCAGCTGGATATACAGGTATCTGGGCATTCAAACGATAATTGACAATCTTGCCGATACCGGTTGTTATCTCACTGATATCAGGAATTTCTTTTTCAAAACCAGGTTCTTTGTCTTGTTTCATAACGAGTGTAATGCTTTCCTTTGGATTTTCATAAGATCCGTCTTTCTGTTTGGCTGGCAACACGTTCACGGATGTTGCTTTATACATTATATAAAACTTCGAGTTGTCCCGCTGGTTCAATATGTTTTAGATAAAGCAAAAGAGAACACATCATACTGTCCTAAAAAAGTGAAAGTGAAGATTATCCATGATCCTGCTCCAAATGCATTTGCTCTAGGTAGGCAAACACTATGCATAACTGACGGATTGCTTTTACTCTCCGATGATATGATACTTGGAATTCTCGCCCATGAGATCGGACATCTCTCATACGGACATACTGTTATCCAATTATTGATTGGCGGGGGCAATATATTTATATCCGGGTGCCTCCTGTTAATCAAAATATCCTACTGGATTTTTTCTGCAATCATGGGGCTGTTCGCAATATGCTCTCGTAGTGGTGTAATGGGTATAATTACCGCAGTTTTCGCAGGAATATCAACAGCACTTTCTTGGTTATGGGTAAAGTTCTGTATGCTTTTTCTGATGTGGTCTATGAGACAAAATGAGTATCTGGCTGATGAATTTGCTTATAAAATTGGTTTTGGTCTTGAATTAGCGACGGTATTAGACCAACATATCTCAGATGTTCCGCATGATGGTTTTCTCAGTGCAATATACTCAACTCATCCATGCAACGATGATAGGGTTGCAGCATTGCAAAATTTAGGTGTACCCTATTCTCGATACTAAATTCATAATCTCACAAATTGGCAAGCAGTGTAAACCTGTACAGGTTCACTCATTTTCTCGATTTTCCCTTCGGTGCAATCTTCGCAAATTTGCTTGTTGGGGAAGCATCCCCAATCCCCTTTGAACATCATCTGCCGATGATGGCTACACGATTTTCAATCGTTTCTCAAAGAACAGTAGAATAAAAATTTGCCCATGGTTGAAAGCACCGAAATCGAAAAGCAAAAAAGCAGCCACGATCCGCACCCTTTGGGGAGTGCAGACCGTGGCTTTTTGCTTTAACGGAAGTTCTTCTTTTCCTCTTTCTCTTTCTCTTTTTCCTGCTCTTTCTGCCTGTCGATATTCAAAATCGTTTCAACCGTCCGTTTGGCAATCAGCAGTTCTTCTTTCTCTTTTCTGATCTGACGGTACTCAGCGTAGTCCTGCTTTTTCTGGACTGCCAGCTGATGAAACTCCTCATACAATGATTGCATGGACGGGAGCTTTGTAATCTGCAATTCATCAAAGGCTTGCTTCGCCGCTTTATGAATTGTGATTTCCTGACGGTGTTCTTCAAAGAATTTTTTGCTATATCCAGACTTGCGGTACTCGATATAAATTTGCCTTGTGTTGCGATAATTTTTGATGTGCTGCTGCAACGCCTGAACCTCAACCATACGTTTCTCTGCGACCTTGATAGAATCAGAAAGCGCATCGAACCGGGCAGACAGATTTTCAATATGAGCAGTCAGATCGTCGTAGTTGCCCAAGCCTTTTTCTTTCAGTAGGATTACCGTTCGGGCAGCTTCTTTTCGGTTGAACTTCTTCGCCCACTTTTCATAACCGACCGTCTTGCCCTCGGCCATCTTTGCCTGAATATCAATCAGCATCTGGAACTGCTTCGGGGCAGGAGCCTTGGCAGAGCCGCCTTTTGATTTGTGCAGGTTCTTGCCGGAGATAACCGCTTGAATTTCCTCTTTGCTATATCCTTCGCCCAGGGAACGCAGCCGAATGAAACGCTTCTGATTCTCGCCCTTGAACGCAGGCTGCTTTCCATCCTTGAACTCAAATCCCATGTCAGCCAGAGCCTGAACAAAGCCATCAAAGCTCTTTGGTTTCTGCTTCAGCACCGCATCAATCGCATCACATAATTCGTCACGCTGGGTACGCTTCTTGGGATAAACAGTTCTTTTCTGGCGCTCCCGATACGGCTTCGGTGTAATAATGGACAGCCCGTGTTCCAGGCAAACCATATCACTAAGTCTTTGCACCGCCAGACCGGAAAGAAAGAAGTTTTTGAATTTCCGTGTGGCATCCAGCGAGGTCGAATTATAAATGATATGATTGTGAATGTGGGATTTGTCGATGTGGGTCGCAACGATGAAAGCGTGTTTTCCCTTTGTCCATCGCATCGCTGTTTCATAGCCGACTTGGTTCGCTTCTTCCGGGGTGATTTCTCCCGGCTTAAAGGACTGGCGTATCTGGTATGCGATGATATTGTTCTTCTGCTGTCTGCCGGTAATATGCTGATACTGCCGTTTGGAAAGCAGAAATTCCTCATCTGCTGTCTTTGGATCACACTCATAGGAACTGATAAATTCGCCATCATTGGTTTTTGCGGCATTTTGTGAGTAGTCGGTTCTGTCTGCCAAACATTGAGCGACCGTCTTTCCCTTATTCACATGGAGTGCAATCAATCTTGTCGCTGCCATTCCCATCACTTCCTTCCCAAAAAGAAAAAGCCACCGGTCGGTGACTTTTCTCTGATATTATCTTATGACCTGATAAATGCTCCCAGACTTTCTCCAATATTCTCGACTTTCATAACAGCCCAGACGAGCAAGAACACCGCTGCTATTGTCGCAATTCCAAGAACCACAAGAATAAGCAGGGACTGCCACAAAGCCTTTACAATGCAGTAAATCGCAGATCCGCCAATGACCAAGAGCAATAAACCAATTACATAGGACACAACATTTGTAAGCAGATTTCCAAGAATGCAAATCACTTTTACAACGAACAGCACCGGCAGTGCCAATATCTTCAATACCAGCTTCATAGGCTCAACCCCTTTCTTTTAATTATATTGTACAAGGGTATCTGCCATAACGCAATGATGTCAACCCTTATGTAAAAGCCGCAGCCGAAACTGCGACTTCCCAACAAGTTGTCGGATTACTGGATTGAGGACAGGCGAACAAGAACTTCTCTCATGTCCGTCCAGATCTCCTCCAGCCGTTTTTGCAAATCCTCAATGTCAGCACGATAGATGCTGCCTGTTTCGTTCGCTCGCTTTGCGTACTGGTTCAGGTTGTTGGAGCAGATTCGCAGGAGCGAAACCAGGGCTTTCACATCCTGCAAATCCAGTCTGATACAGTAACCATCCAGAGCCATTTTCCGCAGATAGGCTCCCATGCTGCGGATGCCAAGCTCGTCCATCTTCTCATGGATTCGCTCGACCTCCTCCTTGGATGCAAGGAAATGAACATCCTGATCTCGCTTTGCCATTACAACACCTCCTCACGGGTTTCAGAGTATTTTGCAGGCGGGATATGCTCCGCTTTGGATTTCAGATCAGCCAACACAGAAGGACGCTCTGACTCGCTTCTTTCGTCACGATTTTCCACAGAGTCCTCCATATTCAGGGCTGCATCCAGTTCTGCCAGTCGCTGACTTTTGGCTGTCAGCTCTGCTTCCTGCGGGAACGGTTTTCCAACCTCCGCCTTGGCTGCTTCCTGCTGATTGTAGAGATTATTCAACTGCTCATTGGCTCGTTCTAAGCGCTCAAGGATGCCTGCAAGGGCATTGTCCAGTCGGGTGATATTTCCTCGTGCGTCCGTTCCAAGGGCTACTCTGTGGCTCACAGCGCCCTTCAGGGTCACATCGAACTCGTTCCGGAAACTGTCAAACGAAAGCTCCATCTGAAAGCCACGGTAACTGCCAAGAGGAACCGGATCGGCACTTTTCGTGTCCTTACAAGCCGCAAGGAGGATTTCACCGGCATCTGCCTTTTCGGTGTAGGCTTTGCCCATGATTTCCATGCCGCAAAAGCCATCGGCAATCTGCGGGTGTGCTTCCACGGTTTTAATATCAGCTTCAAAGCCATGAATATAGCCTGTCTGCTTTTCAATCTCAGCCGGGAAGTATTTCAGAAGCTTATCTTCCATACGGTACTGCTGGCTCTGGTGGTCAGCTTTCAGCACCTTCAGCCTTGCCACATCAATGTCCAAGTCCATCTTTTCCTTGATAAGCGGATTGCCGGCACACAGCGCCTTGATCTCCGCATAGGACAGCGCCTGCTCATCCACATCGTCACAGGAGCGAACCGGTGATTTGGAGGTCATAATCTGAGAAATAAACTTCTGCTTGTTTTCCAAGGTCTGATACAGGTAGGCATCGAAGGTTCCCTCGGTCACATACTGATACACCTGAACCTCTTTGTTCCGGTTGCCCTGACGGATGATACGACCGTTTCTCTGGGTCATATCAGACGGACGCCAACCCACATCCAAGTGGTGAACTGCCACCAATTTGTCCTGGACGTTGGTTCCTGCACCCATCTTTTGCGTACTGCCAAGAAGCACTCGCACCTGCCCGGTACGAACCTTGGCAAAGAGGTCTTTTTTCTTTGCCTCGGTATCTGCATCATGGATAAAGGCAACTTCTTCCGCAGGCACACCGTTTGCAATCAGCTTGGTTTTGACATCATCATAGACATTGAAGGTTCCATCATTTTTCGGTGTGCTAAGGTCGCAGAACACCAACTGGGTCAATTTGTCAGCCTGACCGTCCTGCCAGATACGCAGGATATTTCCCACGCAGGCATTGAGCTTGCTGTCAGGGTCATCGGGTAACAGGGTGTTCATTAGCCGCTGATCCAGTCCCAATTTTCGTCCGTCGCTGGTAATCTTGAGCATATTATCGACGGACGGGTCTACAATACCGGCATGAACATCTGCTGCTCTCTCTGAAAGGGAAGCCACCATATCCTTCTGGTACTCAGAGGGCTGAACCACAACCGTTTCAAACTTTGCTTCGGGAACAGGGAGATGCAACTGGTCAGAGGTCTTGATGTCGGCAACCTCCTTGAACATATTCATCAGTTCAGGCAGGTTGAAGAACTTCGCAAATCGGGTTCTGGCACGATAGCCGGTTCCCTCCGGTGCAAGCTCAATCGCAGTTGTTGTTTCTCCGAAGGTCGATGCCCAGGAATCAAAATGGGTCAGGTTCTTTTGCTGGAGCGTACTGTACTGGAGATAGCGCATGACCGTATAAAGCTCGGTCATCGAGTTACTTACTGGAGTACCGGTTGCAAAGATCACACCACGCCCGCCGGTCAGCTCATCCATATAGCGGCACTTCATAAACATATCCGAAGATTTCTGGGCTTCGGAGGTGGACAGACCTGCCACATTTCGCATTTTTGTGTAGAGGAACAAATTCTTGAACGCATGGCTTTCGTCCACAAACAGCCGGTCTACACCCAACTGCTCAAAGGTAATGACATCATCTTTCTTGTCAGCGGCAAGGAGCTTGTCCAGTCTGGCTTCCAATGATTTTCGTGTTTTCTCCATCTGCTTGATCGTGAAGTTTTCGCCACGCTGCCATTTCAGCTCCGCAATCGCACCCTCGATCTCATCAATCTGCTCCCGCAGCTGCCGTTCCTGTCGTTCGGCAGAAAGCGGGATTTTTTCAAACTGGCTGTGACCGATGATGACTGCATCATAGTCACCCGTTGCGATACGAGCGCAGAACTTCTTACGGTTTGCTGTTTCAAAATCCTTCTTGGTGGCAACAAGGAGCTTGGCACTCGGATAGAGGTGCAGGAACTCGTTTGCCCACTGTAAGGTCAAGTGATTCGGCACAACGAACAGGGATTTCTGGCTCAATCCAAGCCGTTTACTCTCCATAGCCGATGCAGCCATCTCGAAGGTCTTGCCCGCACCAACTTCGTGTGCAAGCAGCGTATTTCCACCATATAGCACATGAGCGATAGCATTTCTCTGGTGTTCACGGAGGGTAATATCCGGGTTCATGCCGCCGAAACGGATATGAGAGCCATCATACTCACGAGGTCTGGTGGAGTTAAAAAGTTCGTTGTACTTGGTGGAAAGGGTTTCTCGTCTGTGCGGATCTCTCCAAATCCAATCTCGGAACGCATCCTTGATTGCCTGCTGTTTCTGCTGTGCCAGGGTAGTTTCTTTTTTATTGAGGACACGCTTCTGCTTACCATCTGCATCTTCAATCGTATCATAGATACGAATATCCTTCAGATTCAGCGTTTCCTCCAGAATCCGATATGCGTTGGCTCGCTCTGTACCGTAGGTGACATACGCCGCCACATCGTTGTAGTTGGGAGAACTCTTACCGTTGATGCGCCACTCTGCGGTCAGCTCGGAGAACTTGACCTCAATGGAACGGCGCAAGTAATACGGCGTTTCAAAGGTTTCCTCCATGAACTGCTGAATATAATCGGCATCAATCCATGTTGCACCCAAACGCACATCAATCTCGGACGCATCCAAGTCCTTCGGCTGTGCTTTCTGCAAGGCTTCCACATTGATGTGGAAGGAAGAATCCCTGTCTGCCGCCATCTGTGCGACACGCAGCTTGCTTCTTACATCACCGGAAAGGTAATCATCGGCAGTCTGCCATCCAACTTCCACAGCATCGGGAGCCATCGGGTCTTTGAAGATCACCCCTCGAAGCTCTGCCTGAATCGCATCGTATTCTCCAGGTGTTCCAAGCAGCTGTGCCATAAACGGCAAATCCACCTTGCCACGCTCACCGATAGAGATTGCCAGAGCTTCGGACGGCGTATCCACGCTCGTCACTCTGCGTTCCGGCTTGATGGTTCGCTTGGTGAACATATCCGCCTTGCTTTTCAGATTGCCGTCCTCATCCACATTTTCCAGAGAACACAGGAGATAGTAGGAGGAATCGTCAGCAAATGCCTGACCATTGGCTCGATTATTGATAAGCCCGTTCTTTGCGGCAAACGCATCGTAGGCATCATTCAGTTCTGCCTGTTTCTGAGTAATCATTTCATCCGGGTAATCCTCAAGCTGATATTCGATCAGCTCGTTGACGATACCACGAAGTTCCACCATGCCCATCACACGGTCTTTTGCTTTCTCATTCAGGTCTACACGGCGCATCAGGGAGTTTTCACGGAAGTACACATTGCCATCCACCACGGTATAAGAGAAATTCTTTACATCCGGGGTTGCAGGAATGGTTTCGATTTCCTTACCCTTGTCAGCTTCGGGAAGCTCCACAGCCTGATAGGTTCCTTGGATGTGGGAAACTGCTTCTTTCAGAAGTTCGGACAGTTCCATGCCCTCAATGGGACGCACTGTAATGTCCATGCCGTAGGCGGTACTTTCTTCCACCGTATCGCCCAGAACCATTTCAGGATGAGCGACAAAGTAGCTGTTCATGGTGTGTCCTTCTTCGGTGCGGTCAAGGTTTACCCATTCCGGTACAATGTCAATCGGATGGTCACGCTTTTGCAGGAACAGGATGTCGGACACGACTTCCGTGCCTGCGTTTTTCTTAAAGGCATCGTTTGGCAGACGGATTGCACCAAGCAGTTCCGCCCTCTGCGCCATATATCGCCTTGCGTCAGAGTTCTTGGAATCCATGGTGTAACGGCTTGTCACAAAAGCGACCACACCACCGGGACGAACCTGATCCAAAGCCTTGGCAAAGAAATAGTTGTGAATGGAGAATCCCAGCTTGTCATACGGCTTGTCGGACACTTTGTAGTTGCCGAAAGGGACATTACCCACAGCCAGATCGTAAAAGTCTCGGCGGTCTGTCGTTTCAAAACCGGCTACTTTGATTTCTGCGTTGGGATAGAGCTTCTGAGCAATTCTGCCGGTGATGGAATCCAGTTCCACACCATACAAACGGCTGCTCTGCATTTCAGGAGGGAGCATACCAAAGAAGTTGCCGATACCCATAGCAGGCTCCAGAATATTTCCTGTTTCAAAGCCCATCTGTCCGACCGCATCGTAGATGGAGCGAATGACCGTAGGGCTGGTGTAATGTGCGTTCAGGGTGGAAGCTCTTGCCGCAGCATATTCATCTTCGGAAAGCAGGTTTTTCAGTGTCTGATACTCCTTCGCCCAATTTCCCTTGTCCGGGTCAAAGGCATCTGCCAGACCGCCCCAACCGACATAATTCGACAAAATCTCCTGTTCTTCGGTAGTGGCGTTCCTGTTCTCGCTTTCCAGTTTGAACAGAGTTTCAATGGCTGCGATGTTTCTTGCGAATTTCTGCTTCGGTCCACCTTCACCGATGTTGTCATCCGTGATGTGGAAGTTCACCGCAGGAACAGGTGGGATTTCTCTGGTGGTGATGGACTGCTCAAGCTGAGCGATAATGTCCATGACTTCGGCATTCTGCCATCCGTCCACCTGGGCATAATCCTGAATGATGGTGTCCTTTCCATCTACGCACTGTACGAAGTCCAGACTACCCGGCAGATCTCTGGTATTCATTGCACCCAGGGCTTTTCTCTGCGTGTCAGGAAGTGCATAGTAGGCTCGCAGGGCATCATCAAAGGAACTGTATTCCTTGATGTCCAGCGCACCCCGCTTCTGAATGTCCTCGGCAACATAAAAATGATCGATGAAGTGTTCCGGTTCCTGCTGTTCGGGTTCCGCACTGGCTCTGACCTGTGCGTGTGCCTTTTCGTCAGGGTAGTCCCCATAGATACGGATGCACTTATGCTCCTGCTGATCGTAAACGGCAGCACCATCGTACTTGAATCCGTCATCCTCCATGGTTCCGTCCACATAGCCCTGGGCAGCTTTTTCCGCTTCTTCCAGAGTGTAGTAGTCCAGTTTATCATCGAAGCCGTTTTCAAAGTGATGGTAGGCGGCAACCAGATAGCGGGGAGCCATGCGCTCCTCGTAGCTGTTAATCATCTCAGGTGTCAGCCATTCTGGTTTGTCGGGAATCATTTCATACAGCTCACGCATCTTGGCAATCTGTGCATGGCGGTTGCCTGCCCACAGATGCTTTTCGCTGTGCTGTCCTGCACCAAGGAAGTATTCGCAGTCCATACGCAGACGGTCTAACAGCTGATACTCAGGGGTGTAGTCCCTCGGTTCGGTTTTGCCCAGAAAATCCTCTGTAACGGGCTTTTCTTCGGTTTGGGCATCAACCCTTACCGCATGGTTTCTTTCGTCCTGAGAGAGCATACGCTCGAAATTCTCACGATTCTCGGCACGGAAGATGGGATAAGCAAGCGTAGGGTCACGCAGCTGAACTTCTCTGTCCGTGATCTGCTCCACACGGAAAGCTGTATCGTCCAGATATACCGTGTCACCGACCTGATAATTCCATTTCGGTTCCTCGGAAGCAGATGCTTCCACAACTTCGGCAGGCTCTGCCACAGGCGCTTCTGGCTGAACCGACTCCATCGCAGCTACGGACTGACGAACTTCCTCCAAATAGTCATTGGCAAGCCATTCGTCCGTGAAGTATTCCGTAACGCCTTCCGGGTCTACATAGTAGTCATCGGTCTGATTATCCCAGATCGCATACTCGCCATCCTCGGTATCAATCACTGCGAAACGGTCATAAACATCTTCCAACGGATCAGTTTTAGCTTCTTCGATAGCCTGTCGTTCCGCTTCTTCCTCCGGGCTGAGGTAGCGTCCCTTTCGTATCAGACCGTCGATTCTCTGCACCACCTGCGCCCAGGACATCTGCAATTTATCGCAACCGCTCTTGGTGTAAGCAACACCCTTGGCATCGTGATCCTGACCGCTGTGCGTTGCACCAGAGCAGGCATGGGAATGACCACCGGTTCCGTATTCATGCTTCAGGAAGTCCATCTTTTCCTTGGCAGAATGATTCTCCTGCCAGTAGTTATAAATACGGGCTTTACCACCGGAAAAGCCGCTTCCACGGGTCAAGTCTGCATTGACTTCATCATCCGTAATGAACTGGCGGACAAGGGGCATCTGCATCATATCGGTCTGATACTCACGCAAAGGCATATTCAACTCATACAGCTGTTTCTGAATGAGATTCAGCTTGTGATAGTGAAAACGAAGCAGATCGGGATTTTCCGCAAGGGTTTTTCTAAATTCCGAATACTGCTGTACCAAGGTTGCGTGGAAACGAGGGTCATCCAACTTTTCAGCCAAGTCTGCGGTTTCGTCAGGGAAACCACGAAACGGTTCCTGATGAAGAATTGCCAGATAGTTGCTGGAACGGGCTTCTTCACTCAAATCGTGATAAAGATGCCACAGGGATTCTGCCAACTTCTGACGCTCATATCCGGATGCTTCTACCAGTTCCACATTAGTTGCGAACCGACCATTTTCAAGCAGTTCTCCAATGCGCTCGGCAACCGTTTCCCAAGAAACGATCTGCGCTCTGGGGCTGTCAATGGCAGAGGAACCTTTGGCAAGGTGGATACCGTCCTCGGCATACCACGCACAGATATTCCCGCTATCTTCTTTCAGACCATAGCCGCCGTGATAGACCTGCTTTAAGGTCTGAACGATTTCTTCCAACGGCTTCTGCTTCATATATTCCAGCGCTACGACTTTTCGGGCTTCATCGGTATTGCTACCAAGCAGAAGGAAGTGGTCGATTTCTTCCTGGGCAAAAGAAAAAGCAGAGGGCGTAAAGCTCTCTGCTCGGTCGATAAAACTGATTTGTTCATTTTCGGAGAGGAAAAGGTTCAGACTCAGCTGTTGATAAGCTCCGTCATCACGACTTCCTCCGCCTGTGCTTTCAGGCTGTTCATGTGCTGCACCCACGCCATCTGCTGCGTTTCCTTGTCCGGTGCGGGGCTGTCCTTCAGGTACTGCTCCATCAGAAACTCCACTCTGGCTTTCGCTGTTTCCTCGATCTCCCACAGGTGCGGGAACAGGCTCTCCGTCAGAATCATGTCGTTCAGGAGCATCGGATTGTTCTGTTCCAAAAATGCTCGACGCATCCTGCCGTACTTGCCCAGAGGTTTCTCTCCCTCGTTCTCCAACTGAAGGTTCGGAATCTGATAATCTCCGGCCTGTCTGTAAGTCATCTCGCTCATAATCTGTACTCCTTTCGGTAGCTTTAATCTGCTCATGTTCTCCAATCGCTTTTTCGATTTCCTGAAACATCCTTGTGCTGATGGCATTCACCGCAGTACCAAGGGCATTTACCGTCTGTCTGGTGTTAAAATCAAACACCTTCTGGAAATCCTCATGCTCGAAGTAGTTGTCGGGACTTTCCACGAACCGGCAATACATCGTATAGGATACGCTGTTTGCCACCGCATTTTTGAAAGCTACTTCGATGTTGAGTTCATCATACTCCTCAAGGAAGCTGTTGGCAACGATGTCGAGGAACTGCTTTTTGTAATCGTCCCAATACTCAGCCGCCAGTGCGGATGCAATATCTTCAAGCTGTGCTTCCAGTACCCCGTCAGCGGCAACACCGAAGGTACGCTCCATCGCTTCCATGACATAGGAGCGGTTTTCAGGCGTCACCTCCCACGGTTTCAGTTCCGGGGAAGAACGGCGAACGCCGGTATCCGCCACATCAAACACATAGCGCAGATACGGTTTATCCCTGTTCATCACAAACAGAGCAATGCCGGTAGAGCCACGCTTTACATATCTGCGGTAATTTTCAGCGTTCCAGTCCTCATAGGGCTTGCAAAAGGTCGCATTGGGGCGCTGAGCATAAATCATCACCTGTTCCGGATAGGTGAACTCATAGTTGCGGGACATCGTTCTCAAAAACGAAGTCCAGTTATCTGTGTTCGAGGTGATTTTCCCAATCGTTTCTTTTGCTAATCCGGAATAAAATCGCTCTTTTGCGTTCATTGTATCCCTCCAATCCTATCAATCCGGATAAAGGTTCAGCTTCTCAAAGGCGGCATCGTCCATGGCTGAAACTTTACGGAGAACCGAGTCTGCCAAAGCAAAAAGCTCTGACTCGTCCTCCGAAAGCTGTTCCTTCATCAGTGTCAGTGCTTCACACAGCCCTGACCTTGTGCCAGGGCTGTAAAGCATCATCATGTTCCGCTCATCCTGTGTGAAATCCATCATTCAATCTCCCTCGTATAATATGATTTGCAGACCGTTTTGTAAGTGTGTCTGCTTAGTCCACTTGTTAGATTAGATATCAGCAGGCTTAGAGATGCCCATGATACAATAGCTGTAGGACAGCAGGGTCAAGTTCTGAAATCTCCCGTTGAACCGAAAGGTTGCTTCACGGAAAGTCCGTTCCCCTGAGCCGGAAGTTAGCTGCAAACTCATTGGCTGTTTGCCCGAGTGTAGGCCGCCCTTTCAGCAGTGAGGGATATCGCATCGGCCTGCTCTGGAATGATTCTGATAGGCGAGGTTGCGGATGCTCCGGTTATCATGGGTATCTCAAAGCCTGCTGGCCTGAAATCTCCATGCGGGGAGGTGAAAATTATGAACCCATTATTCGTTGGTATTGATGTGAGCAGCAGGAACAATGTGGCCTACCTGATGAAACCAGACGGCAGCAAGTACTCCAGTTTTTCTGTGCAGAACAACCTTGGCGGGGCTAAACTGTTGTCAGAAAGAATCGTATCGGCACTCGGCTCCATGCAGCTCAGTGATGTTGTGATCGGTCTGGAGGCCACCTCTATCTACGGGGACAGCCTTGTCTACGCTCTCCGAGAAGATGGCAGACTGGGGCAGTTCCAGCGAAAGATTCATGTTCTTAACCCCAAGCAGGTGCGGAAATTCAAGGAAGCCTATCCTGACCTGCCTAAGAACGACTGGGTGGACGCCTTTGTGATTGCCGACCATCTGCGTTTTGGCAGAATCGCCAGGGAGGTCTACATGGATGATTACCGTTACAAAGCACTCCAAACCCTGACGCGGGCCAGATTTGAGGTCATTCAAAATCTGACTCGTGAAAAACAGCGGTTTGCCAACTACCTGTTTCTCAAATGCTCCGGCATGGCCCAAGATAAGGATATTGCTAATTCCAGCTCCACCACGATTGCTCTCATGGAGCGCTTTGAAACAGTGGATGATCTGGCAAACTCTGATCTGGAAGAACTGACCGCCTTCGTTACAGAAACAGGACGTGGAAGATTTGCAGATCCAGCTGCCACAGCCAAAGCGGTGCGAGCTGCTGCCAAGGGCTCCTATCGTCTGCCCAAAACGGTAAATGACACCGTGAATCAGGCCATGTCTGTCTCCATTGCCTCTATGCGGGCCTTGAAAGAGCAAGTCAAGGTTTTGGACAAGGCCATTGAGCAGCAGTTTGAAATCATCCCCAATACCCTGACTTCCATTCCTGGCATTGGCAAGGTTTACTCCGCCGGCATCATCGCTGAAATCGGCGACATTCACCGGTTTGATTCTCAAGCCTCCGTTGCCAAGTTTGCCGGCCTTGTCTGGCACAAAAATCAGTCCGGTGAATTTGAAGCGGAGCATTCCCGAATGATTAAATCCGGCAACCGCTATCTCCGCTACTATCTGCTGGAAGCCGCGAACTCTGTGAGAAGATGCGACTCCGAGTTCCGGCGCTACTACGACCTCAAATTCAAAGAGGTCAACAAGTACCAGCATAAACGCGCACTCGCTTTAACTGCCAGAAAACTGGTTCGGTTGGTCTTTCGGCTGCTGAAGGACAACCGCCTGTATATCCCGCCGGAGAGCTGAGTACACCACTCGCAGCTCTGGCGCTCCCGCCCTGTTTCAAAAAACCTTAGGGGGCAGGGCTTAGGTTGGTGTTGCCTTTTTTCTGCTTACGCAACTGTTTTCCTGCATTTATTCTCGATTTTTCCTGCCATCACCCTCTTGACTTCATACCATTAGACTTTCCGGGTGGCTCTTGGGCGGCTTATGGGAAACATCCGGCACGGGCTTTTCCTTTAACTGCTCCAACACCGAAGGACGTTCCTCTAATCCGGACGCTTTTCCGTTATTGATGATACCGTCAATCATCCCATAATCATCTTCCATTGCCATCTCTGCGTTTTTCAGGTAGTTTTCGGACTTCATAAAGTTTTCCAGCTTCTGAAACCCAACAGAATCTACATAGTGAAAGGATACCTCACCGACTACCTTTAAGGCTACGATGTCGCTGACCGACATACTGTGACCACGGAAATCATCCGGGTGGTCAATATTGAACTTTACATACAAATCTTCCAGCTGCCGATTCACATCCTCGGACATAGAAATGGAGCCATGATAGACCACCTCGTAACGGTCAATCTCAGGCTCCATTTCTTTCTTCTGAAGGTAGCTGTAATTTGCAAACATGAGCGGGATATTATCGTCTACATCTTCCCGCAGCTGAAGAATCGCATAGGAATCCGTGGGGCTTTCCAGAAAAGCAACCATTCTGTCATCCGGGGTGGTATTTCCGTGAACATCATCCCATTTTTCGTTTTTCATATCCGTGTCCTCCTTATCGTTCAGGCTCTTTGCGTTTGGGAGAGGGACTGGCAGGCGCAGCTTTTTCTGCGGCCTGTGCCAGTTTTTCCATGACCGACTCACGCTTCGGAGAGTCGAGCTTATCCAGCTGACTTTTCAGCACTTTGGCAACCTCAACCGCAGTTTCCTCACGGGCTTCTTCAATGGCTGTATTCAGGAACTCACGATACGGAGCCGTATTACCAGCGGCAAGATCTGCCTTGATTTCTTGGATATGCGCCTGCACATCATCGACCTGATCCATATATTCATAGGGGTCGAAGTTCTCTGCAAAACGGTCGAGCTTAAAAGCAAGCTCAGCGATAGGGTCATTGACCACCACCGCCTGTCTGCCGACTTCAAAAGCCTGCTCCATGACATCCTCATAGAACATTGCCCGCAGTTCCCGGCGCTCCAGCCCGAAGGATTCCAGAATATCCCGGCGGACTTCGAGCATGGACAGTTCAGGGTTATCAACCTGACCGCCATCAATCTCGTTGTAGTTTTCATCCAACAGGGTGTAGTCGTAACCATCTTCGCAGGTCTGCACCGCAAGGATTCTATCCTTTCCGACCTTCCATGCGGCTTCATCGCCCATAATCTCAGGCTCCGGCATATAGCTTGCGCCGTTGCGCTCCATAATTTCTGCAAACTGGCAGATATGAAACACATTGTATCCGATCTGCGTATGATACTCGTCAATGAAGGTGCAGGGCTTCACAACCATTTCATCCGGGTAGTGAATCTGCACACAGCTGCCATCGGGGATATGAAACAAATCCTTATAATGGCTGTCGATAAATCGGATTTCCTTACCATCCGGGTTGTACTCATTTGTCATTTGCGCTTTCCTCCATTTTCAAATTCCATACTGAACTTCGTTTTGCCATCATCTGATACCTCCATAAAGACGGTGGCATCAAAGGTGTTGCCCGTTCTTTCGGACTTGCAATTCTTGAGCTTTACCTTGCCGGAACCAAGCAATTTCTGCGCCGTGGCAGAAGTCATGCTCTTGCCGATGCTCGCAAAGTAGCGATTGTTTTTCCAGAGGGCAAATTTGCAAGCTCTGTTGGAACAGAAAAATGCCTTGGCTTTGTCCTCTACAGCACTGCCGCAGAGCGGGCATTTGCCGATAGAATTGGCTTCTTTCGACATCATAACCTCGGAATCACGGATTACTTCATAGTTCTGAATCAGACCGGCAATCACATCTTTGATCTCGTCCATAAAGTCCTCGCTGGCATATTCGCCTTTCTCAATGAGCAACAATTTTTCTTCCCAATCCGCCGTCATGGATGGGGACTGAATCTGTTCCGGCATGACTGTTACCAGAGCCGTACCCTTGTGGGTCGGAATCAGGTGTTTGGTTTTCTTATCACCCTTACGCTCCAGAAAACCGATGCGAACCAGCTTCTCAATGATACCGGCACGGGTCGCAGGCGTTCCCAAACCTTTGCGCTCCACCTCATCAGGCATTTCGTCCGCACCGGCAGTTTCCATAGCAGAAAGCAGAGTATCCTCGGTAAAGTGTTTAGGGGGAGATGTTTTCCCTTCCTTGATTTCCGTGCCGCTGACGGTCATTTCGTCACCAACGGAAACAGAAGGGAGTGTCTGCACGTTTTCGTCGGATTTTGTCGAATCATTTTTCTGAACCAGAGCTTTCCATCCATCCTGCACAACAGTTTTGCCTTTGGTGGAAAACACGGTACCGCCACAGTCCAGCTCAATAACTGTCTCTGCGTATCGGTGCGGATCGCCAACAGCTACGCACAACCGATTCGAGATCAGTTGCAAAATTGCAAGTTCACCCTTGGGAAGTTCGCTCAGATTGCATTTCTGCAATTCTCTGGTCGGAATGATGGCATGGTGATCTGTGACCTTTTTGTTATTCACAACCTGCTCTGCATGAACTGGTATGTTATCCACATCCTCCACGGGGAATGTGTGGAAAGCCAGCTTTACGAGGTCGGTCAGGCTATGTGCCATATCTTCCGTCAGAAACCTGCTGTCGGTACGGGGATAAGTGACCAGTTTCTTTTCATAGAGGTTCTGCGTGTAGTCCAAGGTCTGCTGTGCCGTGTAGCCAAGCACACGGTTGGCTTCTCTCTGTAAACTGGTCAGGTCATAGAGCGCAGGCGGCTTTTCTGTTTTCTCCTTACATTCAGCTTTCTGAACGATTGCCACCGAACAGCTTTGTTTGACAGCTTCGGCTGCTGCCTTGGTTTTGAAGCGTTCGCTTGCAGCCGTAAAACCATCCAATCCAATCTGAACTGTGTAGAACAGTTCAGGCTTGAATGCGGAAATGGCAGCTTCTCGCATAACAGCCATAGCAAGGGTAGGGGTCATAACACGACCAACATTCAGGGTCTGCCCGTAAAGGGTCGAAAAAAGTCGAGTAGCGTTAATACCAACAATCCAGTCGGCTCGTTCTCGACACAGTGCTGCTTCATACAAAGCATCATATTCCGTTCCAGACCTGAGATTTTCAAAGCCCTCCTTGATTGCTACATCTTCCATCGAGGAAATCCAAAGCCGCTCAAACGGCTTTCTGCACCCGGCTTTGTGGTACACCAACCGAAAGATCAGCTCGCCCTCACGACCGGCATCTGTTGCACACACAAGACTCGCAACATCTTCTCTGGCCATGAGCTTTTTCAGAATCCCAAACTGTTTTTTCGTACCGGCAGAAACCTCATACTGCCAGTCCATCGGGAAGATAGGAAGGTCTGCATAAGCCCATTTGCTGTACTTCGCATCATAGACTTCCGGCTGTGCCAGCTCCACCAAATGCCCTACACACCAGCTGACCACATATCCGTTTCCCTCTAAGTAGCCATCCTCACGCTTGGCAGCACCTAACACTTTGGCAATACTCTGTGCAACCGAAGGCTTTTCAGCCAAAACTAATTTCATTTGCATCTGCTCCTTTCACAAAAAAATAAGCAGCCACACACCGTAGTGCATGACTGCTATGTAAAAAGTTCGGAAAGGATTTTTGCAACCTGATACAATTTTCTGTTCTACAATCTCCGTCATAATAAAAATATCTCCATCATTTCAAAAGAGAATGACGGAGATATTTCACCTTGCTTATTCTTGTAGCAACCAATCGGCTATATCGTGAATTTCGATTCCTTCATAGCTATATTGGGGATGTTTGGTTCTGGCAATAATCATTTTCGGATAAGCGTCTCGAATCTGAAGCAGAGGAGAGCATTCTCTCTCAAATGTTTCCTGCCCGGAAATGTTGTCGCTGACCTGAATATAAATCTTTTCGCTACCTCTCTGAGCAACAAAGTCGATTTCCTTTTGATAGAGCTTGCCGACATAGACATCATATCCACGGCGAAGAAGCTCGATACAAACAACGTTTTCATATACTCTGCCATAGTCTATATTTCTGCTTCCCAGTATTGCATATCGAATACCGCTGTCACACAAATAGAACTTTTCAGAGCTTTCAAGGTATTTCTTACCTCGGATGTCATATCTCTTAATATCATAAAATACAAAAGCATTGCACAAATACTTAATGTACTTGCCGACGGTTACATGATTGGTTGGAGTCTCATTTGCTGTCAGTAGCTGACTGACCTTATTCGGAGAAGTCAGGTTGCTGATATTATCCATAAGGAACTCGCTCAGACGTTGTAAAACCAAAGTGTCCGGGAGAGTATATTTCTGTACCAAATCCCTTGTAACAATCGTTTCGTAGACCTCTTTGATATAGTTTGTTCTGTCTTTTTCGGTTCTATAAGCATAGGAACCTGCTAAACCGCCCTTGATAGCGTACTCATCAAAGAGCTTATCTTTGTCACTAATATCATCATAATACTGGCAATATTCCTGGAAGCTGAAAGGAAACACATGAATTTCAATATAGCGTCCGGTAAACAGAGTTGCCAGATCTGCACTCAACAGGAAAGCATTAGAGCCTGTTACATAGATGTCGTATTTTCCCTTAGAGTACAGGCTATTGATTGCCAACTCAAACTTGGGACACATCTGAACCTCGTCTACAAACAGGTAGTTCGTTTTTCCTTCCTGATAATGTTCTTCCACATAGGCGTGTAAGGCATGGTATTCCTTGATTTCTTCATACGCCAAATCCATGAAGTCGATGAAGATAATATTGATGTTTTCAAAATTGCTTTTCAGATACGCAATATACGCCTGCATCAATTTGGACTTACCAGATCGACGAATGCCCGTGATGATCTTGATGTCAGGAGTACCATTCAGTTCAATGATTCTATCGAGATATTTTGCTCTCGTGATTGTTTTCATATAGTCACCCGCTTTCAAAAATTGAAGTTTTTTCATTTCTCGAAACCGCTTCGCTGTACTTATTATACTGTCTGCTAATAGTATATGCAAGATGTCACTTTCAAAAACGCAAATTTTTTTATTTTTTGAAAGCGGAAACTATGTAAAGGCAACCCGAAGGCTGCCCCAGGCATCAAGCCTATCCTGTTTACACAGGTTCATTATCATCTTCATCGACGGAGCTATCTTCATCGTCGTCCTCAAACTCCGGATCGTACCCATAGTCCTCGTCATCGTCCACATAATCAGCATCTGGGTCAGGCTTTGCCGCTTCCTGTGCCTTCTTCTTTTCCTGGACTTTCTTAAATACGAAGAATCCACCACCACAGGCAAGCACAATCAGAGTAAGAATCGCCGGGAGCATATTTGTGGATTTCGGCTTTTCCTCCGGTGTCGGTTCTGTAATTTCAGGAACTGTTTCAACTACTTCCGGCTTTGTTTCCTCAACCGGCTTGGTGAACTCTGCAACTTCTTCCTCGTCCATCAGCTTGAGCAGGTCGGCTTCATCCACCTGATTCAGAAAATGCACGGTTTCCTCGCCCTTATCATCACGGTCAATGATGATATAGAAGTAGTTTCCGTTTTTGGTTACAGCGGTAATGAACTGCTTTCCGCTTTTCGTAGGCGAGCCAGCGTCATCAACCAAAGTCAGATTGCCGTCGGGAGTAAGCGGTAGCATCGGCTCCTCCGGCTCTGTTTCGGGAACTTTTTCTTCGACCGCAGGTTCTTCAGTCGCTACGCTTTCATCTACATAGGCAAATGCCGTTGTAGAAAACACGCCAAAACACATTGCACACGCCAGCAATGCGGCTCCAATTTTCTTAAATCTCATTCTGCGTTTCCTCCTCATTCATAGTATTGATCGTATCAGGCTTCGGAGCCATATCCGCAGCAAACATACGGAGCAGCTCGGAAAGCTGTTCGGGATTCAGGTTCGCAGCATGAACCATCTCATGGATTTCGGAATTTTCCTCCTCACGGTATCTGCGTTCCAGGTCTTTCACCTTAGCATCCCATTCTGCCCGTTTCTTACGGGCTTTTTCAAGGTCTGCACCTATTCTGTCTAACTTGGCACTCAATCGCCATCCCTCCTTTAGTTTCTGATTCTGCCGAAGCAGTAAAAATGCTGTTGCCAGTAATTCGATTCGATAGAAGCGTAGGAAATGGGGTTTCCGCAGTGGATCATCATACCATTGCCAACATAGATACCAACGTGTGATGCACCGGAGGTATCATAAGTGCCTTGGAAGAAAATCAAATCTCCCGGTTTGGCAGAGCTTTTCGGGATAATGTCGCATACGCCCATCAAACCGTTTGCGGTCAAACGACCAACACTCCAACCGTTTCCGCAGTGATTGATTACATAGGAAACAAATCCGGAGCAGTCAAAGGAGGTAGACGGGCTGCTGCCGCCCCACACATACGGGTATCCCAGATATTTTTCAGCTTCCCGAATCATATTGGCAAATCTTGTGTCTGTCAGCGCTTCGCCCGGAATATCATAATCGGTGTACTCGCCGCCAGGGGTGGCGTAAATGTCATTTCCGAAAATATCCGGTCTGTTGCCCCTTGTCTGAAGCAAAATTCTATATCGCTCCATATCATCTTCCGACAAGCCGGAATTTGAAATCACACTGTTCAAGCCCTTATTTCTGAGCTTCACATTCAGAATATAATATTCGTAATCTTCTTCCTCTGTTGTTGTCTCTCCCGTTTCGGGATCAGTAGAAGATGTTGTTCGTGTACGAATCTCTACTACTTCCGTCAGGGTCAGCTCATATTGTTGCTCAAATAGCCATTGCAGGGTAGCCTGCACCTCATCTCTGGTGTAATCCTCAAACTTCACCGTCAAATACGCCGCCAGCTCATAAGGATTGTGGTTGATTTCATCAAGGTCATACCGGTACTCGTCATATCCGCTATGAGTACGCTCGATATTATTGATTTTATTGCGGAGCGCAGCTTCCAAAGCCTTGTAATCATTGTCCGCACCAATAATATCTTCCTCTTTTGCAGTAAAAGAAGTTCCCAGAATGATCTGTGTGCCGCCTTGGAACATAGCCGAACAAGACGAGAACATCCCTGAGAGTATCATAAAAAGCAGTCCGGCAATCAAAACAAACAGAATCGTTTTAGAGTGTGTGGTGCAGAACTCCGTTACTCTTTCTGTGATGTTCTTGGCTCCCTGAGCTGCTTTGCCCGTTGCCTTGCCTGCACCCTTAGATGCAGAAGCCGTTGTCGAAGCGGTATTCTTACCGGCTTTGGCGGCAGCATATTCTTTCTTGATTGCCCTTTTCTGTTGCCAACGGGAAAAGGGATTGGAACCGGCATCGGGGTTGTCCTTTTTGAACTTCTCATACAGGGCATTTACATTTGCTTTATCTGACTTCTCAACCAGCTTTTCCGCCTTGTCGTAGGCTTTCAGCTTGTGACTGTAAACGGCATGATCGACGGTATAGACAGTGGATTCAACAGCCTTGGTCGTTTCCTGCACAGCCTGAACGCCGATATTATCATCCTCATATTCTGACACCGCCCGATGTGCTTTGGATGTGAGCGTGACTGCGGCACCACGGCTTGCCATGTGCTTTGCCACAGATGGGCGCTCGATTTCCGTAAACTCCGCTTTTTCAAAACGGAGCTTTGCTTTACGGGAACCGGCTGCATCTGTTTCCAGCTTTAGCTTCGGCTTTGCCTTTTTAGAAGCCAATTTGTCTGCCGCTTTTTCAGCCCTATCAACCGCCTTATCTGCACGGTCGGCAGCTTTCTTCACATGAGAATCTGCAAGGTCATCTTCGGTAAAACGGAGTCGTGTAGGTCTTTTCGCCATACATTACGCCTCCTTTTCCTGTGCCACCTCGTTTAACTTCGTGGTCATAATGCGATACAGTTCCAGATCTGTCGGGAATCGGTCAATGAACGGCAGAATCACATTGCCATAGAACAGAAGTCCTTCGCCCTCACCGGAGTTGGTTACATAGGACAGCTGATGCGGCGAAATGTTCAACCGCTGTGCCAGAATACTTCGGTCATCGCTTGCCTGATTCAGCATATAGATGAAATCAGAGTTTTCGAGGATGTTGGCAATCTCCGGGGAACGAAGCAGGTCTTTGACATTCTGAGTAATACCGGTCGGCAAGCCGCCCCATTTACGGAATCGCTTCCAGATTTCTACGGAATAGGTTGCCGTCTGTTCTTCCTTCAGAAGCAGATGGAACTCGTCAATATAATATCTGGTCGATTTACCGGCAGAACGGTTGGCAGTTACACGCCCCCAGACCTGATCCTGAACGATCAGCATACCGATTTTTTTCAGCTGATTGCCCAGCTCCTTAATGTCGAAGCACACCAGACGATTCTGAATATCCACATTGGTTCTGTTGTTAAACAGTTTCAGAGAACCCTTAACATAGATTTCCAAGGCGGTCGCTACATGGTGGGCTTCCTTTTCGTCCTGTTTCAGAAGGGCATCATACAAATCCTCAAGGATCGGCATATTCTCAGGGGCAGGATTGTCGAAATATCTCTGGTAAATCTGATACACACAACGGTCGATAACCGTCTTTTCGATAGGCTGCAAGCCATCCTTACTGCCCATAATCAACTCACAGAGGGACAGGATAAAATCAGCTTTCAGTGCTACCGGGTTGTCATCCTCAGAGTAGTTCAGGTTGATGTCCATAGGGTTGATATAGTTGGTACTGGAGGAGCTGATTTTTACCACCTGACCATTGAACTTGTGAACCAGAGCCGCATATTCCGCTTCGGGGTCGCAGATGATAATATCGTCATCCGTAACCAGGAACGCATTGGTGATTTCACGCTTTGCGGAAAAGGATTTACCGGAACCGGGAGTACCCAGAATCAGTCCGTTGGGGTTCTTGAGCTTCTTTCTGTCCACCATGATAAGGTTGTTCGACAGAGCATTCAGCCCGTAATAGAGCGTTTCTCCACCATTCTGGAACAGCTCCTGCGTGGTGAAAGGCACAAAAATAGCCGTGGAACTGGTAGTCAGGCCACGACGAATCTCAATCAGGTTTTGTGCCAAAGGCAGGCTGCTCATCAGTCCGGATTCCTGCTGAAAATCCAAACGACGCAGATTGCAGTTATGCTTCTGGGCGATGCTCTGTGCCTGGAACACATTGTTCTCCAGTTCCTGCTCGGTGCGCCCGGTGTTCAGCACCAGAAATGTCACCATGAACATTCGCTCATTCTGGCTCTGCAATTCTTTCAGAAGTGACTTCGCATCTTTACCATAGGTAGCAAGGTCAGATGGGATAATGTCCAT
This sequence comes from Erysipelatoclostridium sp. DFI.2.3, assembly GCF_019132535.1. Classification (NCBI taxonomy): domain Bacteria; kingdom Bacillati; phylum Bacillota; class Erysipelotrichia; order Erysipelotrichales; family Coprobacillaceae; genus Thomasclavelia; species Erysipelatoclostridium sp. DFI.2.3. The sequence goes on along the minus strand of NZ_JAHOOJ010000006.1, from coordinate 35,378 downwards.
GTCATAGCCAGAACGCACAGCCTTTTTCTGTTCCTCGATTTTGGAACGGTCAAGCTCGGTGATGATTCTCTTGATGGTCTTAATCGCCGCAGTCTGGTCAACCGACTGGATGTGCATGGTCACGATCTGCGTGGATTCCATATCCAGAAAATCCGCCAGCATACGATCAGACAGGTCTGATGCCGTAATTGCCAGATAAGACATCGAACCGAAGATACTGCCCATCTGGAAGGTGCGGTTGGTCTTAAAGGCAAACGCCGTCGGAGCAATGAAGTCCTTTACGGACAGCCCGGATTCCACAAGATACTTCCAATCGAAGAAGAACTTATCATTATCACCCATGTGGAACATAGAGTGCATCAGATGCAGCCGCTCTTTGCCGTTCATGGTAGTGGCAATGACACCCAAACGCCGAAAGTTATTGAGCAGATCGTTTTCGATATGGTTGAGTCTCGGCTTTGCCTGCCGCATGGATTCGGCTTCAATGCCGAATGTCAGGTACTTGGTTTTGGTCAAGCCGTTGTTGCCCTGCGCCAACTGCTTTTTCAGCATCTGGCTATACTCGGCACGGACGGGATTGAAGCTGTCCTTCTTGAACGGGATACGGATACTCTTTTCAAAGCTTTCAGCATCGGTACTCAGGTTCATAAAGGAAAGCTCAAAGTGAATGGAGCTGTCAAAGAAATTCAGGAAACTGCACCACTCATCGAAGATGGCAGTCTTATCTTCCTGCTGTGCCAGCTGATAGTTGATGTCCTGAAACTGAATGGTCTTGGTGTAATAACTGTCAGTGACACGGCAGATGCCATCCGGGAACATTCTCTGAAAGGGAATGGACTGCTGTGCAGTCTGCGGAATACCGTTGTCCTTCTTTGCCCGTTCCACAACAGCTTTAATTTCTCGCTGCTGCTTCCGATTCAGATTTGCAGGCATTTTGATGTTTCTTGCCTGTGGCTTCTTTTTGAAAAACAATTCGTTCAACCTCCTTTTCCAGTTTGTACTGACGCATCAAAGCGTCATAATAGTTGTCCGTCTGATAAGGGCGAACCTTGGGACGAACGAATTTGGTCTGAATGAAGTGTTCTACAACCACTTCCAACGGCTGACTATCCTTTTCATACATTGCCAGAAAGAACAACGGTAACATGACGATCATCATGGACAGTGCTGCAAGGCTCACATTTCCGGTTGCTTTGACCAGAAAGAAAATCGGCACTCCGATGAGCGCCGCCGCACCAAAGCAAAGTAACTGCCGTTTCGTCAGATTGAAGAACACTTTTGTTTTTACCCTCGTCAGGTCACGAGGTACGGGAATATACGCTGCCAAACAATTTCCTCCTTCCCTTAGTGAGCGCTGAATACACCCTTCGCAAGCGAACCAGTCTTAAACAGGGTGAAGCACAAAAGGACGGTGTAGCCCATAACACCCCAGATAGAACCGATGATGTCATCACTGAATGCGATAGACTGAATCAGCACCGCATAAATGCCCACGCAGATCATAATCAGGAATCCCTGGAATCCGATTGCAAACAGCGAACGCAGATAATTCTGTCCGATATTGCTCTGTTCTCTGTTTCCAAAAGTGGAAAGCGGAATCGGGGCAAGGCTGACCATCAGATAAATTTCAATCATTCGACCGTAGACGATCACAAAGATGATGATTGCCAAAGCGGACATCGTGACCTGCACGATAAAGGATTGCAGGAACAAGCCGAGCAAAGGACCCAAATCCATTGCCATCAGCGTTTCTTCCATTGTTTCCAATGCCGAAGCATCTATGGCAGTATTTCCGGATATGATACCGGCGCTTGCGTTTATAACGTGCTGTGTCACATCAAACACAGCCATCGTGATATTGAATGTGTTTGTGATTAACATGACCGCAACAAAAGTCTTGAACACCCATTTGAAGAAGATCCAGGTTTCAAAATTTGCCAGATTGTTGTGGTCAATAATCATCTGAATTAGCTCATAACAGGCAATGAAGGTCAGAATCAAGCCTGCGATTGGGATAATCACTGACTCGGAGATGTTTCGTACCATGGCAAAGACACCCGGCGAAAAATTCGCCGGGGTCATGCCAACGGAGGTTGCTATCTCGCCAACCTGGTTGTTGACGGACTCAAACATCCCCGACAGATTTCCCATAATAGCTGAAACGAGCATTTCTTTCAGCCAGTCTGTGATCTGTTGGAGTATGCTGTCCAAAGGCGATTACCTCCTTGTTTTGTGATTAACCGAACAGTCCGGAGAGCAGAGGTACAAGGGTGGTGCCGATGAGGGCAACACCGCCGCCAGCCATGAGCTGCTTCATGCCCTGGGACTTTGCGCCGGGGTTATCGTTGCCGTAGCCCTCAAGCAGATTGATTGCACCCCAGATGCCAAGACCTGCGCCCAGAGCGATAACGAGAGTCTGAAGAACGGTTACTGCGCTATTGAAAAATGCCATAATATTTTCCTCCTAAAATTTGAAATTGTTTTGAGAATAGAAAAAGCCCTCCGTACTACCGGCATCAAAACCGGACGGAAGGCTTAGTTTACGAGAATCTTTTCAAGGAACTCCTCGACGGTTATCACGCCAAGTTTCTGTTCCATTCTGCTTCTTGCATATTCAGTTTCACAATCATATATATCACCACCACCTTTCATAAGAAACAGCCAATACATTGACTGCAACAAATCTTCACGAGAAGCACAGATTGTCGGTGAAAAAACGACAGGTGAAACCTTCAGAACCTCTGCGAGTTTCGCTGTGGTTTCTGCATTAGGGGTTCGAGCGTTTTTCTCATACTGAGCAATACGGACATCCGCTGTTTTCTCGGAATACCCCATCAGGAGTCCAAGCTCTTTCTGGGTAAGGCGGCGAAATCGTCTAACGAACTTCAATCGCTGCCCAATAGAGGTATCCGTGATCCACCAAGTCATTTTTTTTACACCTCGCTTTCTGCAAATTCTCGATATACAACCTCATTTTTTGCTCTGCGCTTGCCTACGGCTTCACTGGGAGCAAGGTCAGGGTAGGTTGCCTGCACTTTCTGTCTGCTTCTGCGGACAGTTTCAAACCCCGGAAAGCTGCGTCTATCCAGTTCCTTCAAAAACACAGGAACCGTCATGGCATGAATGTCGATGCCACGCAGACCGGAATAGTGTTCCAGTACCATCAGGTACAAATGATTGTCGGTATTTCTTGCCTTGTGGTCGTGTTCCAAGATGTTCTTAACCAGGGCAGATACCGTTTTCAGATTTTCCAAACAGAAACCTCCTTAATCCGCATCGACTACCACAAACTCATCACCTGCCTTGAGCTTCAACCTTCGACTCAGAAACTGCTCAATGTTGAACTCATTTCTCTTATCAAAGTCTGATGTGTACTTATAATTGGGGTGCTGCGTCAGATCGTACTTGTCAGAAAGAAACGGTCTGACACCACGCAACTGCAAAATACACTTGCTGCCATCCAGAACCGCAAGCTCATCTACGCTCGCAAGGTCTTTGCCTAACTTCTGATAATTCAAGCCGTAAGACGGGCTGTTACCTCTGGTGTTGGAGGTGTTGTAGGTGTCGATAGTTTCTTTTCCCAATGCCTGATTCAGTTCTTTGAGCGTGGTTGGCTCAGAACCACCCAGGAAAATTCGGGAATCCATGTTGCCGATGATGGTATCGGCATTGTCTTTATAAATGGCTTTCAGCTGTGATTGTGCCTGGAGAACAAGGCAAGCCGATATTTCACGGCTTCGGATTGTCGCTACCAGTTTTTCCAGATTGGGAATCTGACCGATGTTTGCCATCTCATCAATCAAGCAGCGCACATGAACCGGCAGTCTGCCGCCGTACACATCATCTGCTTTCTCGCACAACAAGTTGAACAGCTGTGTGTAAATCATGGAGATCAAAAAATTAAACGTCGCATCCGTATCTGACATAATCAGAAAGAGCGCCGTTTTCTTATCTCCGAGAGTATCCAACTGCAACTCGTCATAGGCAGTCACATCTCTGACCTCCTGAATATCAAAAGGAGCCAGACGAGCGCCGCAGGAAATCAAAATCGACTTAGCGGTCTTGCCGGCAGCCAGCTTGTATTTTTTATACTGACGGACTGCAAAGTGATTCGGCTTTTTCTTTTCCAGGGCTTCAAACATCAGATCCACCGGGTTCTGGAACTCCTCATCATCTTCCCGCACCTCCATTGCGTTCAGGAACTCAATCAGGGTGGAGAAATTCTGTTCCTCAACCGGAGCTTCATAGTGGATATATCCGATCAAGGCACAGTAGAGCAGCGTTTCCGCCTTCGTCCAGAACTCATCACCGGCTTTTCCATCACCCTTTGTGTTGGCAATCAGCGTTGTCACCAGTTTCAGAATGTCTTTTTCTGAATGGATATAGGCAAATGGGTTATAGTGCATCGACTTCTGAAAGTTGATGGTGTTGAAAATCTTGATGGTGTAGCCATGCTTCAAAAGGGCGTTGCCGCACTCAATCACGATGCTGCCTTTCGGGTCAGTGACCACATAGGAACTGTGCATCTGGAGAAGGTTTGGCTTCAACCAAAAGCGAGTTTTACCGGAACCCGAACCGCCGATAATCAGAACATTCTTATTTCGGGCATTGGCAGGATTCTTCGGGCGATTGCTCATCATCAGCCGCTCCGTTTTCGTCAGGATCACATTGTCCTCGAACTTTGGTGCAATAAACGGCTCAATATCTTTTGCCGTTCCCCAACGAGCAGAACCGTACTCAACATTGTGTCGGTACTTCTTTGCGTTTTTGCCTTTTAGATAGACAGCCAGCCGAAGTCCTGCGCCGCAGAGAATACCAATCAGCAAATCCAACGGGTGAAAGCTGGGAAACGGATTGTTCAGGGCTATCGGAAGGGCATGAAAAAAGCTGAGGATTTTCGCAGATGAATCTGCCCCCTCAGCCAATCTCCATGCTTCTCCTAAATTCGTAGCGAACAACCCTACCAGAAAATACGGTAAATTCAGAATCAGGAGCTTTTTCATTTTTCTCTTATCCATCACAGATCACGCTCCTGTTTCTTCTCTCGAACCTTCTTCGGAATCGCTGCGACAATTTCCTTGAACTTCTTCAGCTGCGCCAGAACGCTCGGCTTTTCATTCTTGGTTAATGCCCTTGCCTGATGTTCCTTGCAGATTGCATCCAAAGCATCTGCATCTTTAGAACGGACAAAAACAAGAAACCGGGGAGGATCAACGGACTTATCTTTTCTTACGGCAAAGTCCACGCCATACTTCTTGGCGAGCTTTTCAAAATCACGGATACTCTCTTTGTCGATCTCAACATTCGTAGCACCCTGATTCTGTCCCAAAAGCTGTTTCACGGATTGCTTTCCATGAACGGCAGGGTCTCGTGCCTTTTTCATCTTCACTTTTTCCCGGTGCTGCAAATACTTGCGGATACCGGCAATGATAGTGCGCCCCGTCAGCTTGGTTGTGCTGATCGCCAGGTTTACTGTTCTGTTTTCAACTTCTTCCTGCATGATTCATCACCTCCTGCAAGCAGTAGAGTGAACAGATTATCGTGCCATATCTCTGTGGTCGTAATACAGATTGCCCTTGGCAACTGCGGCATGGCTGATAATCTTGATATTGCCAGCTTTCTGGTTATCCAGAGCCTTCTGATAACCCACATCGCTCAAATACAGGCGATTTCTTTCGCCTTTCCAACCGACAGGCGATTCATCGGTCAGCACATCGAAAATAATCATGTGCTTGGTGGCGTCATCAAATCGTGCCAAGTCCATATAGGTATGTCCCTGGTACTCCTTGGCACCATCCTGAATCCGCTTTCGCTCCATCAGCTCTCCAATCGTCGAATTTCTTTGCATAAGAACCTCCTTACAGAACATCTCGGTCAGGGTTACTTTTGTGGGGAACCGAATCAGCTTTGACAGGTGCATCTTCTTTCTTCACCATGTCATCCGGCAGGGGAAGCGCCATAATGCTGCGCCCCATGCGTACAAAAGTCTCAGGCTGATGAAAGTGTTCCTCAAACTGCTTCATCAGTTCCGGGGACAGAGAACAAAAATCATCCTCGCCCAATCCCACAACCAGAAAATCACCGGCGATAATGTCATAAATATCGCCGTCATCATCACGCAGCGCACGGTTCAGTTCTTTGCCTACGAGTTTACCTTCGTCGTGCATCACCAGTGCAACCGGCTCATTGAACGGATAAGTTGCCTCAATATCGCCACCTACGGCTTTCTGCAAATCCTCCAGCTCACAGCCGATCTGCACAGCCTGCGGATACATGAACGGCTTTACCAGCAACACATTCATGGTATCTGCCTGTTCTTTCTGAACCTCCCGTTCCTCGGTCGTGCCGAACGCAACACCGGTAAAGTTTTCGGAGTCCAGAATGTACTCCGAATTGTAATAAGCGGCTCTAACCTGTTCCTCTGCCGCATCGTGAGATTCTGCTTGCACCGTAACCGTTTTCTCCAAGGTTTCGGTGATCTTCACATCGTATTCTTTCAAGTTTCGATACCTCCGTTTCTTTGGAAATAAGAAAAGCGACCATCCATGAACCTGTTACAGTTCATAAATAGTCGCATCCACATCGGCTAAAAGCTCGAACAAGCAAATATCGTCCAGTTCGCAAATCAGGGAACCCATGTCGAAGAAAATATCGTCCTCGCATTCCACCGTAGTAACCACGCTGCGGTGTTCGTTAAGACAAATGGCTTCTTCCTTGTCCATCGTGATCGTAGACATACAGGACACCACATAGAATGTCATATCTTCTGCTAACCACAGCTCCTTGCTCTGAATCGTGCGAACTTTTTCATCGCCGCTCATATCTTCTACATAGGACAGAAGCCGCACGGCTCTGCTGTTCAGAAGTACCTTTCCCTGATAGTCGATACCCTCACCAGCAGAGGACAATACTCGATACTCGCTAATCATCTCGGCATTTTTCTGAAACGACTTTGCCAGAAGCGCAGGAGAAATATCATCGAACTCCTCACTGTAGTTTACGAGCATATCTACCATATAATCAGGATCGCAAAGGTCGTAGAGTTCTTCCAAAGCGCCCTGAATGTTTTTGGGTGTAAACATTTTTTACCTTACCTTTCCATTGATTTTTCTCTTTTTTTCTGCCATTGCTCCAAAAGCTGAATGATTTTATCCTCCATCTGCTTGTTGGTATAGGACTTCGGGAAGTATTTTCGCAACGAATCCGTTTTGAAGGTTACTCTGTCCAGCTCTCCCTTCTTGATTTCATTCATAATCTCGCACATCGCATCCAGCGTACACTCGCCCTCCTGTGCGAGCTTTTTAATTCGCTGTGCTTGCGAAAGGGAAGGAGCTGCTTGAGCATAATCCATTGCAGAAAGAAAATCCTTCTGTTCTTCACTTGCCAGATAGGAAAGCTCCACCGCAGGATTGAATTTGATCTGACCCGTATCTACCATATCCAGCAGTTCCGGAATCAGTTCGGTCAGACGGATATAACGGTGTACCTGATTTCTGCTTTCTCCTGCCTCCTGACCGACTATATCCATTGCCTGCAACTTCATCCCAACTTGGGATGAAGTTAAATCGGTGCGTTGACCTTGATGTTTAATCGCATCCAGCTTCATCTTATAAGCAAATGCTCTTTCACTCGGCAGGATACTCTCCCTCTGCAAATTCGCATCAACCATCAAAATAATGGCTGCATCATCGTCCAGGTCACGAACAATCGCAGGCATGGTTTCCTTACCCGCAAGCTCCGATGCCCGGTGCCGCCTGTGACCAGAAACGATTTCATAACCACCGTCGGGGTCAGGACGGACAATCGCAGGAGTGAGAACTCCGAAATCTCGGACGCTCTCTGCCGTTTTCATCATTTCTTCATCATCAACCACACGGAAGGGGTGTCCCTCAAAGGGGTGTAGCTCAGAAAGCGGAATTTCCTGCACACGCTCCTGCTGGGCTTCAGCTCTGGATTGATCGGTGGAGAAAATATCATCGTACCCCTTCAAGCTGATGTTTGCGCCTTTTTTCTGCATTGTTTAACACCTCCTTCGTCAGAATTTTATAGGCTTCGGCAACTTTGCCTTTGGGATCATGCTTGAAGATACTGGTTCCCTCTGCGCTGATTTCCTCTGCACGGACAGAGCGGGGAATGTCGGTCTTGTAAACCTTCAGCTTTCCGCCGTAGCTCTCCCGAATCAGATTGCTGATGTCTTTGGAGTAGTTGGTGCGGCTGTCCACCATCGTCAGAAGAATCCCTTCAATCCTCAGTTTCGGGTTGATTTGCCTCTTGACCTTGTTGATGGTTCCAAGCAGCTGTTCCAGACCCTTTGCAGGAAGGTATGCTGCCTGAACCGGTATCAGCACATTGTCGGCAGCTGCCAACGCATTGACGGTCAGCATACCCAAAGACGGCATACAGTCAAGAAGAATGTAATCATAATTCTGTTTGACTGTATCCAGGTATTGCCGGAGAATGGTTTCCCGGCTCATGGCATTGACCAGTGCTACCTCCATACCTGAGAGTTCGATGTTGGACGGCACCAAATCAACGCCCTCCGGATGATGAAGAATCCCTTCATCGGGAGTAATAGGGTTTTCCATCATAATCTTTCCCATCAGATCGGAAAGTGTCGGAGACAGATCATCCGGGCAGGGATTGCCCAAACTGACCGTCAGGGAAGCCTGGGGATCGGTGTCTACCAGAAGCACCTTTTTTCCTTCAAGAGCCAAGCCAACGCCCAGATTCTCGGTGGTGGTGGTCTTTCCAGTGCCTCCTTTCTGATTGACCACCGCAATGATGGTTGCTTTTTTCGACATTTATCGTCACTCTCCTTCCTCTCGCTTCATTTTCAATTTCTTAAATCCTCCTTCCAAATATCCGTGTGACATATCGTGCCGAACAAGAGCATCGTAGTAGGTGTCTATTGTCGTCGGCGCATTGTATATCGTAGTCAGCATATACTGACGGATATTTCTAATCTTTGTGGTGTTCTCCTTGAAGCAGTCCATAACATATCGAATGTGTTCGGCATTCAGTTTCATAAACCGACTGCGGACAATTTCTGCCGGACGCTCCTCTGCACCAATGCGAATCAACGGTCGCTTCGTGCAAACTGTTTCAACGATCAACTCCAGAATGTTATCCAGCATTTCGGAATCGTAAGGGTAATCCTTCTTCAACAAATCCATACTAAGCTGATCCGAGAAATAATCAAAGTATTCTTGATACCGGTCATTCTCGTCCATCATTCCACCATTTCCGGAAGGAAAGATAGAATCAGTATCACTAAATTCAGTATTTTTAATATCAGTATTATTACATTGTGATTTCGGAAGTTCTTGAGTTGTGATTTCCATTGTTCCAGAATTGTGATTTTCACAATTCAAGAGTTGTGAATCCACAGCAGAGATAAAGTTCTTCACATAGATCAGGTTGGGCTTTCCCAAACCCTGGCGCTTACGTTCAATCAATCCTGCTTTCTTCTCAAGTTCACTGAGCAGCTTGATAGCCTTTTGTTCAGCACAGTTCAGAGCCATCTTCGCTTCGTCGATTGTAAAAATGATATACACTCTACCGTTTTTATCTATCCAACCATTCTTGGCAGACAGGCTCATGCGGTCAAGCAAAATGCCATACAGCATCTTGGCATCGGCAGAAATATTCCAGAACCTCTCGTTCGTGAACAACACCTTCGGAACTCGATAGAATGTGAATAGATCGGATTGCTGACCGTAAAAATAATCAAAACTCACACGGCTTCACCACCTTCTTTCTGCGGAAAACTTTCTGTTGTCAGCGGAATGCTGCGGAAAGTCGTATCCGTCTTTTCGTAAGGACATCGGGCAAAATAGTAGAAGCGGTATTCCTGTTCATACACATCCATATCAACGAAGCCCCACTTCACGCATAACCTTCTTCGTACACCAACCAATGCACGGGTGATCTCGCCCATAGGGACAGCCATCACATTCCGACTTGGGTTTCGGCGGCAAAGAGATTAAGTAGTAGCAATTATTTCTACCCAGACGGCAGCCCTTTCTGCCATTCGTCCAGAAGTAGCAGTAATGACAGTCGCTCGGCTTGTCTGCGGTATAAACAGGCTTGCTCAAATAAAACACCTCCAATCTCTTGTATTTGCCCATGGGTTTGGGCATAAAAAAAGAGCGCCTATCCATCCCCAATGCGGGGCAAATAGACGCTCTATGTACATAACGATATTTAATTTTATCTGCTATAACTGCATGGTATTCAAAACATCCGCCTTTTTTGATTAGCTGGATTTTTGGCACGATTTTGGGGCTGATTAGCAGGAAGGGCATTTTCATTAGCAAGAACAGCCCGTTTTCTGCTAAAAATTAGCTGGCGATTTTGTCTTATAACAACCGTTCGATTCTGGAGGGGTTGTCAAAAATCAAATTTTGGAGTAGAATTTTATCTCATACAGTGAAAGAGCTTTTTCGTAGCTTTTTATATAAGAAAAGCCGAAAACCCTTGAAAACAAAGGCTTTCGGCGTTGTTCACTGGCGTCCATAAGAGGATTTGAACCTCCGACCCCACGCTTAGGAGGCGTGTGCTCTATCCAGCTGAGCTATATGGACGTGTCTGATATATGATTATAGCCCGATCAAAGTCGAACTGCAATCCCTTATTTAGTTTTTTTTGAGGTGGCCGTTGTAACGCAACCTTAGGAGGCGGACCCTCTATCCGGATGAGGTACAGGGACATTTGTGAAATATCTTGGTTTTTGTTTGAAATTGCTAGGAATAAGGCTTAAGGTGAGCGAAGGCTGAAAAGACCTGTAGTATATCCTTTTAACTGCAAGGATAACTGTAAAATATCCCGTATCCAATCAGAAACGTAATTTCTACTTGTTTCTGGCTTGTATACAATCTTATTATGGGATAAAAATAAATGCCGTCTTTAGTATTATACCATAATCTTTTATAATGAAAAGATGATAAACGCAAAAATTAAACGGATATAATTCGAAATAATCAGCTTCTGCATGAGAAAAGCAGAACAGTAAGAGTATACACCGTTCTGCCTGTTTTTAAACATCAGGATAGGGAATGCTGTCTCGCATTGTTTGGCTGAGGACGAAGGCCGGGAATCCATGGAAGTAAAAGCATTAGGATTTGACGTACGAGAATAGCGGATAGCGCCAGTATTGCGGTCAGGATAAGGAGTCGAAAGGATAGTAACGTGATATGAAGCAGATTATGAAATAATAGAATGGCTAATATGAATCCTGCAGTCATGCAAATGCAGATCAGCGTCCGCAAACGATTCAAGGGACGTGAGGAATGGTATACAGCCAGCATGGAAATAACTGCAACACATACATACATCATTGTAACCGCCTCATCATAGCGGATGGAAAAGCCGTCACTCATGAACTCAATAGCCAAAAAGCTGTACACAATGGCAATCGCGTTGGGTAGCGCATTGCGGAGTACGGTGGAAAGAAAATCACCATTCACTTTCCTGTGATCCGGTTCCAGCATGGTAAGGAAGGATGGAAAGGCTTCTATTGCAAGATCAATCAGGGTTATCTGAATCGGGATGAATGGAAAAGGAAGATTCATAACAATACAGAGGACTGATAGCAGGATGGAATATATGGTCTTAATAAAGAACACACCGGCAACTCTTGTCGCGTTATTCACCACGCGACGTCCTTCCTTCAGAATCATCGGCAAAGCTGAGAAATCGGAATCCAGCAATACAATTTGTGACATCTGCTTAACAGCATCACTACCCTGTGCGATTGCAATACTGCAATCCGCTTCCTTCAATGCAAGCATATCATTTACACCATCACCACTCATTGCGACTGCGTGACCCTTTTTCTGCAATGCCTGTACAAGCAGCTTTTTCTGTAACGGAGTTACCCTGCCGAATACAGCATACTGTTCAGCAAGCTGCTCAATAACGAATGGATCATCACCGATTCCACTCATATCCAGACAGGCATTCCAGTTATGAAGTCCTGCCTGCCTGGCGATAGCGGAAACCGCAGTTATATGATCACCGGATATGATTTTGATATTCACATCCTCCTCCCGAAAAAACTGCAGCGTTTTTTCTACATGCGGACGTATGGTATCGGTAAAGATGACAGCATACAAGGGTTGGATGATTGGGAGTGGTGCATCCTTGTCAATCACCTGAGCACATCTGCCGATCACAACCATTCGCTTACCTTCTTCCATAATAGCAGAAAAGGAAGTATCCAGCTTCTCCAGCAGCTTTTCCGGCGCTCCCATAACCAGAGAGCCATAGCCTTCAAAATATGCGCTGCTCCATTTGCGAAGCGAGGAAAATGGAATCCTCGCTTTCGGCTCATGTACCGCACAGGGACTGATCTGCGCACAAAGCGCCTGATAGGTTGCATTGTTATCGTCGCTGTAGTGTAAAAAGGAGCGAATATATTCCATATCTGTTTCCGCTTCATCGCAAAGGGGAAGCAGCGCTTCCACCTTTAAATCTCCGGTGGTGATGGTTCCTGTCTTATCCAGACACAATGTGTCGACATTGGCCAGTGTTTCCAGTGAATACAGATCCTGTATAAGAACCTTATGCTTTGCCATGCGGCTTACTCCCGCCGCCAGGGATACACTGATCAAAAGAACAAGACCCTTGGGAAGCATTCCCAGCAATGCAGCGGAGCTTGTGATAACACTTTCCTGTATGGAATCTCCCCGAAATCCCCAGGCCTCCAGAAACAACAAAATACCTAAGGGAATAATTGCATAACCACTCAATCTTGTAATACGCTTCATGGCATTTAACAGCCGGGAATTAACTGCACGGACTTCCTTTACCTCACTGGCGATACGATTTGCGTAATTCTCCTCACCGACATGGATAATCCGTGCATAACATTTTCCGGATATTATGGAGCTTCCGGATAAAAGCTGATCCTTTTTGCGTTTATGAATGGGATCGGATTCACCACTTAATAAGGCTTCATTAACTTCAGCCTCTCCCTGTATAAGGACGGCATCACAGACAATCTGTTCACCGCTGGACAGAACCATGATATCATCCACAACGAGATCCTGAACATCCACACTGCATACTACACCATCCCGCATGACGGAAACCTTTTGCCGCATAAGCAGGGAAAGGTCATCTACCAGTTTCTTCGCATGCAGCTCCTGCAGAATGCCAATTACGATATTGCAGATAATCACAGCTAGAAAAAATAAATTCGACCAGGCATTTACCAGCACCAGTCCCAGTGCAATCAATATATTAAGCAGATTAAATAGGGTGCATATGTTTTCTTTGAAAATCTGCCCGTGAGTCTTCGTAATAGAATGCGATACGCTGTTTCTCTGATGATTTCTTATGCGTTCTTCTACCTGCTTCTGTGTAAGTCCTTTGATGGCTGTGTTCGTAACTTCCATTTCATCACCTAAACTTTCTTTATTGTCTATTATGGCCAATAATCGTTAAGATTCTTTTCGTATCTTCTTAAGAATGTATAAACTTTTTGTTATGTGAGAGGAAATTTGTTGTTTTCTTAAAAAAAACAAAAATTAAAGTGCATAAACACAAAGTCTTTGGCAATTCTGTTATAATAAACTTGTATATATGAGGTGAGTGGAATGAATAATGATAAGAAAGCAAGGCGTCGGCATCAGAGAATCTGTGAAGTGCTCCAGGAGCAGGAGCATATGCAGGTTCTTGAGCTGTGTGAGCTGTTTCATGTCTCACCGGCAACTATTCGAAACGACCTGACAGTACTAGAAAAAAAGCAGCTGCTGAAACGTATTCCCGGTGGTGCGGTAAGTATTGGAAGAATGCCGCAAAATACTATTTTTTCTGCCAGAGAATCGCTCCATATGGATCTGAAGGATAAGATGGCCGACTACGCCGTTGCGCATCTGATCAAAGAAGGGATGAATGTGGCATTGGATGCCGGTACCACCTGCTGTGCTATTGCAAAGAAGCTGGCAGACGCATCCTGCCGCTGTACGGTTATCACCTATTCTCTTCCTGTAGCCAATGCCCTTGTTCATTGTGAGCATATAGAGGTGTTTTTAATGGCCGGACGGCTGGATAAGAAGCACGAATCGTTCCATGATGATGTGGCAGTTGAGGCAATGAAGCGAATGAACAGTGATGTATTTTTTCTTTCACCCAACGGAATCGATCCGATTGCCGGAATCACCAGCTCTGCAACCGATGAAAATATAATGAAGCGCATGATGCATGAGCATGCAGAGGAAACAATAGTTTGTGCAGATCACAGCAAGTTTCTCAAAAAGGCATTTAAAACGATCTGTCAGCTGTCAGATATCAAGGGGATTTTGAGTGACAGTGAGCTGAGCGGGGAGATACAGCAGAAATACAGTGCTATGGGAGTACGCTTGTATCTGGCAGAGAAATAAGACCGATATGAAGCTGTGGCTTCTGATGAAATGAACTGTTTCAGGAAAACAAAAAGGGAATCCGCCAATTGTATTAAACAATAGAATACGGATTCCCTTTTTCATACATTCTTAAATGAGAAAGCAGCCGCAAACGTTTGCATTCCTCAGTATTCATAATCAACAGTTGCACTGCCACTTCGCACGGCATGAATATAAGGCTTTACCTTTTCTACATGGTAGGTGTTTTTCTGATAGTCCTCCAATGCCTGCCGATCATCCACCACAAGCTCCAGAACGACATCATAAGAACGCTGTGAATGCAGATAGTCAATTCCGACCTGCACCTCCCGCAGAAATGGAATCTGCTCCTTCATGGATAAGAACAATGCCTTCACTTTCTCACATTGCTCGATGGAATTATCCTTCATTTTCACAAACAGTATGTGCTTTACCATAACTTCCTTTTCCTCCTTATGATTTGAATTTTACTTCGATGCTGTACTGCTCTTTGATTTCCGGTATCATATTGAAGAATTTACGGATTGCGGATTGCGATTTTGTCGCCGCCTCACTGAGCAGCCCGTTTTCCACTGCTTCATCCGCTACCTTATCCTTCTGCTGAGTTGCAAATGCCGTATAGTCCTCAATGCTGATCGGATTGAAAATATTCTTTGTTTCATCATATACCTCTATGCTCTTCTCATCGATGATATTACTCAGAATTTCAACCTCCGGCAGTAAAACGGTTATCGTTTTTCCTTTTACATCAACCTCGGCCTGATCCATTCTCACACCGGCCTTCAGCTGTCCTGCATACGTAAGCAGAAAGCTTTTTTTTGTCAACGGGATATTCCATCCGTTTAAGGTCAGTGAATTCTCAAATTTTCCCACCTTCGTATAATTATATTCCATGACGGCAAGGTCATTGACCTCCTGCAGCTGCTGTGTCAGTGCTGTTGATGTGATTTTCGGTTCACTTTGTTTTCCTCCGAAAACGGTTCCTGCAAAGAAGATGACCGCAGCCAGTATACAGATGGCCACAACGCCGCCGATAGCTTTCTTTGTTTTCCCAAGGGTATCCAGTATTTTCATTCTCTACCTCCCGCTATAGGTAAAATTATATCATATTTGACAGATGAAGCCTATATGCGATATTCTTACATTTTTCTTTCTGCCGAACCTGTGTTTAGCCCGCAGCTTCATTATGAATGCCGGTGAAAATTTCTTATGTCTTTTTTGCAGTACAAGCTTTCTTTTCCTATCTGTTCGTGATACCATAGGGATACGCATGGAGGGATCGTATGCTTTTTTCTATTAAATATGTACATAGACTAAAATGGAATGGTCTGTATCAATCATTGATGTGGAGCTGCTTTGGTATAATGTTTATGCTTCTGTATCCGGTTAGTCCTGATTTGATGACGTTTATCGGAGGCGTTATGCTGCTGTTTCAGGGTGTACCGCAGCTTATTTTATTTCTGGAGGAGGACGAGCGTTTTCTGATTTCACTACTATCCCTGGTAGAGTGTCTGCTGGTCAGCTTTCTGGGGGTGTGGATGCTGACGAATCCGGAGGAGGTTTATGACACACTGCCGGCTGTTCTGGCCTTTGTCACCTTTCTGCATGCTTTCAGCAATTTGATTATTACAGGTAGAATACGGCATCTGCAATATTCAAAATGGTGGATTGCTGCGCTTGTTACGGCTGCGAAGATGACAGCTACAGCTGCACTTGCCGTACAATTTCATTTACATAGTGAATTTATGGTTGTGGGAACCGGAATTTGTATGCTTCTGGATGCTGCTAGTGATATTTGGATGTGGAAAAAGCTGGAGGCATTGATCATTCAGGATATGGGAATATAATGTGCGGAGATTCCGCACTTTTTTTGAATCATTTTCAGAGCGTTAACAACTTCAAATTGTTCAATGCCTTTGTAATGCTGTATTCTAAACGTTTTAGAAACCCCTTTTTTAGGGGTATTTTTCGTATCTCCACTAATCTTTAAATGTGATAATATGTAGAAGTAAAGGGAAGGACAGTGACAAAACAGGCAGAAGCTGGAGGAAGAAGAGAAGTAAGGAGAGCTGAGTCATGTGTGTAAGAAGATATGAGGATAACTGGGGAGAACTGAAGGGGAAGCTGATGGAGCGGGATGTGCTGGAGGTGCTGTCGTTCAGTGCATTTGCACAGGATGAAAGCGACCTGGAGGAGAAGCTGCGCTACTGTGGAGAAAAGGATATCCACATACAGGTGAAGGATGCACGGATAACACCGGATGTGTATCTGGAGTTTCCCAAACAAAAGGATATTAAGAAATAACCTGTGTTTACCTGCTTGCAAATTATTGTATTTGGATAAACGAGAAAAAAACTTTTTATTGACAGATATAATATCAGATATTATAATTGTCCGTAATTGAATAACTATCTTCAGGGCAGGGTGTAATTCCCTACCGGTGGTATAGCCCACGAGCCGAAAGGCATGATTTGGTGAAATTCCAAAGCCGACAGTATAGTCTGGATGAAAGAAGATGAAAGTAAGTTTATGCTTTTTTTGCGTGCTCTGGAATGATTTTATATTGTTTCAGAGCATTTTCTTTAATCGCATAAATCCTCTTTTGCATGTCTTGGATAGATTTTATTCAAGGCATGTATTTTTTTGGAGGTGTAAAAATGAGCGATACAGAATACATGAAATTAGCAATAAAACTGGCAAAAAAAGGTGCTGGCTATGTCAATCCTAATCCTATGGTTGGGGCAGTAATTGTAAAAGATAATCGAATTATAGGACAGGGATACCATGAAATCTTTGGTGGATTGCATGCAGAGAGAAATGCATTAAAAAATTGTAGGGAGTCACCTGTAGGAGCAACACTTTATGTAACACTTGAACCATGCTGTCACTATGGTAAGACACCACCTTGCACAGAAGCAATTATTAAAAGTGGCATTACAAGAGTAGTCGTCGGAACTTTAGACTGTAATCCTATTGTGTCTGGAAAAGGTGTAAAGGTACTTGAGGAAAACAACATTCAAGTTGTGATAGGAATTTTAGAAATGGAGTGTCAACAGTTAATCAAAGTTTTTAGAAAATATGTTACAAGGCATATTCCTTATGTTTTTATGAAATATGCAATGACAATGGACGGGAAAATAGCAACTTATACAAATCAATCAAAATGGATAAGTGGCGAAAAAGCGAGAAAACAAGTACATCAATTCAGGCATAAGGTTACTGCGATCATGGTAGGAGTGAATACCGTTATTCAAGATGACCCTTTACTGACATGCCGATTAGAAAACGGGGAAAATCCTATTCGTATCGTATGTGATACAGATTTAAGAACACCCATTACATCAAAAATTATCAAAACAGCGAATGACATTAAAACATATATCGCTACTTCTTCTATTGATGAAAGTAAGATTGCTCTTTACAGAAAATGTGGTTGTGAAATTATTTATACGAAGAAAAAAGGTAATCATATTGACTTAATGAATTTAATGCAATGTTTAGGAAATATGCAGATAGACAGTCTACTTTTAGAGGGTGGAAGTGCAATGAATTGGAGTGCTCTTGAGCAACAGATTGTTGATGAGGTGCAAATTTATATAGCACCTAAAATATTTGGTGGGAGTGCAAAAAGCCCTGTAAGTGGTCAAGGTGTTGCTTTTCCTAATGACGCCATTATGCTTAAACCATATGCTTTTTCTCAAGTGGGAAATGATTATTTCATAGAAAGCGAAGTGATTTATCCATGTTTACAGGAATAATAGAAGAAATCGGTAAAGTAGAAAGAATACAGAAAGATACTTGTAACTGTAAACTATCCATTAAAGCTTCAAAAATATTAGAGGATATACATTTAGGCGACAGCATAGCAGTCAATGGTATCTGCCTTACAGTTACTTGTTTCACTCGACAATCTTTTACAGTTGATGTGATGAATGAAACATGGAACAGAACGGCTCTTAGCCTGTTAAGACATGGAAGCCTTGTGAATTTAGAAAGAGCTATGCCTATGAATGGCAGGTTGGGCGGTCACATTGTTACGGGGCATATTGATGGGACAGGCAGAATATCGTCTGTGCGTAGAGACAAAAATGCGGTGTGGTATCAAATCAATACGCAAAGAGAAATCTTAAATCTAATTGTTGAAAAAGGTTCGATTGCTATTGACGGTATTAGTCTTACTGTCGCAAAAGTATCGAAAGCAGATTTTTCGGTATCCGTTATCCCTCATACTTTGGAGCAAACAATTCTCAAGAATAAACAAGTCGGGGATATGGTAAACCTTGAAAATGATATATTAGGGAAATATGTGCAGAAACTCATAGACAACAGCAATGAAACAGAGTTGTCGAAAGAGTTGTTATGCCGATACGGATTTTAGCAGAAAGGATAAAGGAATTATGAAATATCAAAAAATAAAAGAGGCATTGCAGGCGTTACAAGAGGGAAAACTTGTTTTGGTTATGGACGATAAAGAGAGAGAAAATGAGGGGGATTTAATTTGTTCGGCACAATTTGCGACAACAGAAAATGTTAATTTTATGGCGACTTATGCAAAAGGCTTAATCTGTATGCCTATGAGTGAAAGTCTGGCTAACAGGCTCATGCTTTCCCCTATGGTTGAAGATAATACAGATAACCATGAAACTGCCTTTACAGTTTCTATTGATTATAAGGATACTACAACAGGTATTTCTGCCGAAGAAAGAGGATTAACGGCTCGTATGTGTGTGACTGAGAATGTAAATCCCTTTGACTTTCGTAGACCGGGGCACATGTTTCCTCTGATTGCAAAGAACGGAGGTGCTTTGGAAAGAAATGGACATACAGAAGCAACGGTTGACCTATTGAGGTTGGCTGGCTTAAAAGAATGTGGCTTATGTTGCGAAATTATGAATGAAAACGGGAAAATGATGAGAACACCTGATTTAATTCAGTTTTCTCAAACACACCATATACCTACCCTCACAATTAAAGAATTACAGGAATACAGAAAAGTATATGATTTGCTTGTAGAATGTGTTTCGGTTGTAGAAATGCCTACAAAATATGGGGATTTCAAAGCACATTGTTATATCAATAAATTGAATGGAGAACATCATGTTGCATTGGTTATGGGAGATTTGAATAATGGAAACGATGTGCTATGTCGTGTCCACTCAGAGTGCTTAACAGGAGATGCCTTTGGCTCTTTACGCTGTGATTGTGGACAGCAGTTAGATAAAGCAATGAAAATGATTGCAGAAAATGGTTCTGGTGTATTGCTTTATATGCGACAAGAGGGACGAGGTATCGGGCTTGTCAATAAACTAAAAGCCTATCATTTACAGGATAACGGTATGGATACACTTGACGCCAACCTTGCATTAGGATTTCAAGGCGATTTAAGAGAATATTATATCGGTGCACAGATTTTAAGAGATTTGGGAATAAAATCATTGCATTTACTTACAAATAATCCTGATAAAGTTTATCAGTTAGAAGATTATGGAATGAAAATTTCAAGCAGAGTACCGATTGAAATAGAAGCAAATCCTTATGATAGTTTTTATCTAAAGACAAAGAAAGACCGAATGGGACACATTTTGAATATGGAGGAAAAATAAATGAACACTTTTGAAGGAAATTTAGTAGCAGAAAATATAAAAATCGGTATTGTTGTAGCAAGATTTAATGAGTTTATAACTTCTAAGCTATTAGCAGGTGCATTAGATAATTTGAAAAGAGAAAATGTTGGTGAAAAGGACATAGAGGTAGCTTGGGTTCCGGGAGCATTTGAAATACCTTTGATAGCGTCTAAAATGGCAAAAAGTAAAAAATATGATGCGATTATTTGTTTGGGAGCAGTTATTCGAGGTAGTACAAGCCATTATGATTATGTGTGTAGTGAGGTATCAAAAGGAATTGCTCAAATCAGTTTAAATACCGAAACACCAGTTATGTTTGGTGTTCTTACGACAGATACGATTGAACAGGCGATAGAACGAGCTGGTAGCAAAGCAGGAAATAAAGGCTCTGAATGTGCACAGGGAGCTATTGAAATGGTAAATCTAATTCGTGCATTAGAGGTATAATATGATTGGGGATTAAAAGGTAAAGCGAAAAAGCATAATAGGCGGAGTGATCCAGACACGGCGGTGGGAAAATCTCTTAGATTTTTCCACCGTTTTTAGTGGCTGGTTCACTCCGGCAGTTGAGCGAGCTTGCGAGCGAACAGTAAGCCCCCGTTATCTAACAAGGGGGGCACAAAAAACAAGAAACAATATACACTACTAAGCGGAAAACGCTGTATTTACAAGGTAAAATCGCTTTTAATAGGGTGTTAACTAAAAAGCACTCATTTAATACATAAAAATTGAATAAGACATAGGAAAGACAGTTGATTTCAAACGAGAAATTGATTGTCTTTTCTTTTGCGGAAATTTAAGTATAGGCAATTATCAAATATGGTAGTTGCCTTTTTTGATTGGAGGAATTGAAGAATGAATGATAAAAACTTTATAGAAGAATTAAGACAAAAGCGTGAAGAATATGGAGTAACACAAAGAAAACTTGCTGTTGCCTGTGGTATCAGTCGTACATATTTTAACCAGATAGAGAATGGGACTGTTGTTCCCTCTGCTGAACTAAAACAAACGATAGAAAAACAGATTGAGCGTTTCAATCCGCAAGAACCACTATTTCTGTTGATTGATTACTTCCGTGTCCGCTTTCCTACGACAGACGCATTAAAGATTATTCGTGAAGTATTACAACTAAAAGCCGATTATATGCTTTATGAAGATTTTGGAAAATACGGATATGAAAGCAAATATGTTTTAGGCGACATCAACATCATGTGTTCCATGCAAGAGCATTTAGGTGTTTTATTAGAACTAAAAGGCAGAGGGTGTCGGCAAATGGAAAGTTATCTATTGGCACAGGAACGCTCATGGTATGACTTTATGCTGGATTGTTTAACGGCAGGTGGTAAGATGAAACGACTTGACTTGGCAATCAATGATAAAGCAGGAATATTAGATATTCCAAAGTTAAAGGAAAAATACAAGGCTGGCGAATGTATCTCCTACTTTCGTATGCAGAAAGATTACAGCGGTACGGAAAAATGTGGTAGCGATTTACCAAAGAATACAGGAGAAACCTTATATCTCGGTTCAACCAGTAGTGAGTTATATATGTGTGCCTATCAGAAAAATTACGAGCAGTATGTCAAAAATGGCATAGAAGTTGAAGATACAGAAATCAAGAACCGTTTTGAAATACGCATGAAGAATGAACGAGCCTATTATGCGGTTGTAGATTTACTGACCTATCGGGACGCTGAACGCACCGCTTTTTCTATCATCAATCATTATGTCCGCTTTGTTGATAGAGAAGATGATAAACCGAAAAGTCAATGGAAAACAAATGATGATTGGGCATGGTTTATAGGGGAAAATAGAGAGCCGATACGATTAACGACTAAACCAGAACCTTATACTTTACAAAAGGCATTACATTGGTTACAAAGACAGGTTGCACCAACCATAAAAATGGTACAAGCATTAGACAGAGAAAATCATACAACGATACTGAAAGATATGATTGAGCAGGCAGAACTCAAAGATAAGCATAAACACTTATTACAATTAGAAAAATCAACCATAGAAGAACGCATAGATACCGCTGTCCCACAAGAGAATGACGGTATTTTTTAATTTCTTCAAAATATCTGCAACAAAACATCAACTTGTGTACAGATATGGTACGAGAAAAGGAAATCTAACTTTTTTTGAAAATAGGTCATCAAATCAAGGTTTCCATTCCCTATATGGAGTGAAAGAAGAAAAGTTTTGAAAAAATGTCGGAAATTCAAGATGAGTGGACAGTGTTATGTGAAAGAAGACAAAGTATCTTCAATTTGTATTCAAACAGGTATTAGCAGTTGAGTGTTGATGTGAAAAGAAGAAAATATTTTCATTCTCAACTTAACATTTGGTAGTTGTCGTTCCCTATATGGAGCAAACAAAATCTTTCATTTCATAGTTGGCAGTAACGGTATTGCATAGGTAGTTAGGGTGTGAAAAGAAATCTTTTCATCATCAACTTAGCAGAATGACAATTTCTTTCCCTATATGGTACAAGAAAAGAAAAAAGTTTTGAATATTGGTTACGCTTTTACTCTTTTCCAACGCGATATATAGGAAAGATGATTTTCTTCTTTCAATCGCTCTTTGACAACTGAATAAAGCAATTCAATACCTTTGACAGACAGCGAGCCGTTGAAACAGATACGCCATGACCTTTCTCCTGCAAAAGTGAGCGACAACCTATCTGTGTTCTTGTAAAAGATTTGTCCTCTTTTATCGCCATGACCTGTGCTGTCAGATAATGATACTCCCGTACAGCCACAGCTTGAGCGTTAAAAGCGTCGCACGCAATGGGTACGGCTACATAAGAACTATGCAGAGGTGGAAGTCCTGTGGGCTATGACAAAAGCCGTTGAATTGCTTAGAAAGATTTTACAGAAAGGGGGTATGTGTTATTGATAATGCTGTAAAAACAATTCAAAAGAAAAATAACAAGTGTGGCATTGGCAACAGAGGAAAGACAAAGATTGTTGTAAAAGAGCATTTCTCCGAAAAGGGAAAGACAATGGAAGAACTTCTAACTGATGTCATGTTGGAAAAAGCAAAGCAGACAATCGCATAAAATCGGTGCAGTTGTAAGAAATAGATTGAATGACAAAAAGTACCCGTGTTATACTTTACTTGCAAGCAGGTATTGTAAACACGGGTTAGTTATAAAGGAGGATAACTGACAATGAAACAACAGATTTACAATACTGCACTTTATCTTAGGTTAAGCCGAGATGATGAATTACAGGGCGAAAGTTCCAGCATTACCACACAAAGAAGTATGTTGCGTCTATATGCAAAAGAACATCATTTGAATGTGATTGATGAATATATTGATGACGGCTGGTCGGGAACAAATTTTGACAGACCGAGTTTTCAAAGAATGATTGAGGATATAGAGGCAGGAAAAATCAACTGTGTTGTAACAAAAGACTTATCACGACTTGGTAGAAATTATATTATGACAGGACAATATACAGAATTGTATTTTCCCAGCCATAATGTCCGTTACATAGCGATTGACGACGGTGTGGACAGCGAAAAAGGCGAAAGTGAGATTGCACCATTTAAGAACATCATCAATGAATGGGTGGCAAGAGATACGAGCCGTAAAGTGAAATCAGCCTTTAAGACGAAATTTGCAGAGGGTGCGTATTATGGGGCTTATGCTCCGTTAGGATATAAGAAACACCCCGACATCAAAGGGAAACTGTTGGTTGATGAGGAAACAAAATGGATTGTTGAAAAAATCTTCTCTCTAGCCTATCAAGGTTACGGTAGTGCCAAAATCACAAAAATACTGCGAGAAGAAAAAGTCCCGACAGCGTCTTGGTTGAATTTTACAAGGTACGGTACTTTTGCTCATATCTTTGAGGGAAAGCCCGAAAGCAAGCGTTATGAGTGGACGATTGCTCATGTAAAGGCGATATTGAAAAGTGAAGTCTATATCGGAAACAGCGTTCATAATCGACAATCAACCGTTTCTTTCAAAAGCAAGAAGAAAGTACGAAAGCCCGAAAGCGAATGGTTTCGAGTAGAAAACACGCACGAACCGATTATTGACAAGGAAGTGTTCTATCGTGTGCAGGAGCAGATAAAATCAAGGCGTAGACAGACAAAGGAAAAGGCAACGCCGATATTTGCAGGGCTTGTCAAGTGTGCGGATTGTGGCTGGTCTATGAGGTTTGCGACAAATAAGGCAAATAAAACACCGTATAGTTATTATTCTTGTAGTTTCTACGGACAGTTTGGCAAAGGTTATTGTTCTATGCACTATATCCGCTATGATGTGCTGTATCAAGCTGTATTGGAACGATTGCAGTATTGGGCTAAGGCAGTACAGCAGGACGAAGAAAAGGTATTGAACAAAATACAGAAAGTCGGCAATGCAGAGCGAATACGGGAAAAGAAGAAAAAGGCAAGTGCCTTGAAGAAAGCCGAGAACCGACAAAATGAGATTGACCGTTTATTTGCAAAAATGTATGAAGATAGAGCCTGTGAGAAGATAACGGAACGAAACTTCATCATGCTGTCGGGGAAATATCAAAAAGAGCAGATAGAACTTGAACAGCAGATAACCAACCTAAGAGAAGAATTAAGTAAAATGGAACAGGATATGATAGGTGCTGAAAAGTGGATTGAGTTAATCAAGGAGTATTCCGTACCAAAGGAACTGACAGCACCGTTATTAAATGCAATGATAGAAAAAATCCTTATTCACGAAGCAACAACGAATGAGGAGAACGAAAGAATACAGGAAATAGAGATATACTACCGATTTATTGGAAAAGTAGACTGATAAAGAGGGTTCATATCTTTAACTAAGGGAAACTGGACATCCTGTATCTGATGAAGCGGGAGGAGAAAAAGAAGCGGGAAGAGCTGAAGAAGGCGCAGTATGAGGGGATCGTGAAGGCGCTGGAAAAGAAGAAAGAGGGAGCGGGGAGCTATGGAAGACCGCGTGCAAGCCTGCCTGAGGATTTCCGGGAACAGGTGGAATACTGTCAGAAGAACCATATCCCGCTGGAGACCTACCGCAGAAGGACCTCACTGAAAAAGGCCACCTTTTATAAATATGTAAAGGTGCTGCAGAGCGAGCACGAACATACCTTTTAGCATCATAAGAAATAGAATAACAGTCGATTTACAGAAACGTATGCAATCCTGTAAACCGGCTTTTCATTTTAGCCGCTGCACTGAAAAAGAACACAGGCAGTTTCGATGCTTGAAGGAAAACCTCTGTCATACAGCTTATTTCTATAAATATAGAGATAAATATAAAGGTGAAGACACGGATGCGATCCTTTGATGCATCATCTTTTATAAAATCAACATGATGTTAAAATATACAGATTATACAAATGTCAAGTTTTGTGATACAAAAGTGAAATTAACCGATAAATAAAGCGTTTTTTTGCCTTTTTTGTATTTTAATTATTATGCCAAAATGATATATTTATACATATATCAGAAGACTGTAATTCCTTGAAAGGGGGATGCTTATGGGCTGGTATCAGAAACAGAAAAGAATATATGAATCCAGACAGCAGAATCATGAACATGATCTGCCAGAGGATGAAGTGGTTCATTCAGAAGCCAAGAAGGAGGATATGACTAAAATGGAAGAAAACAAAGATGCGCAGCAACCTGTAAAGCCGCAGGAAAGTGCTTCTCTGATTGGAGAACATACAGAAGTAACAGGTGATGTCAGTACGGATGATGACCTGACAATTTACGGTCGTGTAAAGGGGAATATCAAATGCAGCAAGCGTATTCAGATATATGGGAGTGTGGAAGGCGATATCCTCTGTCAGGATGCCTCTGTTATACAGGCTGAAATACATGGTAATATTGAATGCAAAGAAACACTGAAGATATCACAGGAAAGCACAGTGGAAGGAAATATCACAACGACTGCATTGGAAAACGTCGGAGCTGTTCGCGGAGATATTCATGCGGGAGGGCATATTCGCCTGAGTGAAAAATCACAGGTGAGCGGTGATATCACAGCCGCATCCATTAGTGTTGATCAGGGGGCAGTTATACAGGGCTGTGTTATGATTGGCATCCAGGATACAAACGGCGCACAAAAGGAAGCGTAAAAGAAGCCTGTTCCTGACAAGACGGTTCTTTCCTGCATTATGATGTTAGTAAAAAGGAGAATACAGGTTCTATTGATGCATGCAATAGTATTGAATTCTCCATACCTTCCACGTATCCACAATCGAGTAAGAACCTGACGGGGCTGTCAGGTTTTTTTGTTGCTTCAAAGCATTCCAAAACCAAGCATGTATCTGTGAAGCAGCATATCTGTACGTTTTGACGATTTCCTGTGAGAAATGCAATGATTAAAAAAATATAAGATATGTATCAAGTTACGCTGAAAAGCTTATCGTTGGACAGAATTTTCTGTAAAATATGGTTATGTGATGATCCATCCCCAAGATGATCACATGTATCGGAAAGGAAGAGACTGCGATGCAGTCCCCAACGAAAAAAGACGGCATCAGTAAATGTCCGCCTTTTTTTATATTTCATAATTTATCACAGAAAGCCTGCATCGATACCTGACTGGTGTCTATTTAACGCTCCAGCTTCACGATGACCAGTGTCAGCTGACCGTCCGTATTTGCTACATTGGAATTGTAATTGACGGTAAACGAGGTTGCCTGTGTCACCTCGATTATGAAATGACTGCTGCCTTCAGCTGTGTTCTGTGGGGAACCTGTTCGTGAATAAATACCAAATTCAATATGCGGTGCTCCGTTGTAGGCCGGGGTTATCTGCATATAGCCGGCTGTAGACAGTATTGTGCTGACCTCCAGTGAGATCTGATAGAAGCCCGGCTGCAGCAGCAGGGAAGTCGTGGAGGTTGATGTGATATTGCCGGTTGTATCCGCAATGCTTTGGTATAACGGCATTGGCTGAGCATTTTCAAAGGCTCTTGCAAAATCAGCAAAGCTGGCAAAGGACTGTGTTTCAATACCGCGTGGTCCGGTTGCTCCGGTAGCCCCAATCGGACCTGTGCTTCCGGTTGGTCCTGTTGGACCGATTGCTCCATCCGCACCGGTTGGCCCTGTTGCACCTCTTAATCCGGTAGGTCCCGTCGGTCCCTGCAATCCTCTAAGTCCCTGTGGCCCGGTCGCCCCGGTTGTTCCTGTCGCTCCGGTTGCACCATCTGCCCCTGTATTTCCGGTAGCCCCGCGTGGTCCGGTCGCCCCTGTTGCTCCGGTCATGCCGGTTGCTCCGGTCGCCCCCGTCGGTCCATCTCTTCCATCTAAGCCGGTTGGTCCGATGTTTCCCGTCGGTCCTGTGACACCGGGGGTTCCGGTAGGTCCCGTTGGTCCGATCAATCCCTGTGGTCCAGGACTTCCGGCAGGTCCTGTTGCCCCCGTCGGTCCGGTAGCGCCATTTTCACCTGTTGCCCCTGTTGCCCCTGTGATGCCGGAGGCTCCGGTATTTCCTGTAGCACCTGTTGCTCCCCGCGGCCCGGTTGGCCCCGTAGCCCCATCTGCACCGGTATTTCCCGTAGCTCCGGTAGGCCCTGTCGGTCCGGTTACTCCAATGCCCGGCCCTGTCGGTCCCATAGGTCCTGTCGGACCTGCAGGCCCGCGAAAGCCCCTTGGACCTCTCGGCCCCGGACAACATGTATGGGGATAGGGTTCACAGCAGGTATCTGTTGGAATGTCCTCTTGCAGAGCATGCTCATCCTCACACACTGCATAGTTGTCTGTATAATCGTCATAATATTCATCCTGATATGTCATCTTTTCACCTCATCCTGTCGGATTTCAAATACTTCCTTATCCGTTTTATCCTATGTGTGCAGGGACATTCTGCACATGGCAAATGCCCAGCAGTGAAGACGGTACCAGGAAAAGTGCGGATAAAAGCTGTATGGCAATACACTTTCACCGGATATGACCTGCTGTTGTGACAGATACCCCATGTCCGATATCCCACACCGCAGAATCAAAGCACAGAGCACCCCTTCTGTTTCGTGGGGAACAAAATGGAAAAAGACACAATACGCTGCTTATAATACAATTCCAGCAAAATATATTCTGAAAGGAAATGAATGAGAAAGCGTATAAAAGGCAGGTGAGGAAGATCGAACCGGCACCTGCCCTCTATGTATATACGCTGCTTGTAACGCTTGCGCTCACTTGGGGAGATATCACGTCCTCAGCTATTTCTCCGCTCTTGCAAGCTCGTCCTCATAGCCTTCGATTTTCGTATCCAGCCGAATCAGGGTAGCCTGCATTTCCAGCACCCTTTTTTTCAGCAGGGTACGCTGTTCCTTCAAAATATCCAGCCGTGCCTGTATGGAGGCATCTCCCTGCTGAAACAGCTCCACGTATTCAATCAAAGCTTCAATTTGCAGTCCCGCACTACGCATATATTTTATGAACGCAATCCATCCCAAATCCTTTTTACCGTAATCACGGATGCCGCCGCAAGTCCGCGGAACAGCAAGAAGCAGTCCGATTATTTCATAATAGCGAAGCGTATCTGCGGAAATTTCAAACATACGGCTTACTTCGGCAATTGTCATGATTGTACCTCCTCTATAAAGTATGTATCTGTTAACATATCACACGAAGAACCAGTGACTAGCAATACCATGGTAATGAATAACCATCAGCTTCACTAAATCACTTGGAGCACGCTTTAAGTCAATATAATTATTGCGGTATTGCGAAAACTGCTAAAGAATAAAGAGTTTCATAATATAAATTTTAAAAATATCACAGATTATGAATCAATATGAATCAAAATAAATTAAAATGATATAAAAAGATTGATATCCTTTCTACATACTTCTATAATAAAATTGTAAGAAGGACACAGAAAAGGAGAACATGGAATGAAAACTACTGATCCTAAGAAAAGAGCACTGCTGGACGGTCTGAAAGACGGTCTGATCGTATCCTGTCAGGTACAGAAGGATGACCCTATCTATACCGATGACATCGTAGTAAAAATGGCGGAGGCAGCCAAATGGGCAGGAGCTGTGGCAATCCGCGCGAATTCTCCGGAACAGATCAAGGCAATTAAGGATAAGGTTGATTTGCCGATGATCGGTTTATGGAAAATCTGGCATGACGATACGGATGTTTTTATCACACCGACGATGGATGCCGCAAGAGCTGTGTGGGAGGCAGGAGCGGAAATCATCGCTCTGGACTGTACATCACAGATTACACATGAAAACACACAGGCATGGGATTTGATCAAAACCGTGAAACAGGAAATTCCGGAAGCTATTATCTTTGCGGATGTTTCCAACATGGAGGAAGCAGCACGCGCTGTGGAAAACGGTGCGGATATCGTTGCACCGACGCTGTACGGCTATACAAAGGAAACAGAGCATATCGAGGGTGCGGATTACCGTATGTTTGCGGAGATGTGCCGTACCTTCCGCGATGAAGCATTCGTCATGATGGAGGGACATATCTATACGCCGGAGGATGCGATGAAGTGCATTTATCTGGGGGCGCATTCTGTTGTCGTAGGAAGTGCCATCACCCGTCCGCATCTGACTGCAAAGCGTTTTGTCGATCTGCTTGGCGGCTATCAGGATAACTGGAGAGATGCAGAAAAGGCAAAGCACTGATCTCATGATATAAGAAAGGAAGGCACAGGAGTATGAAAAAGAAAATCAGTATTGACGGCGCGCAGAATGTTGAGGTATCCAAACCGATTCCGTGCGAAAAATCACCACAGGAACAGCTTGCCATCATGGAGGCCTATACACAGGCTCACAGGGATAGTGCCGCTCTGGATAAGGCAGAACGTGAACTTCGCTGCCTGCGTACTATTTTTCCTGCTCTGTTTCGAAGCATAGAGGATGATGATCTGCTGGCCGGACGTCTGGATTTTCTGCCGATTGGCTTTGGCAGTGTGACCAGCATCGGCGGTGTTTCCCATTACTGTGTTTTCCATAAGCTGCGCTCGTTTAAGGAACAGCTCGACAGCGAGGAAGATAAGGCCAGAGTGGATGCTCTGTATGCCTATTGGGAGGAGCATGACACCAAGGCGATATATTGTGCAGATGTTTTGAATGAGTCCACCATCGGCCGCTTTATCGATTGCTCCTATCCGCTGATGGCAACTGCACGCTTATCCGGTATGATGCTGAATTACAAAAAGCTCATGGCATATGGACTGGAGGGGCTGAAAACGCTGATCCGTTCACAGAAGCCCAATACCTTTTTAAACAGCTGTGTGGAAAGCTTAACGCTGCTGCAGGAGGTTATCGACCGTCAGATTGAGCTGGTGCGGGAAGCAAAGCTGGATGCTGCGCGCAGCCGATTGCAGGACCTGGAGCTGATGGAACGCGATCTTGCGGTTATCCGCACACAGAAGCCTGCAACCTTTCATCAGGCGCTGCAGCTGTTCTGGATCTATGCCTTAGTGGCAGGGGTTATCAATTACGGTCGCATGGATGATGTGCTGGGGCCGTATCTGCAGCGTGATCTGGAGGACGGCCTGATTACGGAGGAGGAAGCGTACCGGTATCTGAAGTCTCTGTGGAAAATGATTGAGAACCGCCGTACAACGGTAAATGGACGTATCATCGTCGGCGGAGAAGGAAGAGAGCATCCAGAGGAAGGCGATACCTTTGCGCGTATCTGCCTGCGTGTCTGTCGGGATACCCGCTACGTGGAGCCGCAGTTTACCCTGCGCTTCAGTAAAAATACCCCGGCGGATATCATGGATATGGCATATGACTGCATCGGATCCGGTGCAACCTATCCGACGCTGTACAATGATGATGTCAATATTGAGGCAGTCATGTACGGCATGCGTGTATCCCGTGAGATAGCGGAGCAGTATGTTCCCTTCGGCTGTGGAGAATTCGTGATTCAGGGAAAAAGCGTCGGTACACCGAATACCCTTTTAAACCTGTTGAAGCTTCTCAATATCACCTTAAATGCAGGGATTGATCCAATGGATGGCAAGGCGAAAAACGGTCCGGTTTCCATACCGGAGTGCAGTGCGTTTACCACCTTTGATGAACTGTATGATACCTATAAGGAGCTGCTGGATTATTATTTTGACCTCAGTGTGGAGGCACAGAAGCATTCCTATGAGGTGATGAATCAGGAGGCAAGCTTTCTGTTTACCTCAATCCTGATGGATGACTGTATCACCCGTGGAAGGGCATTGCTTGACGGTGGTGTACAGATTCTGGGCGGTACCAATGAAACCTATGGAAACATCAATGCCAGTGATGCTCTGTATGCGATCCGTAAGCTGGTATATGAGGATAAGGTATACACACTACAACAGCTGCATGAGGCACAGCTCGCAGATTTTGAAGGCTATGAGCAGCTGCGAAAAGACCTGCTGCATGCAGATAAATATGGAAATGACAAGCCGGAATGCGATGCACTTGCCAATGATTTATACGAGTTTGTCGCTAAGGGAATACGGCAGCGGGGCATTGACGCGGGTCTTGGCTATTATCTGATCGTTATTTCCAATAATCAAACGAATACAGACTGGGGTCATCAGACC
Organism: Erysipelatoclostridium sp. DFI.2.3; assembly: GCF_019132535.1. Classification (NCBI taxonomy): domain Bacteria; kingdom Bacillati; phylum Bacillota; class Erysipelotrichia; order Erysipelotrichales; family Coprobacillaceae; genus Thomasclavelia; species Erysipelatoclostridium sp. DFI.2.3. The sequence continues at coordinate 3,856 of NZ_JAHOOJ010000006.1, read as the reverse complement.
TTCGCCAGTCTGGATGGACGGAAAACGGGTGTCTTTATGAATCCTGCGAATAATCCGCAGGGCGGTGCCGCAAAGAGCGGACCAACAGCCTGTTTGAATTCCCTAAGCAGATTTCAGGCAAAATATCATGGCGGCAGTGTGCAGAATATCAAATTCACACCGCGCATGTTCAATGAGGATCGGGATAAAATCCGAATCCTGTTTGATACGTATTTTAAGAAGGTCGGCTGCCAGCTGATGGTGACCGTTGTGGATCACGGCGTATTGGAGGATGCGCAGAAGCATCCGGAAAAGTATCCGGATCTGATTGTGCGAGTAGCCGGCTACAGTGCTGTCTTCGTGAATCTTACCAGAGATATTCAGGATGAGCTGCTGAGCAGGATGCTGTATGATTAACGTCACGAATATTGAGCGCTTTGCGACTCATGACGGTCCGGGTATTCGCACAACACTCTTTCTGAAGGGATGTCCACTGTTTTGTCCATGGTGCGCCAATCCGGAGACACAGAGTGTGAAAAGCACAATGTTTCACAATGCCGTGCGCTGTGTTGGCTGCCGGTTGTGTGAGCGGGCATGTCCGCATCAGGCCATCACGTTTGCGCAGGGAAACTTCACGTACAGGGAAGACCGCTGTCAGCGCTGCGGTGCCTGTGAACGGGTGTGTCTGCAGGATGCCATAGCATTTCAGGGAAAGGAAATGACGCTGGAAGCGATTATGGCGGAGCTGTGCAGGGATCGGGACTATTATGAAAACTCCGGCGGCGGTATCACCTTCAGCGGTGGTGAACCGTTTGTTCAGCAGGAAGCATTATGGGAGCTGCTTCGTGCCTGCAAGCAGGAGGGCTTTCATACTGCCGTGGAAACGACCGGTAACTACTCCAGAGATTTGCTGATACGCATGATGCCGCTGATTGATCTTTTTCTATTTGACTTCAAGCATCCGGATGATGCCATTCTGCGTACGGTTACCGGTGCGGATGGAGCTTTGATTAAGGAAAATCTGCGTTATCTTCTCAAGGTGGATCCACAGAAGGTAATTGTACGCATTCCCGTCATACCGGGGTTCAATTATGAAAAAGACACACTGGAATCCGCATTGCGATATCTGAAATCCATTGGTGTCTGCGAGGTGAATCTTCTCCCGTACCATACACTGGGAAAGGTGAAATACGAAAAGATGGGAAAACCGTATACCTTATCGAATAAAATGCTGCAGAAAGAGGATCTGATGTGTTATCTGGAATATGCCCGACAGCTCGGTATGCAGGCGAATATCGGCGGATAGGGGTGCAGTTCTGCAAAAGCACACGGCACATCATGATGCAACGCGAATACTGCCGGAGCAATCCGGCAGTTTTTCACAGAAGAATGTGACAGAAGATAAATTCATGGTTTTCTTCAAAAGAAACTTTTGGTATACTGAATACGTGAAAGAGAAAGAGGGTACGATATGTTAGCAGAAACAGCAGTGAAATATTATCATATGGGATACAACTGTGCGGAAAGCATCATTCGCGCAGGCAATGAGGTATATGGTCTTGACCTGCATGACAGGGATATGAAGATGACAGCAGCCTTTGGCGGTGGCTTTCAGATTGGAGATGTATGCGGTGCCCTGTGCGGCGCAGCCTGTGTAGTTTCCGCACGCTATGTGGAAACAAAGGCACACGACTGTTCTTTTCTTCGAACACTGACGCAGAAGCTGGTCATAGCATTTCAAAATAAAATGGGTTCTCGTCTTTGTGCGAAGATTAAACCGGTGTATCACAGCAAGGAAAAGAAATGTGAGCATACGGTGGAAACTGCCGCAGCCATTCTGGAGGAGGTCATCCGGGAATGGGATGAGGAAAGAAAAGGCATACAGGGATAGTAAGGTGTCTTTTCCGCTTTAAGGTATCCTCATAAAATCCGCTTAATCAAAAGAATCAGGCGCATCGGCTGATCAATGTGCTTGATCTTTTACTGTTTCTAAGTATGCAGTCCTCTTCCTTTGAACAGGAATCGGATGAAGGAGAAGCTGTTTGCATTTTCCTTGTCTTTTTTTAATATTGCGCATATCCTGAATATAGGAGATGATGCTTATGAAGGAAGGAACTCTGGTATATTACCTGGATGAGGGGCAGATTCATGATGGACATGTAATTGATGTGGAAACCAAACAAAACGGTTTCGTGTTCAGCATTGACAGCTATGGAGAATGCGGTGGTTTCTGCCGTATTGATTCTGCACAGATCAACCACACGGTGTTTGAGGATGTTGAGGAAGCGAAAAAGCACGTAAGATAACATGCAGCTGTTGTACAGCCTGTCACAGACTATAGAGGGATACATACGCAGTAATGGAAACGCTGTGAGGTGGTGTTGACCTCCTATGATATCCATATACCTGTCTCAGCTGCTTCCTATGGGGTTGTTCCGGCTAGTCTGATTGAAAAATTCTTGTCGTATGCGGAAAGTCTACAGCTGTGCCATGTTTTCCATGTCCGCAGTGCGGTATCATAAAGAAAAGCATACCGACGGATGGATACTTTCTCACACTTAGGACAGCATAAAAAAATCAACCTGTGTATATTCCTTGCGGTTGATTTTTTTTGGTTCATCCTTTGCAGTAGGGAAAACAGCTATTTCCTGCCTGTCTGCTTCAATGCTTGCATGGTTTCATCAAAGGGACAGATCATATTACTCAGTCTGCTGATTTGCGCGGCCAGTGTGTATTTTGTGGAAAGGGGAATCTCCCCGCCCTTTTGAAATGATGCAAGCTGCTCCTTTTGCACTCCTGCCGCCGCAGCTACAAAGGATAGCGGCAGCTTATATTTTTCTACCAGAACATTCAGCAGTGCCTTCACAATATCGTCATTATCCACCCTCCATGCAGGAAGGGTGATGAAATTGGATACAAACGAACAGATCAGTGCCTGTTCCTGCTCTGTATGCTCCTTTACGTTTACACTGATTCCCATTGCCTGCAAAACAGCTTTCATATCAATGCCGCTTACCTCTTCCGCAGTTTGCAGGATGTCAAATAATTCCATATTATAAGCCTCGCTTTCGTAATGCTTCCGTATGCAAGTATGTGCAGGATAAACAGATATATCCGGCAGCATACCTCTGAACGCAGTTATCTACAGTTTAGCGCAATAGACAATAAAAATGAAGTAAAAAATACCATCGGTTTCTTAAGGTATGTTAATCGGTGACAGGAAGTATACGGCGGTTTAAACCAGACTTTAGAAGGACTTACAAAAACGGCATTGCAGAGAGATGAGGAAGACTGTACACAATTGCCGCATCCCTGCATTTATATCTGCCGGTAAGGCGTTGAAAGCATATAGCTTTCAATGAAAAATACCGGGCTAATAATCTGCCAGTCCATATCTAATATATCACAAAGGAGGCTGTTTGATCATATCCGCTTCATTTGTAAAATTGTGTTTTGTGATGAGTGCCACGATAATCAAAATCGAACTTATAGCGAATATAGCCTGATAAACATCGGTATCAAATGCTTCAAATACAATCCCGTAGCTGATGATAGTTTCTACGATATGTTGCTTTTGCGTGCGCTTTGTGAAGGGTTGTAGCTCTTCACCGACTATGGATACCTGTGAAGGGGAAAACCGTATAGCAGATCGACAGGGGAATGCTTTAAAGACAATGCGAATATGATAAAATCCCTTTTAACGTGAAAAATAGAAAAAGTTATCAAAGATTTGCGGATTTTTTAGGAATTTGACAGATTCCATACGTATAGAAGGGGGTAAGGAGCCCTTACAGAATGGAGGACATAAAAATGTCAAATGCAAGGAATCAACTCAACTACAGTAACGATCTATTTTTTAAGTACACCCTTTCCCGTG
>NZ_JAHOOJ010000059.1:0-743 GCF_019132535.1 Erysipelatoclostridium sp. DFI.2.3 | reverse complement strand
TTTTTTTATGTATAGTTTGACAAAAAATTACAAAAAATGTATTATTTAGGTGTGATAATCATGAGGTGAGGGTATGGATTGGACGGGTTTAAATCAAATAAATACTATTTTAGGTATAATCAATGGTGTGGTTGGTATCATTAATATAGGCACAGCTTTTTGGGGGTGGCTAAATCATAAAAATAAGAAACAGTTTATGGAAAAGCTAGAAAAAGAGCGTATATCTGCTCAAAAGGAAAATGCAAGAGTATGCCGTACTTGCAAAAGCAATTTCAAGGCACGTATCACCTCACTAGAACAGACCAATACTAAGTTATTAGAAAAAGTTTCAGGATAGGAGGGGGTTTTATGATATACATCATTATAATAAGCTTGATTATAATTATTGTTCCGCCTATTTTTATAATACTCAGTAATTTAGATTATAGGAAAACGATTATAAGTGAATGTTCACAAGTTTACGGTATAGAATTAAATACCATAAGTGTAAAATATACAATATTAGAAGACAGGGTAGCTAAATATCCTATGATGAATAAAGAAATAAAAAGACTCATCAAACTGGAAAAAGATAAATATGTAGATATAAATAAGCTAGTAGTTGGTAAATTTAAAATATCTGATTTGGTACCTTTGTGTAAAAGTATACAGTTGTTTAATGAAATTGAAGAGTGTAAGGATAAGGGCGTTATTGATTTATTTGATGATGTGAGAGAAATGAATCATAAGATAGCAACAGTAAG
>NZ_JAHOOJ010000058.1:0-821 GCF_019132535.1 Erysipelatoclostridium sp. DFI.2.3 | reverse complement strand
TTTCATACGTATATAAGAGTATATAGGAAAAAAAGGAGGATACTACCTATGGAAAAAGAATATGCAAAGGATTACCCGATCCCCTTTCACAATGATGTTTTCTTCAAATACATGCTGATTGGGGACGATGCAGGCTCTGCATTGCTGAGAAGCAGAATCATCGAAGAAATTTACGGACTGAAGGTCCATGAAACGAAGGTCCTGAACCCGGAACTGCTGCCGGAAGCTTTTTTTGGCAAACGTGCGGTTTTGGATGTCGTGCTGGAGGATGAAGCCGGCCATTTTTACGATCTGGAAATGCAGGTATCCGGCTATACGCAGAAGGAACAGCTGCGTTTTCAGCAGTATGGCTACCGCCTGGTCGGAAGACAGCTGAAGCAGGGAGACGAATATACAGAGCTGAAGCCGTTTTATCAGATTATCTTTATGAATGATAAGCCCAGGGATGGCGGACGCATGATACGCCACTACAAGGTAAAGGATGAGGATAATCAGGAGGAACCCAACGGTACATTGAATCGAGCCATCGTGTTTCTACCGATGATCAAACAGCGTGTAAAGGAGGTTGGAGGCGTGGAAAATCTGACAGAATTTGAAACTTTCTGCTATGTGCTTGCATATAATCCGGATGATGCTATACTAAACATGAAGAGAAGGATGGTGAACGTGGTTATGGAAAAATATAATGAAATGCGTGAGGACGGATCATTGTTCAGCTGGGCGGAATCGGTGGAGTTTGCGGAGCAGGCAGTACAGGCCAATTTGGAGGAGCGAACTGCAGAAGCTGAAAAGCTGGGGCTTGAAAAAGGTCTTAAAAAAGG
>NZ_JAHOOJ010000057.1:0-1100 GCF_019132535.1 Erysipelatoclostridium sp. DFI.2.3 | reverse complement strand
TTTTTTTATATGCCTTTATCTTTACTCATTATGCTTCTACTGCTTCCATAATGGCAAGTTGATTTTGAATCATATCCCAGTTTCGACATCTCTGTGTCCATTTGCTGCTGAGGTTCTGAATAGCCAAGTAAAGCATCTTTCTCAAACTGTCATCATTTGGAAAAACCGTCTTTGTTTTCGTGACTTTTCTGAACTGTCTGTTCAATCCTTCGATCGCATTTGTCGTGTAAATGATTTTGCGGATTTCAACTGGATAATCAAAGTATGTGCTTAGTATATCCCAATTCTCTTCCCAGCTACGTACTGCGGTTGGATATTGCTTGCCCCATTTATCCTTGAAAATTGCTAACTGATTCAGTGCCTGTTCCTCTGTATTTGCTTGGTAAACAGTTTTTAAATCCCTCATGAACTCCTTGATATGCTTATAACTCACGAAGCGTGTGCTGTTGCGAATTTGATGGATAATACAACGCTGAATACGTGCCTTTGGATAGACAGCTCCTATGGCTTCTCTGAAGCCTGTAAGACCATCTACGCAGAACAAGGAAACATCCTTAACCCCTCTGCTTTTCAACTCATTCAGCACTCCCATCCAGTATTTCGCTGATTCACTCGCACCTACCCACAATCCTAAAACTTCCTTCATTCCTTCGTTGTTGATGCCTAAAACAACATAGGCTGCTTTGGTCACAACCTGATGATCTTCTCTGATCTTATAATGGATCGCATCCATAAATATGAATGGATAGAAGGCTTCTAAGGGTCTGTTTTGCCATTCTGTTACTTCGGGCAGAATGCGCTCGCTGATCTTGCTTACCAGTCCTTCTGAAATCTCTACATCGTACAGTCCTTTAATCTGATCTTTGATATCTCTTGTGGACATTCCAGTAGCATACAAGGAAAGGATGCGCTCCTCGATGCCATCGGCATTTCTCTGATATTTCCCAATGATCTGCGGCTCAAATTCGCCGTTACGATCACGTGGTACGTTTACATCTACTTCACCTAATTGTGTTTTCATTGTGCGTTTCACAGTGCCATTGCGATAGTTTTTCTTCCCTTCACAAGATGTTCTTTCAGCGCGATCATAGCCTAAATGC
>NZ_JAHOOJ010000056.1:0-1150 GCF_019132535.1 Erysipelatoclostridium sp. DFI.2.3 | reverse complement strand
AAACGCAGAGATCGTACTCCGGGAGCTTGTAATGGCTGTGAGAAACTGAAAAGCTGCCGCTTTGATAAATACCTCTATAAACCTACGATCGCCTATGAGGAATACCGTAGCGAACTCGTTGAGTCTCGAACCGGAATCAATCTGACCTCATCAGAAGCTGTAGAGCTAGGCAATACCATCAAGCCTCTTATATTAAAAGGTCATTCACCTTATCAGATCATAGCTGCACATCCCGAACTTGGAATCAGTGAGAAGACACTCTACAACTATATTGAACAAGGTGTATTCGAATGTGTTGGCATTGCTAATATTGACCTTCGTATAAAAGTCAAAAGAAAAATGACCGCTAAGAAGAAGACGATCTATAAAAAACGACAAGACCGTAAATTCCTTGTTGGACGGCTTTACACAGATTACCAATCCTATGTTGAGTCTGAGGAAATCACACACATTTTACAAATGGATACAGTCTATAATGACATTTCCAATGGACCGTTTATCCAGACTTTCAAATTCATCAAATATGGGCTCCTGTTTGCTGTATATCACGACACGAAGACTGCTGCAGATATGGTTGACGGACTAGCTGTTCTTGATTCCATCCTTGGAAAAAGCCTGTTTGAACAGGAAGCTCATATAACACTCACCGATCGCGGAGGTGAATTTACTGATGCTGAGCATATGGAAAAAAGAGACGATGGTACCAGAAGGACACGAGTCTTCTATTGCGACCCTATGCAGTCCGGGCAGAAAGGAAGCCTGGAAAATATGCATCGTGAATTACGTTATATATTACCTAACGAAGTAGACTTACGCAGTATCGGCCTGACCGATCAGACTTCCTTGAATGTAGCCATCTCACATATCAATTCCAGTGCCAAGGAACATTTGAATGGAAAATCCCCATTTGAGCTATGTGAGTTCATGTGTCCGGAATTAGCGCAGAAACTTTATGAATTTGGTCTACAGAAAATAGATAAGGACGAAGTGATACTTCGTCCAAGCGTATTGACTCATAAGTAACAAACAGATGATATAAAGAATGATAAGAGCAGCGGCAAAGAACAGTTATTTATAGTGTAACTATAAAATAGAAGTGGAATTTAGTTATACATAGGCATAATGGAGCCTATTTTCAGTGCGCTTATTC
>NZ_JAHOOJ010000055.1:0-1208 GCF_019132535.1 Erysipelatoclostridium sp. DFI.2.3 | reverse complement strand
AATGAAGCACGTTCCATCTGTGAAAACTTTGTTGAAGCTGGATTCAACGTACCAAAAATTTTGAGCAACGGCTTAGCTGTTGCCGACAAACTTATTAACAAAGAAAGCGAGGACGAAGAATAATGAAAATATTACTTATTGCAGGGCATGGTGCAGGCGATCAAGGAGCTTCCGGATGTGGATACAAAGAAGCTAACCTCACCAGAGAGTTAGTCAACCTGATTGCTCCAAAACTGAGAAAATATGCAATTGTGGATGTATACAATCAAAATCGCAGCGCATTCTATGATGTGCAGAACGGTACATTCAAAATCAGTAAGTATGATTATGTGCTGGAAGTACATTTCAATGCATTCGATGGATCCGGACACGGAACAGAAATCTTTGTAACAGACAGTGAGAAGTATACTGATGTTGAGCAGGCCATCATGAACAAGCTGGGAAAGCACTTCGTGAAGCGTGGTGGCTCCGGTGTCAAGGTGACAAACTGGCTGGTGATTTATACATGCAAGTGTTTAGGCATCAGCTCCGCCTTGTTAGAGACGTGCTTCATTGACAATAAGGCTGACATGGCCGAATATCAGGCAAATAAGGAATCCATCGCACAGGGCATTGTAGACGGCATTGCAGAAGGCTTCCAGCTGAAAGCAAACAGCACAGAGCAGAAGCCAGGGAACAAACCTGCAAAACATAAGAAACCTTCCAAGCCTGCGAAACCGGGACAGCCTGATCAGATTTTGCATAAAGGAGAATACTTCGTCATTACAGGAGTGCATAGCGTAGACCAGGTATTGGCCAACATGGATAGCATCTGGTGCGAGGAGATGACCGGGAACGGCGGTAACTCCATTCAGGCGGGACCACTTACCAAATGTGATAAGAACGGTAAGAAAACAAAGTCACAAGTTTTCAGCGTAGGTGATTACTGGAAATGTGACAAGAAATTTAAGGTGCTTGCGGTGGATAAACCTACAAATTCAGTGCAGGCAAATGTCGGAGGTCGTAAAATCTGGCTGTATGCCGGACCGTTGCGCGAAGTCTAATACATAAAATTACCACTCATTCCTTCGGGGATGGGTGGTTTTTTTATGTATAGTTTGACAAAAAATTACAAAAAATGTATTATTTAGGTGTGATAATCATGAGGTGAGGGTATGGATTGGACGGGTTTAAATCAAATAAATACTATTTTAGGTATAATCAATGGT
>NZ_JAHOOJ010000054.1:0-1705 GCF_019132535.1 Erysipelatoclostridium sp. DFI.2.3 | reverse complement strand
TCAATGTCATTAAGTTAAAGAAAAATAGATGAGAGACATTTATACAAAAAGTATAGGTGTCTTTTTTATTTAGGCTTGACAAAATCAGAAAAATCGTGCGCTCCGTTACACTTCGCGCTTTTGTAAGGTATAGGAGGTGATCTTATATGATCCTTAGTAATAATTTCAATGCTTGTTCTACCTTCATATCTGATAAAAGAATTGAGGGGATTGTGGTATGATCTCTATCCATAAAACACTTTTCAATTCTTTGGATAAGATTTTAAATAAGGCGGATCGTTTGAAATATGATCAACATTTTGTCACACATGAAAGTTCTGATTTCACTCGTAAATCTAGAAAGCTATCTTTTAAAGATACTATTTCATTCATCTTATCAATGGCGGGTAAGCCTATCCGGGAAGAACTACTTGATTTTTTCCATTACTCAAATAATACCCCAACTGCCTCTGCACTTGTCCAGGCACGTTCTAAAATTTCTTCACGTGTTTTTCAATATATTTTGAATGAACTGAATAAAGCATTTCCACCTGATAATTTATATAAGGGCTATCATCTTATTGCGGTCGATGGGTCTGAAATGCAAATACCACTTGATTTTAGTGATCCCGATACGTTACATAAAAGTGCATCGAAAGGAAAATTTCTATCTGCTTTTCATCTTAATGTCAGCTATGATGTTTTAAACCATCGTTATTTAGATACGATCGTTCAAGGGATTCATAGTAAGAACGAGGTCGAAGCCATGTGGAAAATAGTTGAACGTTTTCACGATGATAATGCTATTTTTATCGCAGATAGAAATTATGCAACCTGGAATACTATGGCACATATCATACAGTCGGGTAAGTCCTTTTTGATACGTGTGAAAGATATACACTCGATTTCCAGTCTTTTAAGAAAATTCAATCTGCCAGATGAAGAATTTGATTTGGATTTACATATCACATTGACAAGAAAACAGACCAAAGATATAAAATCTCAACCAGAGAAATATCGTTTCTTATCTACTACATCTACGTTTGATTTTATTGATGAACATAATCCTGAGTATGTACTTCATTTCCGTGTAGTTCGATTTAAGCTGGATGGTAGTGAAGAATATGAATCCATCATCACAAATTTAAGCCGGGATGAATTTAGTAAGGATGAAATAAAAGAAATATACAATACTCGATGGGGTATAGAATTATCGTTCCGTGACCTTAAATATTCAGCGGATCTGTGTGCTGTTCATGCGAAAAAACGAGAAAGCATCCAACAGGAGATTTGGGCAAGGATGATACTGTATAATATATCTTTTATTATGGCTCATCATATAATAAATAAAAAGCCAAAGGGAAAGGGTAAGAAAAAAAAGTATTCTTATGCGATAAACAAAAAAAATGGCGATACATCATTGTCGCTATTTTATCCAGCATTATAAAAGAAAAGGCGGTCACCCGCCTGATCTTGAAACTCTCATTTCACAAGATATCTTACCAATCCGCCAAAATCGAAAATGTAAGAGGCTTATGAAATCACAAACGCTAGTATGTTTCAACTACCGCTTTTCTTAATACGATATAGTTATAACTCAAAAGTTTATAAATTGCTTGAAAAATCTTCTTTTTGTCATGCATTTTTTTCAGAATACTCTTAATCCTATCAGAATGAGATAAAATAAAACCGCATCCTGTTTGTTTTCATCCTCTTAACTTAATGA
>NZ_JAHOOJ010000053.1:0-1786 GCF_019132535.1 Erysipelatoclostridium sp. DFI.2.3 | reverse complement strand
GGGTATCCAAAATATTTGGGGGGCTAAACTTTAGGGGTCAATTTAGGGGTCTGAACTTTGAGGGACACTTTAGGGGGATAAATCCCAAAAGAAACAGGTGGCATTCATCTGTTTCTTTTTCTATAATGTTCTATTGGTTATGCTTCTGTGAAGGAGGTAATCATGGATCATTCTTATCTATTTAAATTATTAAACATTCCCGATGATGGTTCTATTATCATCAACGATGTTGAAATCATCGCTGATACCAAGTATGTATATATCTCTCGACCATCTATCCCGTCTTATTGCCCTAATTGTTCTTGCAGAATGCACTCAAAAGGTATTTATAAGCGCAAAATCAAACACCCTGTCTTACAAGACGGAACTTGCATCATCTTTATCGTGAGCCAAAGAAAGTGGAAATGCACTAACTGTTCCACATATGTTAATGAAGATTTCCCATTCTTTCAGCGTTATAAACAATCCTCTGATATTACTCCTCTACTAGTTTTAGAGGCTATGAAAGACCTTGATCGTTCTACCGCATCTATTGCCAGACAATTCAATTTATCTGATACTCAAGTTCACGATCTTTTCACTGCTTACGTGGATTTGCCACGTTTAACTCTTCCTGAGTTTCTTTCCGTTGATGAAGTACATATTGATATTTCTGAAAAAGAGAAATATGCCTTGATTCTTATGGACTTTACTTCTGGAGAGATTGTTGACATCTTGCATAACCGGTGGCATCATACCATTGAAAACTACTTCTTCTCCATTCCATACGAAGAAAGAAAACATGTTCGTTATATTATTTCTGATGCATATAAGCCTTATCTTGAATTACCCAAGCATTTCTTTCCAAATGCTGTGTCGATTTTAGATAGTTTTCATGTTGTTAAATATTTATTAGGATTGATTAATACTTATATCAATTCAGTAATGAAAGCATATAAAGATAGAGATCTTAAAAGGCTTGAAAAACAAAATCATGACACCAATAGAGACAATAAAACGATTCAGGAATCACAAGAAGTTATCTTGCTTAGAAAATATCGCTGGGTGCTTTTGAAGAATCAAGACAATATCAATTACTCTGACAAAAGGTATTACCACAGCTCTCTTAGAATGTACGCAGATACATATACTATTGAAAAACTATTTCTCTCACTAGATCCTAAGTTCAATATAATCAGAGATGTGAAAGAAAAATATATTAGATTCAATAATACTCACTTTAGTTCTGAAGATGAAGTAATGCAAGAATTATTAAAAATGATTGAAGAATTTAAGGCTCTCAGAGGTTACATTCCTCGTCTTTTCTCACAATACCTTGATAAATATAAGCATGAGATTGCCCGCTCATTTACTATAACTGAGGTATCAAGACGTAGTGCAAAGGATAATGAGCGTTACTATGCACGTTTATCCAATGGACCTATGGAATCATTCAACCGAAAGCCGAAAGATTATAAGAGAAACTCACGAGGTTCCTCTAATTTTAATTATACTAGAAATCGAATCTTATGGTCTACCAGAAATAGACCTGCATTGAGAAATACGCCCAAATCATCTAATGAAGTACATAGCTATGTTGGAAAGAAACGTGGTAAATATAAAGTAAAAGAATAAAGAGATTAAGAATTTGTACAGAAGCATAACCAAAAAAAGAGAATCAGAATGTTTTTTCACTGATTCTCTTGATTTTAACTTTAGGGGTCTTAATTTTTAGCCTTTATTTTTTCTCTCCCCCAAAGTTGACCCCCAAATTTCTGGCGAAAACCCCTAAAAAATTTGGATAGCC
>NZ_JAHOOJ010000052.1:0-1851 GCF_019132535.1 Erysipelatoclostridium sp. DFI.2.3 | reverse complement strand
GGGGCTGTGACGAGTAAGAGAAATTAGTGTTTCTCTGAAAATCACAGCCTTTTTTATTATGATTTTTGTATTTTGGGTACACTGAAAACAACTTTTTGAGTGAATCTGGTTTTAGGCCCTTTTTTCGTTAGAAATCCCCCATCCCATTGTGGAAAACTAATTCAGTTTGCTTACATTTCTCTGCTTTTCTCTTTTTTTATCCCTTATTTTATAATTATGGTACTTTCTTATGTTATATCCAATACACACTAAGCTTAGTTCTACCTTGACTCCGCTTTCTCCTCGTCGATGCAAGCGGACATATTCAAAATCTTGTTTGATGTCCGCAAACGCTCCCTCTGCCTGTGCACTACGATTTCTCATCAATCTCTTTCCTTCTTCACTCTTTAGACATTCATCTATCTCTTTATGCATCTTTTCTAAGGCAGGGACTATCCGTGCACTTCTTCCGTTCTTTGATGTCGTGCATTTGCTCCTGTGTGGACATTCACCGCAGTTTTTATTTCTGTAATACATCGTCGTTTTTGGATATTGTCCTTTGATATTGAGTCCTATTCGCTCTATCTCAAATACATGTCCGGCTGGACATACTGGAGTACCATCCTCTTGTCGTTCCATGTGCCGCAGTTGATAGCGATTCTTATCATTTACTTTCTCTTTCTTCTTTTCATATCCACTGTATTTCAATAGTCCTTTAATCCCTTTACTTTTGCAGTAACAGTAATTATCATAGCTCCCATATCCTGCATCCGTTACTTCTATATCAGGGTATTTTCCATATAATTCTTTATATCCTTCTGTAAATGGTTGTAACGTTTTTATATCATTTGGATCACTACTTAGATATTGATAGGCGATGTACCCATTATTTACTCCTATTTGTACGTTATATCCCGGTTTGAATACATTTGTATGATTGTAATAATCATATTTCATATGCATGAATGTGGCATCTGGATCTGTCTTGGAAAAACTGTTCCTGTCTTCCAATATATCTTCCTGGATTGCATACTCCCACATCTTTACTGCACTTTTCTTCAATTCATCGCACAATTTTGCGATTTCGTGTTTTCCTCTGCCTTTTCGGATATATTCTTTTTCCTTCAGCCAATTTTCAAGCGCTTCATCTATTTTGATCATATACTCAATATTTGGATATTTCAAAATTGAATAATTGATATTGATTTCATGTTTTTTAAAGTATCGATTCACTTGTTTTAACAGTTCCATACATTTCTGCCAGTGTCTGGGAAGGTATCGTTTACTCCAACCTTTCCAACAGAACGTCATCTTATTGGCATTTGCCTCAAATTTTGTACCATCAATATAAAGAATCTGTTCTTCCAATGCTTTTTCATCTTGTACATACAGATAGATTTCTTTCGCAATCGTTTGAATGGATTCTTTCAATGTATGATTGATGAATCGTTCAAAGCTCTTATAACTTGGAACACAACCGTTCGTGATACTACGGTAACGAATATCATAGCGACAAAGTTTTTCCAGTTTTCGTAAAGAAGCATAGCCGTCTTCAGCAAAGGCCATGAGGATGATGGTCAACATCATGACAGGGTCATAAGAGCGAGAATCAAGATTATGGAAATCTATAAATTTATTTAGATTAATCCTCCCTAAGACTTCCAAGATCGTGACGCTCAAATCATCATCAAGAACATCATTTTGAAAAGAATAATCAAAATTTAGTAGCATATATGGTTGATATGCGGTATAATTTCCTTGGTTAATTTGAGTACTTGTCATACATAAATTATACCAAAAAATACACCTTCTTCTCTATAGAATTGGGTGTATTTTTTATGTCTGGGCTGTGACTTATCTGTCACAGCCCCT
>NZ_JAHOOJ010000051.1:0-2793 GCF_019132535.1 Erysipelatoclostridium sp. DFI.2.3 | reverse complement strand
GAGGACAATTAAATGAATTTCGGACAAAATTTATGTGCGACTCGTTCCTTAGTGAAAAGCTAAGGCACTAATAAAAGAACGAAAAAGTTTGATTATTAGGAGAACTGATAATCTGACAGGTGGAATGATGAAGTAACGCTCTGAAACGCCTGCCCTGAGCCTCCGACAAGCATTGAATGAGGAAACTCAGAATGTTTGAAGCTCGGTAAAGACGGCTGAAAGATACCGTAATAGTTGATGAACATATATCTTCTATCGAAAACTATCCAGAGGTGGGTAGCGTATCCAACAGGTCGGGGGTCTATAAAATATCTATGGTTAGAATGTTCCACAAGGGACTGACGAAACAGCGAATGTACGGGTCTAAATTTGTACTTTGTAGAAATGCAAAGGTACGAGAAATCGTAGCTGGTGTGGCAAAGTAAGAATATAGGTTATGAAATGCCATATACCGTTACAGGCGGTATCAAGCCAGCAGGCTTATAGCTAGTGACCTAAGGATATATATGTATAGATAAGATTATCGGAACGAGGAAAGGTATTGGGTTCTCATCAAGAGAATAAGCTGACGAAGAACAATAAGCAGTTGAACCAATGCTGAAAAGCAGAGGGCGAACCTAAGAAATTCTTGTAATGGGAATGGAGGAATACCCTCAAGTCGTGTATATATTAGAAAAGTATTATGTTGCTTTAATAAGGATTACGAGTAAGATAAAAAAGCTCACTCAATTTCAAGCAAAGGAGTGAAGCCTTATGCCTAAAAATAAAAATGAAACATTGTGTGTAGAAGATTTAAGACACGCTGAATATTACGAAATGCAAAACACCTTTGATGATTTATATGCCAAAAGTAAGAATGGAGATATTTTCACTCATCTTATGGATATTATCCTATCGAGAGAAAATATATTACTGGCATATCGAAATATCAAAGCAAATGCAGGCAGTAAGACAGCAGGAACAGACGGTACAATAATTAAAGATATTGGCAAATTGCCAGCAGAAACAGTTGTCAAAAAGGTAAGATATATTGTCGCAGGCACTCCGCACGGGTATCGACCTAAGCCAGTAAGGCGAAAAGAAATACCAAAACCAAATGGGAAAACCAGACCTCTAGGCATTCCTTGTATGTGGGACAGGCTTATACAACAATGTATCAAACAAGTATTAGAACCAATCTGCGAAGCTAAATTTAGTGAAAACAGCTACGGTTTCAGACCTAATAGGTCGGTTGAAAATGCAATAAAAGCAACCTATAACCGCCTACAAATCAGCCAGCTACATTATGTGATTGAATTTGATATTAAGGGTTTCTTTGACAACGTGAACCATTCCAAACTGATAAAACAGATATGGGCTATGGGAATACGGGACAAGCACTTGATATTCATTTTAAAAAGGATATTAAAAGCTCCAATTAAAATGCCTGACGGCACAATAACATATCCAGAGAAAGGAACTCCACAGGGGGGAATTATATCCCCACTACTAGCCAACATTGTTCTTAATGAGTTAGACCATTGGGTAGAAAGTCAATGGCAGGAAAATCCTGTTACAAAAAACTATGTGGTTCATATCAATAAAAGCGGTAGCCCATGTAAAAGCAACGCTTACAAAGAAATGAAGAAAACAAAGTTAAAGGAAATGTATATGGTTCGTTATGCAGATGATTTTAGAGTTTTCTGTCGCTACAAAGAAAGTGCTGAAAAAACCAAAATAGCAATTACTCAATGGATCGAGCAACGACTAAAATTGGAAGTATCACAAGAAAAAACAAGAATTGTAAATGTTAGAAAAAGATACTCCGACTTTCTTGGTTTCAAGATTAAAATGATACCGAGAAGAAAGAAGTTAGTTGTTAAATCACATATAAGTGATAAACAATTCAAGACCCAAAAAGACAAGCTGGTATCACAGGCAAAGAAAATTGCTTCTCCCTCAAAGGGAAAAACAGAATTAGAGGAAATAAGACTTTATAATTCAATGGTATTAGGTATGCAAAATTATTATCAGATTGCAACAAATGTAAATCTGGATTGTATGAAACTTAATAGAGCTGTAATGGCTATCTTCACTAACAGATTAGGTGCAAGCAAAAAGGGCAGATTGAGAAAAACAGGCAGACAACTTACAACAAAAGAAGCAACAAGATATGGTAAATCTAAAATGCTTCGATATGTTGCTGGCGAGGGCGAACCTATATTCCCTGTTGGATATATCCAACACAGAAAACCAATGGCAAAAGTGTATTCAGCAAACTGCTATACTCCAGAGGGAAGAAAATTTATCCATACCAATCTAAGTGTTGATAAATTACTGATGTATCAGTTGATGAAATTATCTTTGGAAAATCGCACAATAGAATACGCAGACAATCGAATTTCGCTATTTTCTGCCCAACATGGAAAATGTGCTATAACTCTGGAAGAATTTCAACAAGCTAATGAAATACACTGTCATCATATTGTACCAACTAGGGCTGGTGGTAATGACGATTATAAAAATCTTATTTTGGTAAAAGAGGCGGTACATCGTCTAATACACGCAAAAACAGAAGAAACAATACAAAAATATATAGCTCTATTGAAACTAAATAAAGTCCAGCTCATAAGACTAAATAAATATAGAGTATTAGCTGGCAATCAAGAATTAAACTTGATATAGGTCTACTACATAAATACTTTTCAATATAAACACGATGGAACGCGGAGTGCGGTGAAAGTCGCACGCTCCGTGTGAATGGGGGGAAAAGTTTGAGATATTTATAATATCAGGAACTTACCTATCCATATA
>NZ_JAHOOJ010000050.1:0-3486 GCF_019132535.1 Erysipelatoclostridium sp. DFI.2.3 | reverse complement strand
AACAGACACAGTTTGAACAAAGTGTAAATGGATTGACTGGCAGAGTGTCTTCAATTGAATCCACTGCATCTTATACATCAACTAAGCTTAATTCTTTGGTTGCTGATGTTAACGGATTTAAAACAACGGTAAGTGATACATATGCTACCAAGGATATTGTGAATAGCATGAGCTCAACGATCACGCAAAAGGTAGACAGTTTATCAGTGAGTATCAAGGAATCATATAATCGAATAAATCTCATAGAGAATTCTGATTTTACAAATGATACAGCTTGTTGGAACAAATCATTAGCGTCGACATGTACAGGCGGCAGAGCGATGACATGGGGAAGCAGTACAGGGCGTGCGCTTTGGTTGGAATCAAGTGCATTTGATGGAACTGCGAACAGTAACTGGTTTCAACGTATAGACATAGGACGTAAGGTAAAAGGATTTTATATGTCCACTGAATTTTTGACAAATTCCGATTATGTGGCTGGGCCTACAAATCCACTTGCAACTTATATTATCAATATATATTATACCGATGGCACCAGAAGTTCAGGGTCTGTCAGAGATACATCCCATAAATGGGTGCGGGTAGGCAAGTTTGTAGAGGTTGAAGATAAAGAAATAGAATATGTAAGAGTATATCTTTATGGTAGAGACTTCAAAGGACGCATAGCTTTTAATAGACCTTTCCTATGCGAAGCTAATTCAGCTATTGATCCATCTTACTGGGCGCCTGCTCAATCAGAAGTGACAGGCAATATGAGTGTTGTGATCAATTCTGGGGGATTACGTGTCAATAATGGTGCGTTATCCATTTATAACAATGCTGGGGGCAGGGTGCTGTATGGTGATACAAACGGAAATCTAACTATGATTGGGACGGTCACTGCCACATCTGGTAAGATTGGTGGGTTTGACATCGGAGCATTAAGATTGAGTGCGCAAAACAATGGTAAATATACTGTAATGCAAAGTGCCGGGACGTATGCTTTTTATGCAGGCAGCACAGCAGAATCTATGACAGGTGCTCCATTTTATGTGACACATGAAGGAAAGTTAAAAGCTGACAATGCATTATTGACGGGATCATTTACAAGTCTTGGAACAGAAAATACAAAGGTAGTAATAGGTAATGGGCGCATGGATTTGTTTATTAACAGTAATCATTGTGGAGGAATAGCATCATCTTACACTAGCAGTACCAGCAGAGGTATATTACTATCGGCTGATACTGGTGCAAAGTTTTTATCATTGGGACAAACAGATATTGACGGTAATAGTGGTGCATCGTGGTACACACTGAATTTTGGCTTAAATCCATCAGGTTGGACGGAGCGACATATATTTTTGGGATCATCGAACTTTCCAGTTCAGCCTAAAAATGGAAAAGGTTATGTAGTCGTTTCTAATGTTACTGGAGGTGGTTTCCGTAATATTAGGCAGATATATCATGGCCACCCTGACAGCAGCACTGATTATTTACAGTATGAAGATGCGACTGGAGAAGATTATTATTGTAAAACATCATGGGTATCTGACGCTAAACTTAAAGCAAATATTATGGATACTGATGTATGTGGAATTGATGCGATAAGAAGATTTAAGCATGAATCCTATATCTTTAAAAAGACAGGATTTCAAAGATCGATAGGTTATATTGCGCAAAATTTACAAGAAATAGATCCGCAGCTTGTCGAGAATTTGGGTGGTACACTAGCGATAAATCCAGAAGTTGTCATACCATATATCTCTAAAGCAGTGCAAGAACTAGACTGTATTGTAAAAAATAGCGAACTATCCGTATCACGGGAACTGAGTGATTTAAAAAGCAAAAATAATGAATTAGAGAGGAGGGTGGATACATTGAGAGAAGAGATAGTGCGTTTAAACAATGAGTTATTTGATACAAAATCCGCTTTATCTGCTTTGCGAAGCTGAGAAAGGAAGTGATCCAAAGTATCTCGCATGGGCGTGCGTTAAACGCCCTTTTATTATGCCTGAATGGGCGAAAGGAGAAGCATTATGAAGGAACTGAAAGCATTACTGAAGGTGAAATCTCTTATGACTATAACTGTAATGGGAGTGTTTGCGTATATGGCAGTAACAAAGCAACTTGATACCGCCGTTACATCAAGTGTCATTACAGCGGTAATCACTTACTACTTTACAAAAGAAAAAGATAAAGCAGGTGAGTGATTTGAGTGGAGAAACTACACTAAGCATTAGTCTGATAATTGCGTTAGTTGGATGCGCTGTAGGACTTGGTGGCTTCATGAGAGGAAGAGATTCTAAGATTATTACTGATGCTGAATGGAAAGGATCGGTAAATGCAAAACTTGATGCGATTATTGGAATACGTAAGGACGTGGATAATCTTTCAAATGAGGTTAGTGATTTAGGAAAAAAAGTGGCGGTGGTGGAAGCTTCAGTGAAAAGCGCCCACCACCGATTAGACGGAGCCGGCATAAGCCGAGCTAAAGATGAATAAAGGAGAAAATAAAAATGGCATTTAAGAAAAGAACAAGCCTGTCCGGATTGACAGGCAGTAATTGGATGGATTGGGCAGTGCGCAGAACCGGCGTGAATATGCCGAACTGCTTTACCTATGCTACAGCTCGTATCAGCGAGATTTTAGGGCGAGAGGAGTATTTGGATAGCCCACGGGTAAATGGCGCACAGGAGCTGTGGGATAACTATTCAGACGGCTTTAAACGCTCAAAATATGCTGTAGAGGGTGCACTCATGATCTGGCAGTCAGGGCAGTGGGGACATGTAGCAGTTTGTGAGGAGCTTATTGACACCAACACGATTGCTTGGTCGCAGTCAAATTATGGCGGTAAAAGCTTTGAGTATATCAAGGGCAACCCAAATGGATACCTAGGTATGACTTTCCTCGGCTACTTGGTACACGATAAACTGCCAAAAGCAGAGGCAGCAAAACCATCTACCAGTAAGCCTACTACTACCGGCATTAAGGCGGGCAATAAGGTCAAAATCAAGTCCAGCGCTAAAAAGTACGCTACTGGCCAGACAATCCCCGCATGGGCTAAAGGCAATACATACACTGTACAGCAGGTATCCGGCAGCAAGGCTTTAATCAAAGAGCTTGTATCATGGGTTAAAACATCCGATTTACAGGTGACCGGCGCAGCTGCGGTGATTGCAGTCGGTAAAAAGGTCAAAGTTAAAAAGACGGCAAAGACATATGCAACAGGGCAGAGCATTCCGGCGTTTGTAAAAGGTACGACTTACACAGTCATGCAGATCAGCGGGGATAAGGTACTACTGAAAGAAATCATGAGCTGGGTACGTAAGTCAGACCTGGAATAAGAAAATAACCACTCATTCCTTCGGGGCTGGGTGGTTTTTTTTTATGTATAGTTTGACAAAAAATTACAAAAAATGTATTATTTAGGTGTGATAATCATGAGGTGAGGGTATGGATTGGACGGGTTTAAATCAAATAAATACTATTTTAGGTATAATCAATGGT
>NZ_JAHOOJ010000005.1:0-231710 GCF_019132535.1 Erysipelatoclostridium sp. DFI.2.3 | reverse complement strand
CATAGATATAAAAAAGGATATATGAAAGACTAAATGCAATTGTAAGTGTAAATTCAACTAGATTGTTGTGTAAGAGTCTTTTCTACTTAGCTACTTTGAAAGTGGAATTTAACTTTTCACTTCAGCATTGAGTCATAAAAATAAAATCTGTTTGACATCCATTCCTCGTTCTGTTATAGTAAAGTGGCGTAAAATGGATAGCAGAATGCAAATGCTTTACATATAGCGTTCATGACGCAGATTTCTGCGGGGTATTGCGTAACTTACTGCTGAGCGAAGATACCGTGAGTATGAACACCATGTAAAAATGATTTGTACCTGTTATTGTTTTATAGCCATAAAACAATAAGGAGGATTTTCATGTCAAGAATCAATGGACCGGTTTGGAAAACATCCCGCCGTCTTGGTTTCTCTATTCTGGAAACCGGAGAAGAGCTTCAGAAACGTGCGTATGCACCAGGTCAGCACGGACCTACGAAACGTGTAAAATTAACAAACTACGGACAGCAGCTGCGTGAAAAGCAGAAAATCCGTTACATGTATGGATTGAACGAGCGTCAGTTCTACAACACTTTCATCAAAGCAAGCAAGATGAAGGGTGTAACTGGTGACAACTTCCTGGGTCTGCTGGAATCCCGTCTGGATAACCTGGTTTACCGTATGGGCTTTGCCCGCACTCGCCGTGCTGCTCGTCAGCTGGTTAACCACGGACACATTCTGGTTAACGGTAAGAAAGTTGATATCCCTAGCTTTATCGCAAAGCCAGGTATGGTTGTGGAAATCAAGGAGAAATCCAGAGATATGAAGGCAATCAACGAGGCACTGGAAGCAACACTGAATACCGTAGCATTCATCGATGTTGATAAAGATGCAAAGAAGGGTACCTACCTTCGTCTGCCAGAGCGCAGTGAGCTGAATTCCGAGTTCAACGAACTGCTGGTAGTAGAATTCTACAACAGATAATGTTAAAAAATCCGGATATCCGGATTTTTTTATAATATTACCATGACAGCCAATGCAGTGAAGAGGGAGCTGTTCCCTCTTCGCTTTTTTCAGCGTTCCTTTTTGATAAAGGAAACGTGCTCCGCAATCAGATCATAGCTGCGATGCAGCTTGCCGTCCTGCCCTTCAAAGGTATGTGACTGCATGCGTCCCTTTACAGACACATGATCTCCCACCTGCGCTGCCGCCATCGCCGTTTCCGCAATGCCCTTCCAGAGCATGATATTCAGATTGTCATATTCATAAACACCCTCGCTGTTCGCAAAGGGGCGCTGAACACGAATCATCATAGTCGCAAAACGATTCCCGGCTGCCGATGTACGGATTTCTGACAGTTCCGTCAGTTCACCTACAAAAGCTATCACGTTCATATGTGTACCATCCTTTCTTTTTTCTAAAATGCTATTCCTCACCGCATGAACATCCCTCCCAAGCTCCCCTATATTATCGCTGTTTCCCTATATTTGCGCAAACCGCATTATTTGCTCCTTGCGAAAAGCTATCGCATAAAAAAAGCAGTGAATGCTCCTGTGAGAGCGTATTCACTGCTTTCTCTGACAAATAAGGTAATTTTTACGAGCAGTTTTCCGGCAGCAGCTCCACCAGTGTGCCTGGTGCGTCCTGCAGGGCTGCACAGACC
Source organism: Erysipelatoclostridium sp. DFI.2.3 (assembly GCF_019132535.1). Classification (NCBI taxonomy): domain Bacteria; kingdom Bacillati; phylum Bacillota; class Erysipelotrichia; order Erysipelotrichales; family Coprobacillaceae; genus Thomasclavelia; species Erysipelatoclostridium sp. DFI.2.3. The sequence continues at coordinate 230,068 of NZ_JAHOOJ010000005.1, read as the reverse complement.
TGTTGAATGTCCTCCAGTGTAATTTCATACAGCACATCCAGCAGTCGGAAGAAATCCGCCTGATCAAAATAACTGCGAACATACGTGATGGCAATATCATCAAAGCTGTTCAAACTGCGCACAGACTGTCCGAAATAGCGGTTTTTCAGCTGATCCAGCAGCTCCTGTGTAATATCGGCACTGCTGATACGGGCAAGCACTTCTTTGACAACTGCAAGAAACGCTTCCTTCTTCGTCGTTTCCGCATAGAACATCACCATGCCGTAATCCTTTCCCAGATCGACCTCACTGCCGACATAGTCATTGATGATTCCTTCATCCAGCCACTGCTGAAAATCCGGATTCAATGAACTGAACACAGCATCCAGCATGATTTTGATACACCACTCCGCCTTGGTACGGGCGTATACATCTTCCATTCCCTGCAGCTTGCAGGCATACGACAGCTTCGGCACGCTGACATCCATAGTGAAGGAAAAGCTGTCCCTTGCGGGCTGCTCAGGCTCCGTATAAGCCAGACGCCGGACGCTGGATATCGGCGAAAATGTCTTTTTCTTCTGATTTTCCTTAATCAGTGCAAGCAGCTTTTTTGGATCCTCCTTGCTGACACCAACCAGAATCATAGACGCCGGATGATAATTCATCGCGTAGCAGTCCTGCAGCTGCTGCAGTGTGATACTATTTACACTTTCATCATCGCCGCCGATATCATAACGAAGCGGATGCTGCTGATAGAGGGAGGAAAAGGTTTCCATGAGCAGTCGGGAATCACTCATTTCCTTATACATATGCAGTTCCTGTATGATGATTCCCTTTTCCTTTTCCACGGATTCCTCACTGATATCCAGCTCCTGTACAAAATCCAGAAGCAGATTCAGCGGTTCCTTTACATCGGATGTCGTTGAAAAGTAATATGCTGTTTCTGTATAGGAGGTAAAGGCATTTACGCTGGCACCCATGCGGGAAAACAGCTCCATGACATCACTGTCCCCCATTTCAAACATCTTATGCTCCAGAAAATGAGCAATTCCTGCAGGAAAATGCAATTCCTTCCCCTGTTCATCCACCTGCTTCATATCCATGGCACCCAGCGGAGTTGCCATCATGAAGAGCGATTTTTCATAATCCGGCTTCTGCCAGAGAACAACATGCAGTCCATTTTCCAGAGTTTCCTCCACATAGCTTTCCCCATAGCGCTTATTCGTGATTGTTTTCATCCGCATCCTCCTTTGTCAGAACAAAAGTCATCTTCAGTTCACATGCCTGCATCGCATGAAGAATATCCTCACGCTTGACAGCCTGAATCCGCTCAATGATATCCTCGGTGTCCCACTGGCGGTCCAGCAGTACATTTTGATACTGCAGTGCTATCAGGGAATTCATGGAGTCCTTGCTGGCCTTTAATGAATTGACAATCATCTGTTTGGATACCTCCAGCAGATCTGAAGCGAAATCGCCCTCACAAATGCGCTGAAACTGCTTGCGTATCAATGAAATCGTCTTATCGATGTGCTCCTTCTCCACGCCGGTGGTGACTCCCAGCGCCGCATCATAGGAAATCAGATTGGAGTAAATGGAATAGCACAGACTGTTTTTCTCACGCACCTCCTGAAACAGCAGCGAGGTGGAGTATTGTCCAAACATCGCATTTGCAACACGCAGTGCATAATAATCCGGATCATTGATTGCTGTATTTGTAAACCATACCATCATAATGCTGCTCTGCGTAATGTTTCGGTATTCGGTTTTTCTTTCATCGTGCAGCTGATTCTGTACCTTATAAAAGGTTTTTATTTCCTGCTTACGAGCCGCAAAGGGTAGGTGCGCTTTAACGAGCTGCTCCATCTGCGTATCATCAAACGCGCCGCAAATCAAAATATCAATAACATCCTTCTCCAGCATGCGCTGATATGCAGCCTTCACATCATCCAGCGTAAGCTGCATCAGTGTCTTTACATCGCCAAGTGCGGATATTCCCAGATAATCCCCTTCTCCGGCAATCTTCAGTCCCTGTGTGATGGCATATTGTGCAGGATCATCCTCCATCCGCTCAATTTTCGCCTTCAATATACTGCGGGATTCCTCCAGAACATGCTCCTGCAGCAGCGGCTGAAACAAAACCTCCTGCAGAAAGGAAAAGAGTGATTCCAAAAGCTGCTGTTTTCCCTGCACATAGCAGGGATTGATAATTTTGCTGCGGATTTCCACGATCTGCGCACTGCCATAGCCGGCCGTTTGTGCATTGAGCGTTGCCCCATACAGCAAATCAAGATAATCGCTCATCTTTTTCTTTGTATCATACGTTTTACATCGATCACACAGCATCAGTGCAAGCAGTGAGCGGGATGCCGCCAGCTTGGGCTCCAGCTCACTGCGGAAACGTATGCTGATACCGATATCCTTGAATTTTTCGGTTTTCATAAAATGGAGCTGTACTCCGTTTGTTATCTGCATAATCATACCTCCAGTAGTAGTATGCGCATATTTCATTTAATTACCATGCCTATATGCATCATGGTTCTAATTGTACCACATCTGTCAACGAAAAAAAACTGATCAGGTTGATCAGTTTTAGCGTTTTCCCTTATCGAACGGTTCCCCCTCTGCAGCCGGCGCTGCCGAATTCTTCGAAACGAAGGCAAGCACGATCAGCGTTGCGATATAGGGCACCATCTTATAGATGTATGGAGGAATGTTAAGTCCTGCCAGAAACGGAATTCCGCTGGAGGTAGCCGCCACGGTCTTCATGAAGCCGAAGAACAGCGCTGCAAAGAAGATGCGGAATGGCTTCCACTGCCCGAAAATCAGCACTGCCAGTGCAAGGAACCCATACCCTGCAACATCCGCATTAAACACATTGCTTGTAGGAACAACGAAGATCAGTCCGCCGATACCGGCCAGAAAGCCGGAAATCAGAGTGCCTGCATAGCGCATTTTGTAAACGCTGATACCTGCAGAATCCGCAGCCTGAGGAAGCTCTCCGCAGGCACGCAGGCGCAGACCGAAACGGGTCTTGTAAATGATCACCCATGCCAGCACCAGAAACAATAAACCGATATAGGTTGTTATGTAGGTATTCTTGAACAGCAGGTCCCCGATGATCGGAATCGATCCCAGTACAGGAACGGATTCAATACGGAACACATTCTCAAACTGAATCTGCTGTGTCTGCTGGAAGGTTCGTGCGATGAAGATACAGAATGCAGGTGCAAAGGTATTCAGTGCCGTACCGCTGATGACCTGATCCGCTTTCATATGAATTGCCGCAAAGGCATGGAACAAAGAGAAGACGATACCTGCCGCACCGGCAACCAGCACCGCACACAGAAGCAGCAGTTGCGGCGGCATGGCGTGATTGAAGATATGGATGAACCCGATACCGCACAGGGCGCCGATAAGCATGATACCTTCCAGAGCGATATTGATGACACCGCTTCGCTCAGAGAACAGACCGCCCAGCGCTACGACCAGCAGCGGAATGGCAAAGAACCATGTCTGCTGTACCAGAAAGAATATAGTATCCATAGCTTACTCACCTTCCTTTTTCGCTGTACCCAGCTCTTTTGTTTTCCTGCGCTTCGACAGCCACACCTTAATCATCAGGGAGAGCGCAGAGCAGTAGATGATGCAGGAAATGATGATATCAACGATCTGCGGTATGAAGCCAAACTGCTGCATGGCATTTCCACCGACATTCAGATAGGCAATAAACAATCCTGCAAACAGAACTCCGATCGGGTTGGAAAGACCCAGCAGCGCCACCGGAATACCGTTGAAGCCCTCGGCAGGAAGCACATCCACAACCTCGATGAATTTCCCGGAGCCGCTCAGATACAGCAGCCCGCCGCCGACACCCGCAAGCGCGCCGGCAATGACCATGGAAAGAATGATATTGCGCTTTTCATTGATTCCGGCATATTTGCTGGCATCCTTATTGAAGCCGCAGGCCTTCATTTCATAGCCGAAGCTTGTCTTATTCAATATAATATATATCAGGATAACGAACAGTATGGCGATAACAAAGCCGCCGTTTGCCGGCGAACCGGTAAAAATCTTATCAAAGCCCATTTTTGGTATGACCGCTGTGGTAGCGACCGGCAGGGACTGATTGCGCAGTGCGTCAAACAGTACCAGACTGACGGAATAATTGACCAGATACATGCCGATATAGTTCATCATGATTGAGGAAATAACCTCGTTCACATTCAAATAGGCCTTCATGACTCCCGGTATGACTGCCCACAGACCACCTGCTGCAAAGGCGGCGAGAATTGCAACCAGCCAGTGAATACTACCTGGCAGGAAGGTCCACTTCACACCGACGTAGACAGCCGCAAAGGCACCTATGATGAACTGTCCCGGTGTTCCGATATTAAACAATCCCGTTTTAAATGCAAATCCGACAGATAAACCGGTCATGATGATCGGTACCGCATAATACAGCACCCGTCCGATTCCTAGCATACCGTCCTCAACCGGACCGGCAAGCAGGGTGCGAAGACCATCCAGTGCCTCACTGGAATTGGAAATAAAGATAACAACAGCTCCGATCAGTAATCCAATCAGGATCGCGATAGCGGAAGAGCCGAAGTTTTTGAATGCATCACTCTGTAATAGCTTTTTCATATTCTGCCCCTCTCTTTGATCCTGCCATATATAAACCAAGCTCCTGAATCGTCGTCGATTTCGGATCCAGCTCTGCAACGATCTCACCCTCGTACATGACAAGGATACGATCCGCAAGATTCATAACCTCATCCAGCTCCAGGGATATCAGAAGGATTGCACGTCCCTCGTCCCGCTCCTTGACCAGCTGGGAATGTATGTATTCAATCGCACCGACATCCAAACCGCGGGTTGGCTGGACAGCCAGCAGGAGCTTTGGATCATTCTCAATTTCTCTGGCGATAATCGCCTTCTGCTGGTTACCGCCGCTCATGCTTCTGGCCGTTGTTCTGCTGCCCTGTCCGCTGCGGACATCGTATTTTTCAATCAGCTGATCCGAATACCTTGTAATATCCGCAAATTTCAAAAAGCCGTGCTTGCTGAATTTCTTCGTAAAATACGACTTCAGCACCATATTGAAGGAAAGTGGATAATCCAGAACCAGACCATAGCGGTGACGGTCCTCCGGAATGTGCCCGAGCCCCTCCAGATTACGCTTACGGATACTAGTCTTTGTGATATCCTTTTCCCCAAGACGGATGCTGCCTTCCTTGACATCCATCAGACCGCTTAAGGCATAGACCAGCTCCGATTGTCCGTTACCGTCAATTCCGGCAATACAGACAATTTCCCCCTCATGTACCTGAAAGCTCACATTTTTTACAACGTCCTGATGGCCCTTCTTGGCAACACTCAGATTCCGGACATCCAGCATGACATCCTTCGGCTGTGCGGGCTGCTTCTCCACGTTGAAATTGACCTTTCGGCCAACCATCATCTCCGACATTTCTTCCTTGCTTGTATCCTTTACGTCAATGGTTCCGATATATTTCCCCTTGCGCAGGACACTGCAGCGATCGGCGACCGCCTTGATTTCATTCAGCTTATGTGTGATAAACAGAATCGATTTACCTTCCGTTGTCAGATCCTTCATGATCCCCATCAGCTCATCGATTTCCTGCGGTGTCAGCACCGCCGTAGGCTCATCAAAAATCAGAATTTCGTTGTCACGGTACAGCATTTTCAATATTTCCACACGCTGCTGCATACCGACGGTAATCTCACTGGTGATGGCATCCACATCGACATTCAAATGATACTTCTCACTCAGATCGACAACCTTTTTTCTTGCTTCGACCATCGTCAGCAGTCCGTTCTTTACATCCTCTGCACCCAGAATGATGTTTTCCAGCACTGTGAAATTATGAACCAGCTTAAAATGCTGATGCACCATTCCGATGCCAAGACGGTTGGCGTCATTGGGATTATTGATACTGACAACCTCCCCATTCATTTTGATACATCCCTTTTCCGGCTGATACATACCGAACAGAACGCTCATGAGGGTGGATTTGCCGGCACCGTTTTCTCCCAGCAAAGCATGGATTTCTCCTTTTTTCAGCTGCAGTGTAATGTCATCATTGGCAATAATGCCCGGAAACTCCTTTGTGATATTACACATTTCAATGATGTATTCCATGGTTTCACTCCAATCATATGCCTGTTGAGCATTGTGAAAATAGTATCTGTACTGATACCGCATCTATGCGTACGATTATTTCACTATACCCTTTACAAGCTTTTGTCCTATTTTATTATACCTTTTTTTCTACCTGTTCGCAAACAGGAAGATGAAAAAAAATCAGAAAAGCTGCCTACGATTGTAGACAGCCTTGTCCTGCGTATGATTATGTTATTTGATATAATCCAGTTTTACCTTGGAAGCCTTGATCTGTGTAGGATCCTTGAAGTCTTCATTTGTCTTGATGGTGATTTTGCCTTCTTTGATTTTAGCATACAGTGCATCATATTCCTTCTGTGTGAATTTTTCAAACTTGCTGGTCTTCATCGGCAGACCTACAGAGTCGTCTTTTGCACCAAGAACGATATTTTCTCCACCCGGGAAGGTTCCATCATCGATTGCTTTCAGTTCCTTCGTTACAGAAACAGCCAGCTGCTTGTAAGCAGAAGTGATAACTGTACTGCTTTCGTTGGACTGGTCAACATCGACACCGATTACAAGACCCTTGTTTGCTTCAGCAGCAGCCATAACGGAGTTTCCGATACCACCACCGCAGGAGAAGATCACCTGTGTTCCGTTCTTATACCAGGATGCTGCCTCAGACTGAATTTCAGCACTTGGATTGAAGGTTCCGGTATATTTGTATTTCATTTCGATTTCGACATTCATTTCCTTGGCAGCGTCCTGTGCTCCCTGTACGAAGCCGTAACCGAAGTTTACAACTGCAGGAACAGCGATTCCGCCCATGAAGCCAAGCTTTGTCTTGCCTTCCTTAACGATGGCATAACCAGCCATATAGCCGGCTTCGTTTTCAGAATACTTGATACCTACGGTATTCTTTGCAGTTTTGAATTTTGCGTTTTCCTGAGCGCCGTCATTTGGATAACCGTCAATCAGAATGAATTTAACATCCGGATATGTATCCTGCTTTTCATAGATTGATGGTTCAAACAGGTAGCCCGGCGTTACGATAACCTTCGCTTTGTATTTGTTAACAGCCTGATCGATAGCTTCCTTGTAGGCATTGTCTGATTTCTCTGTCGGTTTGATGTACTCAACTTTTTTACCGGTTTCTTCACCATAGGCTTTGACACCTTCCCATGTACCCTGGTTGAATGATTTGTCATCAATGGTACCCACATCGGTAATCATGACAACATCGGCCTTGGATTCAGATGCTTTCCCATCATCCTTCTTCCCTTCATCCTTGCTTCCGCAGGCAGTCAGAGATGCTGCCATCAGCAACGATGCGGCAACGCATAAAAACTTTTTCATTTTTGCATTTCCTCCTTATTGTATGAAGCTTCTTCATTACATATTTATTTTAGCGTTTTTCCTTACGTTTGTAAATGGAATAATCGCATTTTTGCTGGATTTCAGCAAAAATAAAAACGGTTACATTATGTAACCGTCCTCATTCTTCTTCTGCCTGCTCGCTCTTCGCATACACCTCACGCGGCTTACTGCCTCTTGCAGGCCCGATGATGCCATTATCCTCCAGCGTATCGATCAAACGTGCAGCCCGTGCATAGCCGATACTGAATTTACGCTGAATCAAGGATGTACTTGCCTTGCGTGTCGAGATAATAAATTCCTTTACCTCATCATATAATGGGTCACCGGTCTCACTGCTCGTCGGCCCTACACCGCCATCCAGCAGCTCCAGCCGTACAAAGGCGTCGTCGAATTTCGGTTTTCCCTGACGGGATACAAATTCACAGATATCCGCGACCTCATCATCGCTGACAAACACACCCTGCACACGGGTTGCCACAGTTTCACCAACCGGGACATACAGCATATCTCCGTATCCCAAAAGCTTTTCCGCCCCCATCTGATCCAGTATGGTACGGGAATCCACTGCACTGCTGACCGCAAATGCGATACGGGATGGAATATTCGCCTTGATGATCCCGGTGATAACATCCACACTCGGGCGCTGTGTCGCAACGATGAGATGAATGCCCGCAGCACGAGCCAGCTGGGTGATACGCTGAATGCTTGCTTCTACCTCTTTGGCAGCTACCAGCATCAGGTCCGCCAGCTCGTCGATAATGACGACAACCCATGGAAGCGGACTCAGCCCCTCTTCCGGATGTGCTTCTATGTAGGCATTATAGCCGGCGATATTCCGTACACCGGCCATAGAGAACAGCTCATAGCGGTTGTCCATCATTGTGACAATGACCTTCAATGCGCGGTTTGCCTCATCCCCATCCGTTATCACCGGTCCCAGCAGATGCGGTATCTCCTTATACGGTGTGAACTCCACCTTCTTCGGGTCGACCAGCAGCAGCTTGACCTCATCCGGTCTGGCGCGCATCAAAATCGAGGTGATGATGGAATTGACACAGACCGACTTTCCACTCCCTGTCGCACCGGCAATCAGTAAATGCGGCATGCGGTTCAATTCTCCATAGACACAGTTTCCCATCAGATCCTTACCAAGGGCAAACAGCATCTTACTCTGTGCAAGCTTATCCGGAATATTTTTCATCAGCTCCTTCATGCTGACGCTTGTTTTTTCTACATTCGGAATTTCGATACCGACTGCCGATTTTCCGGGAATTGGTGCCTCAATGCGAATATCCTTGGCAGCAAGTGCCATTTTGATATCGTATTGAAGGTTGCTGATTTTATTGACCCGGACACCGAGATCCGGCTTAACTTCGAATTTTGTGACCGCAGGTCCGATATGGGTAGCCACAAGGGTAGCCTTGACACCAAACTGATCCAGAATTTCAATCAGCTGCCGTCCGGCGTCATTTGCCGCACTCACATTCGCTGTTGAACGGCTTTTTTTACCGGCGTCCTTTAACAGGGTTAAACGTGGCAGCTTGTACTTGCTCCAGTCCTCCTGGAAGCTGGACACAAAGGTATCCTCACCGCCGATGGTATCCTCAATGATTCGCTTGTTTTCCGCTTCCTTAAACGCCTGCTTATCCAGCACATCCGATTCCTCTTCCAGCGCATGCTCCTTATCCGCCAGAAATGCAGTGCTTCTTCCGTCACTTTGAATATCAAAATCATCATCCACATCCAGAAACGACACCTGTCCGGGGCGCACACGCTCATCAATATTGATCTTGCCGAACATGCTTTTGGCTTCCTTCGGCTCCGCCTCCTGCTCTTTCTTCACCTTTTTCGCCTGCTGCTTGCGTTCCCTTCGGGCATCCCCCTTTGCCGCATGGTTCTTACGCATGGAGACAAACGGTGCTGCCAGAGAGGCTGCGCCCGCCTTCAGCCTTGCAAAGCCGGAGCCGCTCAGCAGCAGGATCAGTGCCAGTATCAGAAGGGCTATGACAATGATCCACGTTCCCTTATAATCAAAAAGAAACGTACATAAAGAAACCAGGAAGGCACCGATCAGGCCTCCCTTGGCTGCAATTTCCCCTCGAAAGATCAGCATGGAATCCTGCAGATAACGCGACAGGATATCCATCCCCTTCAGCGTTTCATTCTGTGGAATGCTGGCTGCTATGATCCAGGCACACAGCAGTACGCCGATGCCGATCAGATATTTCATCGGGACATCCCGTACGGATTTCTTCAGCATCATCATGACACAGAGCACGATGATCACACCATAGATTACCCCATACAGATTTCCAAACACATATTTGATAATGCTCGTCGTCAGTTCTCCGATAAAGCCAATCTGCAAACCTCCGATAATCGACAAGGTAATCAGGACAAGAGAATAAATGTAGACAAGGACTTCATTTTCTACCATCTGCTTCTGTTTCTGCGATTTTCTTGTTTTCGATTTCGCCATAAGCGCCTCCTATCCCCTTCTTTTATCGTCCTATATATTGATTTCCAGAATCACCGGCAGCACCATCGGCCGTTTACCGGTTTCCTTTGAAAGATACTTGCTTATTTTCTCACGGGCCTCTCCGCGCACGGTCAGATTGTCATAGCGTTTTTCCTTGACTGCCGTTTCAATGCATTTCTCCATGATATTGCCGACCTCCTTGATGATGTAATCCGCATCCTTCAGGTAGATCAGACCACGCGTCTGCACATCCGGTCCGTTGATAACTTCCTTTGTCTTATGACTGACACCGACACCGATAATCATGACACCATCCGTGGACAGCACCTCACGATCCTTCAACACCACACCGGTGACATCCCAGTTTTCTTTACCGTCAATCAGGGTATCCTCCAGCTCCAGATGCTCTGCGACACTCTTTAAAATTTTCTCCTCAAACTGGGCAACCTGTCCGTTTTCCAGAATCAGGATACGGTCCGGGGAGTAGCCCATCTTGCTTGCCAGATTGGCATTCACAAACAGGTGACGGTATTCACCCTTGACCGGAATATAATATTTCGGCTGGAACAGATACAGCATCATCTTCAAATCCTCACTGCTTGGATGCATGGACAGCACCGTCTTGGAATCCAGCGTAAAAATTCTGCCGCCTTCCTTGTAAATTTCATTTTCCATGCTGTTCGCATCCAGCTCGGTACCACTGACAATCGGTGATGCGACAATGATTGTATCCGTCTTGCGGAAGCTTACAAACTTATCCTCATGATTGGCGATGTTGGACATGGTACGGAACAGATTCTTTCCATTTCCCGTAATCAGAACTACAACATCCTCCATATCGTCTTTAAAGTCCTTTTCTTTTACTTCCATCTCTCTTGGAACATGGTAGTATTTCACCAGCTCCAGCTGATGGAGCAGCTCGCGCATCCCTTTATCGTGGAAGAATATTTTTCGGTTATATTTCTTCGCCAGCTCGATAATCTCAATAATGCGAAACAGACTTTGTGAGTACGATGAAATGAGGATACGGCTGTGACTCGCTTCAAAAATCGGCTCAATCAGATTGGTGATACGATGCTTTGGTGCCGTATGACCGATGCGGTCTGCGGATTGTGATTCCGAAAGCAGACAGAGCACACCGCGTTTTCCGATATCGCTCAGCTCATTCAGATCACACAAATACTCCTGCTGCAGCATATCGTAATCGATAATGAACTCACCGGTGTAAACGATATAGCCCTGATCCGTTGCGATAGCCAGTCCGAAATTATCGGGAAAGGCATGCGTCATTGGGAAGGTGCGCACCTTCACTCCGCCAATCGTCTGCTTGCTTGCACGTTTCATACGGTGAATCTTAACGTTCTTAATGCCTTCCTTTTTCAGCATATCGTGAATGATGTTTGCCGTCAGATTTCCAGTATACACCGGAACATTGATCTGCTTCAGCAGATACGGCAGAGCCGCTACGACATCATCATGCGCATGCGTGATAAAAATCCCTTTGATCCTGTCCTTGTTTTGAATCAGATAGGAGAAATCCGGTATGATGAATTCCACTCCCAGCTGATCCGATTCCGGATACTTCAATCCGGCTTCAATAATAAATATGGCTTCATTGACTTCGACAACGTACATGTTCTTGCCGTTTTCGTCAAGTCCGCCAAGCGCAAAAATGCGTACTTGATCCATAATCTAAATACCTCCGTTTTTATTGTTATTATGATGATCGTATTTCTATGCAATAAGGAATATTGAACCCCATGATAAACTATTCCTATTATACCATTAGTTCCATGAAAAAAAACAAAAATATGCCCTTCTCATAAGAAAATTACGCCCATACGACCTATTTTATCATATTTTGACAAGAAAAAAAGTGATTTCTCACTTTTATATCTGTTCTCCATCCAGCGAAAATGTTTTGCAGGCCGTAATTTTCACTGAAACGATATCCCCGCTCTGTGCAGTCGTCCGCCTGAAATTCACCAGCTTATTGGTTTCCGTGTAACCGCTGAACACTTCCGGATTCTTCTTGCTTGCACCATCCACCAGTACCTTGACAACACTTCCCAGATATTCCTCGTTCTTTTCACGCGCATACAGGTTCCAGCGCTCATTCAGCTCCTGCAGACGGCGCTGCTTAACCGCTAGCTCAACATTATCCGCCATGGATGCCGCAGGCGTCCCCTCCCGCGGCGAATAGATAAAGGTAAAGGCATTATCAAACCGGCATTCGTCCACCAGAGACAACGTGTTTTGAAACTGCTCCTCTGTTTCATTTGGAAAGCCGACGATGATATCGGTAGAGATCGCACAATGTGGAATCCGTTCCTTAATTTTGTGGAATAACGTCAGATACTGTTCTCTGGTATAGCGTCTTCCCATGATTTTCAGGATATCGCTGTCCCCGCTTTGTACCGGCAGATGAATAAACGGCATGATGTTTTCATAGCGTGCAATCACATCTATCATCTCATCCGTAAAGTCCCACGGGTGACTCGTCGTGAAGCGGATGCGCTCGATTCCTATCTTTGCCGTTTCCTCCAGCAGTCCTGCGAAACCGCCTTCCATATGCAAATCCTTTCCATAGGAATTGACATTCTGGCCAAGCAGCGTGATTTCCTTGAAGCCCTCTGCTTTCAGAATGCGTACCTCCTCCAGAATATCCTCCATCATACGGGAGCGTTCCTTCCCCCGGGTATATGGCACAATGCAGTATGTACAGAACTTATCGCAACCGTACATGATGTTTACCCATGCCTTATGCTTGCCAAAGCGGCGAACCGGCAGATTTTCTATAACATCCCCCTCTTTGGAAAGCACCTCAACACTGCGATTTCCATTCACCATGACATCATACAGCAGCTCCGGAAGACGGTGAATGTTATGGGTGCCGAAAATCAGATTCACATGACGATACGTTTCCAGCAGCTTGGCAACAACATCCTCCTCCTGTGCCATGCATCCGCACAGTCCAAACAGCAGGTCCGGCTTCTTGCGTTTCAAGCGCTTCAGGGAGCCGATTTCCCCCAGTACCTTATCCTCCGCATTTTTTCGGATAGCGCATGTATTCATCAGAATCAGATCCGCATCCTCGGGATGCTCCACCGCAGTGAAATTCATCTCCTCCAGAATGCCCGCCAGTGTTTCACTGTCCCGTTCATTCGCCTGACAGCCATACGTACGCAGATAATATTTCTTTCCCTGTCCCAGCAATCGAATCTGCTCCGGTATCTGAAACAGCGATTTCTCAATGACGGCTTCCTTGGTTGTTCTTACCTGGGCATCCTTCAGATTGGGAAGTGCCCATCCCGGTTGTTTTTTCATAATCAAACTCCTATCTATATAAGCCATCCATGATGGCGGACTTACTTAAAAAAACCAAGCTGATTGGCTTGGTTTACTGAGAGATTGCAGAAACTGGACAAGCGCTTACGCATGATCCACAGTCAATACAAGTTCCTTCATCACATACGGATTTACCATCATCGTTCATGCTCAGAGCACCAACCGGGCAAACACCTACACATGCACCACAACCGATGCAAGTATCTACATCTACTTTAACTGCCATTGTTTATTCCTCCTTTACAACCTCCTCTATTATACCATATACCCGTCGCAGTGCAAGCTTTTCACTATGAAAAAGATGTGAATTTTTCTACATCCTTCACAGTTGAATCACACACCGCAGGTAAAGAAAAAGCCGTGAATTACACGGCTTTAGCATTCTGCTTGTTCGGGACGAATCTGGATACGTTCTATGTGTATTGCCTTTCTTGCGGTCTCATCAATACGAACCACGGCACCACACAGAATTCCCGGACCATCCGCTATTTTAAACTTCGTTTTCTCATTCGTTGTAAAGCGTGTCAGTATTTCCTGTACATCCCGCCCCAGCACACTGGTATAGGCACCGCACATCCCCAGATCGGTGATGGCCGCTGTTCCGTATACCAGACGCTCGTCTGCCGTCTGAACATGCGTGTGGGTGCCCACAACCGCCTGCACACGTCCGGCAAACTGATAGGTAAAGGCAATCTTCTCGCTGGTTGTTTCCGCATGCAGATCAACCAGATAAATATCCGCATCAATATCATTCAGGATATCCTCCATGCAGAAGAACGGAGAATCCACAACGTTATTCATCCAGACCTCACCGCAAAGATTGGTGATGGCAACGCGCATGCCGTTGACCTTTACAACAACGGTATGCTGCCCATATTCCAGCGGCTCCATATTGGCTGGGCGAACCATGCGGTCTGCCTCCTCAATAAACTGATAAATATCATTTTTAGAGAAGGTATGATTTCCCATGGTGCATACATCAATGCCCATGGCAAGCAGCTGATGATAAATCTTTCTGGTAATGCCCTTACCATGTGCCGAATTTTCAGCATTGGCAACGACCAAATCGATTTCATACTGCTCCTTCAGCCGCGGCAGCTGCTCCCGCACACACTCTCTTCCAACGGAGCCGACAATATCTCCAAGAAACAGAATATTCATGCTACTTCGCCAGTTCGCAGGCTCTGGTTTCACGAATGACCGTCACCTTGATCTGTCCGGGGTATGTAAGCTCAGCTTCAATCTTATCCTTGATATCACGGGCCAGCTTATGGCATCCCAGATCATCCATCTTCTCCGGCACCGCCATTACGCGAACCTCGCGTCCTGCCTGAATAGCATAGGCGCTGTCTACCCCATCGAAGGACTTCGTGATTTTCTCAAGCTCCTCCAGACGGTTGATGTAATTCTGCAGGGCTTCATAGCGCGCACCCGGACGGGCTGCGGAAATCGTATCCGCTGCGATAACCAGATTGGAAATCAAGAACTGCGGTTCCACTTCCCCATGGTGTGACTGGATGGCATTCAAGACAACCTCACGCTCCCCATGCTTCTTACAGAACTTGTAGCCCAGCTCGATATGACTGCCCTCGACTTCAAAGTCCAGTGCCTTTCCGATATCATGCAGAAGACCTGCACGCTTTGCCAGCTGCTGGTTCAAGCCCAGCTCTGCTGCCATCATACCGGTAAGGTGGGCAACCTCCATACTGTGCTGCAGTGCATTTTGTCCATAAGAGAAACGATACTTCAAACGTCCGATCAGACGAATGATTTCTCGATCGATTCTGCCGATGCCAAGCTTGAAGACGGTATCCTCACCGGTCTTCATGATATTGGTATCCATTTCCTTCTTGATTTTGTGTACCACCTCTTCAATGCGTCCAGGCTGAATACGTCCGTCCTTGATCAGATGCTCCAGAGCCAGTCTTGCGACCTCTCTTCGAATCGGGTCAAAGCAGGAAACGGTAATTGTTTCCGGAGTATCATCAATGATCAGATCAACACCGGTTGCCTGTTCAATCGCCTTGATATTTCTACCTTCACGACCGATGATTCTTCCCTTCATTTCCTCACTTGGCAGTGATACGACGGATACGGTGCGATCCACCGCCTCATCAGAGGAAATCCGCTGAATACTGAGGGCGACGATATTGCGTGCCTTTTCGTCCGCAATGGACTTCGCTTCCTCTTCCTTTTCTTTAATATATGCCATCGTTTCTTTTTCCATACGCTTTTCTGTGATGGCCATCAGTTCTTCTCTTGCTTCGGCAGTTGTCAGGGAAGCAACACGCTCCAGCTCCTCTACCTGCACATCAATTTTTTCCTGTAATTCTTTATCTTTTTTATCTAGCATTGCCATTTTGTCAGCTAACTGCGCACTCTTCACATCGATCTGCTTTTCTTTGCTGGTCAACGTTTCATCACGGAAATTCAGGTTGTCTTCTCTGCGCAGCAGTTTGTTTTCCATATCGGTCACTTCCTGCTTGCGTTCCTTAATTTCCTTCTCAGCCGCAATCTTTAATTCATGAGCTTGTGTACGACCATCCAGCACTGCCTGTTTTACCATGGAATCGGCTTTTGTTTCCGCTTCCTTCAACAGCATGGATGCCTTTTGCTGATCTTTATTTAAACCCGCCTTGGAGATAATCACCATGATTACCACACCAATGGCAAGACCTGTCAACACAGACAAAAAGATGATAAGTGGATTATCCATACCACAATTCCTCCATTCGTCTTTCTCAGAGAGTTTTCTCTCTGTATTATATTGTACATAATTTTCACATTTTTCTCAACAAAAAAGCGCACTTTTCACAAAAATGCGTGAATTTATGTAAGTGTTTCCATATTTACAGAAAAAGAAGAAGCCTATGCTTCCTCCTTTTTCTCCTCACTTACTTCAGCTTTCTTTGGTGCGGTTTTCTCTCGCAGCTTTGCGCCGAGCTCCTCCATCAGTGCAGGGTTGCTCTTGATAAAGGTCTTGGCAGCTTCCTTGCCCTGTCCGATTTTCTCGCCGTTATAGGAGAACCATGCTCCGCTTTTCATAACGATATCATGATCCACACAAAGATCCAGCAGCTCTGCCACATACGAGATTCCCTCACCATACATAATTTCAATCTGTGCAACCTTAAACGGAGGTGCAACCTTATTCTTTACAACCTTGACGTTCACCTTGTTACCGATGATATCCGTACCGTTCTTGATGGCCTCACTGCGTCGGATATCCAGACGTACAGAGGAGTAGAATTTCAGCGCTCTTCCCCCCGGCGTCGTTTCCGGATTTCCAAACATGATGCCGACCTTTTCTCGCAGCTGGTTGATAAAGATAGCCGTACATTCACTGCGGTTCATAATACCGCTCAGCTTCCGCATGGCCTTGGACATCATACGGGCCTGCAAGCCGACATTTGCATCCCCCATCTCACCGTCCAGCTCAGCCTGCGGCACCAGTGCCGCAACGGAATCGACAACAACCAGATCGATTGCACCGCTCTTGATCAGCATTTCTGTAATATCCAGCGCCTGCTCTCCGCTGTCCGGCTGGGAAAGAATCAAATCATCGATATTGACACCAAGATTCTTGGCGTAGGTGGGATCAATGGCATTTTCCGCATCGATAAAGGCTGCGCGTCCGCCCTTTTTCTGTACCTCCGCAATGGCATGCAGAGCCAGCGTTGTCTTACCACTGGACTCCGGACCGTAGATTTCCACGATTCGCCCCTTCGGATATCCACCGATTCCCAATGCCTCATCCACCTTGATGGACCCGGAGGATATAGCATCGATTTCCACAGAAGCACGATCTCCAAGCTTCATAATGGAGCCTTTTCCAAACTGTTTTTCAATCTGCTTTAATGTATCATCCAGCAGATTCTTTTTCTTTGTGTCCTTATCCTGGGACTTTTTCTCTTTTTCCATTCATTTCTCCTTTTTCCAATTATATTTACGGAATCAGCATGCATCCAGAAAACGGATGACCTGCTTTCCCATTTCCTCAACGAGTTTTTTTCTCAATGCATTGCGCTCCATCGTCAGATGAAATTCATAAACCTCACAGCGGTGCCGGTCTGCAATCGCACAATAAACCAGACCTGCCGGCTTCCCCTCCATGGTGTCCGGCCCTGCATTACCGCTAAAGGATACACACAGATCGACATCCAGCAGCAGTCTTGCCTTTTCCGCCATCTCTTTTGCGCAGGGTGCACTGACAACCCCGTATTTCTTTACAATTTCTTCACGCACATGCACAACATTGACCTTGCATTCGGTCCAATAGGTGACAATACCACCTTTTAAAACAGCAGAAGCACCACTGACTTCTGCTATTGTACTTGCGAACAGACCGGCAGTCAGACTCTCACAGCTGCCAATGGTCAGCCTGTCCTTTTTCAGGCGTTCGATCAATGCCTTCATATTTACATTGTCTCCATGACGATATCCTTCAGCTTCAGGAAATACTCCGCTCCGCTTGCCACCGACACCGCCACTGCCGCATAAAACAGAATATCAGCGACAGGAAGGGATACAAACGCAAACGGCAGGTTGTTCAACAGCAGAAAGATGATGGCGAACATCTGCAGCACCGTTTTCGCCTTGCCCATCATACCGGCAGCAACCACCTTGCCCTTGGCACTGGCATTCATACGCAGTCCATCCACAATCATATCCCGCCATATCATAATCAGCACAAATACCGCAGGTACCACACCGTCCACTGCAAACAGGATGAACATCGTATTCACCAGCAGCTTATCCGCAATCGGATCGATAAATTTCCCGAAGGAGGTAATCAGATTGTGCTTTCTTGCGATATGTCCATCCAAGTAATCGGTAAAGCTCGCGATTGCAAACAGAATCAGTACAAGCAGTGCCGTCATGCTGACAGCAATATGCTCACCGCTCACATCAGCACCAAAGGCCTCCGGCAAATCTGTAAACAGATAGATACAGGCGATAACCGGAACCAGTACGATGCGAAACATCGACAGCTTATTTGGAAGATTCATCACTGTCACCCGCAATCGTAAACTCCAGTGTGATGGCACCGCTGGAATTCACAATGGAATCATCCAGCTTTACATTCTTGTCATTGATCTTTAACTGTGTATTATACATATAGCCGACATAAAGCTCCAGCTTCATGCCCTTTTTCGCCTTCACTGTTCCTTTTGCAGAGGATTTGTATTCGTATACCTGTGCCTTTGGCTCATCCAGCACCTTGCCGTCAACACTGGCGCTGAATCCGGAGGAGCTTCCTGCAAAGGTTACTTCAAACTTCAGATCCTCCCCGTCCTTCAGATTTTCAATGGTGTAATGGGTCGCATCGGTTTTGGATATACTGATTTCCTTTTCCTCTTCCTTCTGCTGTCCCTCTTCCTCTTTCTTTTCGTCGCTGCTCGGATACTTATTCGTACCGTTTTCCGTCTGCTCCGGTGCAGTTGGCTGCGCATTATTCGCTGTTTTCCCCTTACCGGCATCCGATTTCAGAAATACGACAAACGCAAACATGATTACGATTGCCACGACTGCCACAATGGCAATCAGGGATACCAGAGACATATCCGGCTTGCGAAACCGTCGCTTCTGCCTCGTTTTTACATTCGCTGTGGAAACCTTGCTCAGCTTTTCCGACTTTGCAATATTCTTTTCAATTTCCTCATGGTTGATCTGTGCCGAAGTCGTAAAGGTCATGGTATAGTCATTGACATCCTTCCGCAGTTCATCCTTGATATCCTCAAAATCCAGTCCGAGCACATCACAATAGGACTTTACAAAGAAGCGCAGATAAGACAGATCATCATGAAAAAAGCTGATGTTTCCTTCCTCCAGCGCTTTTATATGTTTCTGAGTCAGGCGTGTCTGATCACTCACCTCTTCGATGGTCAGGCCCAGCTCTAATCTTTTCTCTTTTAACAGTCTACCGATTTCTTCCATAGAGCACCTCTTTATATATATCAATCTGTCACATATCAGTATGAACAGTTTTCATAATCTCTATTATTATATCAGCCAAATTCTTTAATGTAAATGAAACGTTCACAAAATTCGTCTTTCACTTTTTTATCCCATAAATCTCTCATTTTCATACCGGAATCACGAAAAAAGGATACATGGAAATATCTCATCATCGTACGCTTTATCCAGCATGCGCTTTGCTTGTTTATGCAGGCCTGTAAAAGACATTTTTCCTGCATACGAATACTCAGAGAAATGAAAAAGCGAAGGACGCGCCTTCGCTGCTTGCTTCCACTGCATAAGCCATGTTCTGTACTCTCTTGCGAAAGTGGCAGTCATTTATCTACGTGTTTCCACGTTCCGATCACTGGCTTCGTTTCGCCGTGATCAGATTCCCCTACCAAATTTGGGTTTCTCGCTTGCGGGGTTTACCCGTTCCATCTTTCCGGTTTCCCGAAAAGCTCGTCTCTGTGGCACTTTTAAAGGAGTCCGCCATAGCTTTCACCACAGGCCTTCTCCAGCCGTCAGCTTACGCTGCCTGGATTTATCGTTTCATCCAGCACAAACACTACATCCATCACAGAATGTGCGAGCATGGACTTTCCTCTGACCTTACGGCCAGCGACTGCCGCAGAAGAAGCAGTTTATTTTTTACTGGCAAATACCGCGTTTTCCAGCCGGGTCAGACGCTTCAGAATATCCACATTGCCATTTGCAGCAGCGCTTTCCTCCTGAACAGCTCCCTGTTTCCCTTCCAGCTCGATGATTTTCGCCTTCATGGCAGCAATCTGCTTTTCATATTCCTGCAGACGCTCCCCCAGATTCTCAATCATGGCATCGTATTCCTGATAATCATTGATGACAAGATCCAGAAACTCATCCACTTCTACAGATGAATATCCCTTGAAATCTATATTAAACTGTTTATTCAATACATCTTCCACTTTTAGCTTGAATCTTTTTTCCATGAATTTCACCTTCCACTTACATAGTTTCTCAGAATTTCCAGAAAAAAGCAAGTGAAAATTACACAAACGCACACTTTCCTACGTTTCGACATACACGTGTATTATTATAAGGTTGCCGCAGGCACACTGTGGAAGCGTGGGACGATGTGATTTCTATGTGAAAATTCAAACGATTTTCTTAAAGCGGTGGAAATCGTTTGTAAAATTGTTTATAGTAGATTATGATATAGGATGTGTAAATGACACAATCATAACTTTAAATATCTGACACACTGATCGTGTGCATTCGATACGACAAGGAGGAAACATCATATGGATAAAAAGCAACAGCCAAAGGCAGTCCGCAGGAAGTCAGGCCAGGGCGGTGGAAGGATATTCCGCAGCATTGTCATCGTTTTCCTGGCACTGGTACTGGTCGGAGGGGTTTCCGTATTCTTCATGCTGAGCACGATTGTCGGCTCTGTGGATACGGATGATATGGCGGATAAAATCGTCAATCGGGAGCCATCGACATTTTATGCGGCAGACGGTACGAAAATTTATGAATGGGGCGGTGTCAGCCGGGAAAATGTCACCTACAAGCAAATTCCCCAGTCTACGATCGATGCCTTTCTGGCAATCGAGGATTCCCGTTACTTTTCCCATAACGGATTCGACCTTCCCCGCTTCATTTCCAGTGCTTTATTCAATGTAAAGTCCGGAAGCTTTGCACAGGGCGGTTCCACACTGACCATGCAGACCATCGACAACTTCATCATGAAGCCGGAAGAGGAAAAGGCCGAAAAAGAGGGCAAGACATATTCCGCGTTGGAAAAAGTAGAACGTAAGGTACAGGAAATCTACATGAGTATGAGTCTGGAAAAGGACCTGTCCAAGGAAGAAATCATTACGAAGTATCTGAATGAAATCAATTTCGGTGACAGTGCCCGCGGTATTCAAAAGGGTGCTGAATATTATTTTGGTAAGAATGTTGAGGAATTAAATCTGACGGAAAGTGCCTTTCTGGCCGGTGTCATCAACGCACCAAACAGCTATAATCCCTACCGTGGCTACGACAAGAGCACCGGTGATAACTTCTATCAGTATGCGAGTGAGCGTAGAGATGAAACACTGAATCTGATGCTGAAGCACGGCTATATTACGGAAACCGAATACAAGCTGGCAAAAAGCACAAAGCTGGCATTCCAGCTGACCGGAGAGAAGAAAAAATCATCTGCCGGCTCTGATAAATATTACGACTATGTATATGAAGCTGCGAAGGAAGTACAGGCGCTTACCGGAGAGGATCCTGCACTTGTTCCCATGAAAATCTATACATCCCTGGATATCCATGCACAGGATCATGCCAATGAATTATCCAGCGGTAGGTCTGTCGAATTCTTCTCGGACAGCAATTTCCAAATCGGATTCACTGTTTTAAACAATCAGACCGGCGAAATCGTCGCCGTTTCCGGAGGCCGCGGCGATGTGGAATCCAAGACCTATTTGAATCGCTATACAGAGCCGAAGAGTGTTGGCTCCACCATCAAGCCGCTGCTGGATTATGCGCCAACCTTTGATAAGCTGGGATGGGCTACCTCCCGTGTCATGGAGGATAAGCCGCTGAATATTACCGGATGGTCTGTACAGAACTCCGATGGCAATTTCTATGGAAAGGTCAGCCTGGAGCGTGCTGTATCCAAGTCCCTGAATACGATTGCCGTGCAATCCCTGCAGGCTCTTCTGGAGAGTGAAGGGCAGGATGCAATGATTCAGTATCTAAAGAATTTAGGCTTCAGTGATTCGGTTGCCGATGCCTTCAGTCTTCAGTATTCCATCGGTGGTGCGGAAATGAAGGGCTCCACGACGCAAATGGCAGCTGCCTATGCAGCCCTGGCTAATGGCGGCTATTATATTGAACCGCACATGGTCACAAAGGTGGAATATAAGGATGAATCCAGAACCTTCGACAACAAGCCGAAGAAAACGCGCGTCATGTCCGAGCAGGCAGCTTATATGATGAGTGATCTGCTGTACAAGGCAGTAAACGGCAAAACAAAGGGTGAAAACCTGATGGGTTCCCTTGGCTTCGGCGCCTATCCTGTCTATGGTAAGACAGGTACCAGTGACTGGGCCGACTTGGGTGTGGCATACGGTATTCCCGTTCTCGCAATGAAGGATGAATGGATGATAAATTATACAAGCGAATACACAATCGCGACCTGGTCAGGCTTTGATGCAGCAAAGGAAGGCGCATATTTCACAATGGATATGATTAACGCAAATATCCCCGGCTGGATCAACAAATCCATGCTGGATACCATCAGCTCCAACGCTGTTCGTATTCAACAGCCGGATGGCATCAGCTCCTATGGCGGCGGTCTGATCAAGACCGAATGGCTCTCTTCGGCAGCAAAGAACAACCCGATGACAGAACAAAATGCGAATGTCACCAACAGCAAGCTGGAAGCGGCAATATCCAGTGCTGCAGGCATGAATGCAGATGATTATACGGCGGAAAGCTATGCCAAGCTGAAGGAAGCTCTGGATGCGGCACGAAAAGTGATGGCGAACTCTGCGGCAACACAGGAGGAAATCGATGCGGCACGAAGTGCATTGGAAGCCGCCATGCAGGGACTTGTAAAGAAAGAGGAAACACCGAAGACGGATACCTCGGCACTGAGCTCGGCCCTGAACAGTGCGCAGGGCTATGTGGATACCACCAAATATCAAAGCGATAAGGTTGCGGCTTTGCAAAGTGCAATCAGCAGCGGTAACAGTGTGCTTGCGAATAAGGACAGTACGCAGGAACAGATTGATGCGGCGACCGCTGCCATCAATACAGCTGTGCAGAATTGTATCAGCTCCCCTGTGCAAACCACACCACCGCCGGATACCGGTGGCGACGCAAACAACGGCAACGGTACAACACCTCCTTCGGACAACACCCAGAACAACCAGAATAATCAAACACCGGCACCATAAAGCAGGACAGGATCGATTTATGATCCTGTCTTTTATTCTTTACCTTTATAAAAGTAAATTTTTCCAACAACATTGCCCGCAAAAGTAGAAATAAGAAGGAAATTTGTATATAATAGAAAAAGGTGATAAATGTGATAGGATATCCAAATAGAAAAGTGATGCCGACACCAGCCGTTAAAGCCCAGGATAACCACATGGGAAGAGGGATGTCGTTGGAGAATGATTTGAATGATTCCAATGCATATTACTGCAGCTGCGATCGTGCATTGATACATAAGAAGCCGACACCGATACAGGTTGTCAAGGTTGATTACCCTGAGCGCAGTGCCGCCAAAATTACGGAAGCCTATTATAAAACACCAAGTACAACAGATTACAACGGTATCTATCGTGGAAGAGCTATCGATTTTGAAGCAAAGGAAACAAGGCAGAAGACCTCGTTCCCCTTCAAAAGCATTCATCCACATCAGATTGAGCATTTAAAAAAGGTGATACAGCATGGAGGAATCGGATTTTTCATTATCCGTTTCACCTGCTTCGAAGAAACCTATCTGATCGATGCCGCAATACTGATTGACATGTACTATGAGGGAGAACGCAAATCGATATCTTACATGAAAGTGAAGGAAGTAGGTTCCCTTATCCGTATGGGTCTGACACCGAGATTATGTTATCTTGATAACGTCGATGCCCTGTACTTCAAGGAGGAAAAATCATATGGAACAAAATCCAAACGAGGAAACGGTTGATGTGAATGCATCACCGCAGCAACCAGAAGCAAAGGACACCTTAGAAACAACAGATGACATGGATTCACAGGCTTCTGTGAAAATGGAAGGCTCCACGGAAGCTGATACGTCAGCTTCACAGGAAAAGGAAGCAGTACCGGTTGAGACAGCATTGGAGACTGAACCTGCACAGGATACAGAAAAAGCCCCAGTTGACGCTGATACGAAAGCTGAAGCGACGGAAAATGATACTGATGAAGAAAAAACGTCAGCCACAACAGAAGTATCCGATACAGCAGCTGCAAAGACAGAAGCTGGTGCAGAAGGAATGCCGTCTGATTTCAACACCGCAGAGAATGCTTCTGCAGATACAGCCGTTTCTGAGGAGGCTATCCCTGCAGAAAACTCTCCAAAAGCAAGCCTAGAAAACGCCTCTTCTGAGGATGAGACTTTTTCAGAGCAAGCTGTGCAGGAGCCTGTTTCAGCAGAAGCTGTCGACACAGACATACTGAATGGAAAAGCTTTCCCTGCAGAAGACTCTCCAGAAGCAAGCCTGGAAGAAGACGTCGCTTCTGAAGATGAACCTTTATCAGAGCAAGCTGTGCAGGAGCCTGTTTCGGCAGCAGCTGTCGAAACGGATATATTGAATGAAGAAGCTATCCCTGCAGAGGACACTCCAGAAGCAAGCCTGGAAGAAGACGTCGCTTCTGAGGACGAACCTTTATCAGAGCAAGCTGTGCAGGAGCCTGTTTCGGCAGAAGCTGTCAACACGGACATACTGAATGAGGAAATGCTTGTCAGTGAGGATGCTGAGGAAGCAGACTCTGCCAATCGTAAAAAGAAGCCTGAGAAAAACAAAGGCAAGCTAAGCAGAGGGCGTAAAATCGTCAACGGCATTATCATTGCTTTTCTGACAATCGCCTTACTTGGCAGCGGGACAGGTGCTTATCTGCTTTACCACATCGCACATAAGGCTGATCCTGATGGAATGGTAGAAAAGATGAAAAGTGACGAGCCGTCTGTATTCTATGCAAGTGACGGAAAGACAATCATCGGAGAGCTGGGAGAAGAAAGCCGCGAAAACATCACCTATGAACAGGTTCCGCAATCAACAATTGATGCTTTTCTGGCTATTGAGGATTCCCGTTTTTATTCTCATAACGGATTTGACCTTCCCCGTTTTATCTCCAGCGCATTCAACAATATGAAATCCGGTGACCTTTCACAGGGAGGCTCTACGCTGACCATGCAGACGGTCGACAATTTCATCATGAAGCCTGTGGAAGACAAGATGCAGAAGGAAGGAAAATATTTCAGCACCAAGGAAAAAATCGAACGCAAAATTCAGGAAATTTATCTGAGCATGTGTCTGGATGACGAATTGAGCAAGGAAGACATCATGACAAGATACCTGAATCAGATCAACTTCGGGCAGCATACCCGTGGAATCCAAAAAGGTGCACAATATTACTTTGGCAAAAATGTAGAGGATCTGAACCTGTCGGAAAGTGCTTTCCTCGCCGGCGTTATCAATGCGCCAAACAGCAACAATCCCTACAACGGCATCATCGATGGTGACAATTACTATCAGCAGGCAATGAAGCGGCGGGATGAAACACTGTATCAGATGCTGAATCACGGCTACATAACAGAGACAGAATACAAGCTGGCAAAAGCAACAAAGCTGGCGTTTCAGGTTGCCGGAGAGCCGGATGCTGCTGAACTGGACCCTTATAAGGACTACGTGCGTGCGGCGGCGGATGAAATCATCGATAAATACGGGGTTGATCCGGCTACCACGCCAATGAAGGTATACACAGCACTGGACATCAATGCACAAAAGGCCGCGAACAAGGCATCCAGCGGAAAGGTCGTCGGCTTAACCGATAACAAGTATTATCAAATCGGCTTTACTGTTCTGAATAACAAAAACGGTGAAGTTATCGCTGTGAGTGCAGGCAGAACCGACATCAAATCCGCAGACGGTCAGGTGCATTTCCGTTTCCGTGAGCCGCATCAGCCTGGTTCCAGTATCAAACCGATCTTTGATTACGCTCCATCCTTTGATAAGATTGGTTACTGTACCTCCCGTGTATTTGTAGACAAGGCAATCAGCTTCGGTAACTGGAATGTTATCAATGCAAACGGTTCATACAATGGCAAGGT
This sequence comes from Erysipelatoclostridium sp. DFI.2.3, assembly GCF_019132535.1. NCBI lineage: Bacteria > Bacillati > Bacillota > Erysipelotrichia > Erysipelotrichales > Coprobacillaceae > Thomasclavelia > Erysipelatoclostridium sp. DFI.2.3. The sequence continues at coordinate 203,974 of NZ_JAHOOJ010000005.1, read as the reverse complement.
ATCCATGGAGCGTGCGATTGCACAGTCTTTGAACACCCCTGCTGTACAAACCTTTGATGCCCTGTTAAATCGCGTTGGCTATGATGAAATGATCAGCTATGCCAAGAAAATGGGCTTTGATCCGGATGTCGCAAAGAACATGGATATTCAGTATTCCATAGGGGCTTCCGGTATGATGGCCTCCCCTACCGAAATGGCAGCGGCTTATGCGACACTAGCAAATGGCGGCACCTACAATGAGGCGCATATGGTACGGAAAATCGTATACAAAAACGAAGATAAAACCATCAAGGCAAAGGTTCAAACACATCAGCCGCTATCTCCGCAGGCTGCCTACATGACCAGCGATCTGCTTTACCGTGCAATTTTCGGGAAAGACAGTGGTTGGAATTTAATGAGCCGTTTAGGCTTTGGTGCCTATCCGGTATATGGAAAGACCGGAACGAGTGACTGGGCGGATGATGCCTGGAAGTATGGCGGCCCTATGAAGGATGAATGGATGATCAATTACACAAGCGAATACACCATCGCTACGTGGAGCGGCTTTGACAGCGGTATTGAGGGCAAGCCTACATATATCAGCGAAGAAATACTGAATGCCAATATTCCGGGCTGGATCAACAAATATATGCTGGACAGCATCGCAACCGGAAATGAGCATATGATATCCAGTCCGGGCGGCATCAGCAGCTATGGCGGCGGTATGATCAAGTCCGAATGGCTGGCAACTGCCAAGCAGAACAATCCATTAACAATCGCTAATTCCAAAACAAACAATAAGGCATTGAAATCTGCAGTAAGCTCTGCCAAGGGTATGAAATCTTCTGATTATACGGCGGAAACCTACAGCAAGCTGCAGGCGGCAATTGCAGCTGCGGAAAAAATTCTAAAGGATGATATGGCTCCACAGGAGGATATTGATAAGGCGAAGGCAGATTTGCAGGCAGCCTTGAACGGTCTGGTATCCAGCGCAAATAAGAGCAGTCTGAATGCTGCCCTTACCAAGGCGGCAGGCATCAATACCTCTCTGTATACACCAGAGAGCATCCATGCATTAAACGCTGCTGTAAACAGCGCAAAATCAGTCTATGACAATAAAAAATCCACACAGGCACAAATTGATGCACAAACCTCTGCCGTGAACAATGCCATCAACACGCTGGTACAGAAGCCGGTAATCAGTCGTGATGCATTAAATGAAGCAATCAACAAAGGAAACGCCATCAATCGCAACTCCTATACGGTAGAAAGTATTCTACAATTTGAAAGTATATTAAATGTCGCAAAAACAGTATATGGGGATGCAAATGCCACACAGGCACAGATCGATGAACAGACAGCTAAAGTAAACGCTGCCCTGACAGAGGTTTTAAAGCCTGCACAATAAATGCAGATAATGTTTAAAAAAGGGTGATTCTCATGTGGAATCATCCTTTTCTTTCTGCTTTCAAACAGAAATGCATAACGCGTACACCATGCTTGTCTGGGACACACAGCGTTTAATCCACCTGCATCCAAGATCAGAGCAGCAATGCCGTTAGCTTGCCATGTCTCATTATACTTCCATAGTATTTCATCTTATTCAAAAAAACGACCCGCAATGGATCGTTTTATGACTTTTTGGAATTTCGATATGCTTCCAGCTTATCCTTTTTACAAAACTCCTTAAACGGACATTCCTCGCATTTCGGATTTCGTGCCGTACAGAAATATCGTCCGAAGAAGATAAACAGATGATGTGCCCGGTTCCAGCGTTCCCGCTTCAGCTTACGCTTCAGCTTCTGTTCTACGACCTCCACACTGTCCTGCACCTTGGCAAGCCCCAGTCGCTTGGAAATACGTTCCACATGCGTATCCACCGCAATGCTGGGGATATCAAAGCAGACGCTGCGAACAACATTGGCAGTCTTACGACCAACCCCTGCCAGAGAGGTCAGCTCCTTCATGCTTTCCGGCACAACGCCGTTAAAGGATTCCAGCAGTGATCTGCTGAGGTTCTGAATAGAGCGCGCCTTGTTGCGGTACAAGCCGATTCTGCGAATCTTATCCTCAATGTCATGTATATCTGCCTCCGCCATTGCCTGCGGCGTTTTAAAGGCTTCAAACAGGGCGGGCGTTACTTTATTGACTGCAGCGTCTGTCGTCTGTGCTGACAATACAACAGCTACCAGCAATTCAAATGCATTCCTGTGCTCCAGCTCACAATGGGCATCGGGGAACATCTCTTCCAGAATATCCAGAATTTCGTCCGTTGTCATCAGCGCTCTCCCCCTTCGTATTTCTCAGCAGTCATACCGCGGTTTTTCCATTCCACCAGTATACGCTCTATGTAATCAAAGCTTTTGTGATCGTAGGTCAGCGCTTCGCGCAGCGCATAACAGATCAGCTTCTGCTCATAGTCCTTCAGCCAGTCGGCCATGCGCTGCAGCTCCATCTGTGACAGCGGTCTGCCAAACTCCGATTCAAACAGATCGAATAAGGACTGATCAAACGCCAGACTTTTTTCACTGTTATCCGCAAAAACGCCATCGATATTAAACAGGATTTTCCCATTCTGAAACTGCAGAGCCAGATACCCCTTGGCACTTAAATGAGAAAGGATATCATCAATTTCATCGGAATCCTTCTTCAGCTTATCTGCCAGAATACCGTGTGTGATCGGTATCTGATGCTCATTCATAAAATCAATCATCAGCACCACCATCGTCTCCTCAATGGTTAGACTCAAATCCTTTAAATGATCCAGAATCCAGTCCCTGCGGTTAATAAAGCGTTCATTCCACCACTTCTCCATATTAAGCCTCTCCCTTTTTCAGAAAATACACTTCCTTCAGACTGTCATAATCCAGCAGAATCTGTCCTGCAGAGCATTCTACAGCATACACCGGATTATCATATCCATATCCCAGTGCAACCTGTATATCCTTTGCACCATAGCGCTTCTGCACCTCCTGCTTTACCTTATCCGTCTGATCCGTATCCTTTTTTCTGGATACGATCGCCTTCCCCTTATCATTAAACCAGACATAATTATCCGCATCCTCTCCCACATAGGTAATGTAATAGAAGGCATCACGATGCAGGTTTTTTATTTCCTTATAAGTATCGCGGATGGCACTCATCTGTTCATCAATTTTTTCTTCGTATTTACGCGATGGTCCACTGATAAAGATCGAGGATTCCACAAGCAGTACAATCAGCAGTACAGCAAGCAAACCAATACTTACCGCCAGCGATTTTCCATTGATTTTCATTGCGTACCTCCTTTACACTTCTGTCTTTTATTATACACAATTTTAGAGGATTTGTCTTGAAAAAACCTTTGCAGATTTAGAAACAGCTGCAAACTCACTCCGCCTTATCATTATATCAGAAATCGCAATCTATGCCCACGCAACGGATAAAATTGTAAGAAAAAAGACGGGTTTTCCGTCTTATGCCATGCACTTCATCAGCTCCCTGCAGAAGCTTGCACTGCGTGAGGAGGCATGCTCTACATAGGTCATGAAATCCATATGGGAGTCCTTACTGTGTGCTACATCGGAAAGTGAGCGCAGGACGACAAAGGGGATATGATAATGAGCGCATACCTGAGCAATCGCACCGGCTTCCATCTCCGCACAGACTGCATCCGGAAACAGCTCGTTCAGCCGTTGCAGCTGCGCTTCCCGGGCAACGAACTGATCTCCACTTGCCACCAGACCGCGATGCACCACAACGCCCAGCTTGTTCAATGCCTGCTCGCACATGTCACCAAGATCCTGGTCCGCTTCAAAATACAGACCGATTCCATCAGCTCCATCCACAGGACTCGTATCGTAATCGTGCTGAACGACCTGTGTACTGATAACGGCATCCAGAATATTCTGCTGCACCTGCAGACCTCCGGCCGTCCCGATGTTGACGATACAATCGATTGAAAAATTCTCCAGCAGAATCGTCGTTGCCATACCGGCATTTCCTTTACCGACACCGCTTTTCATCACAAGCAGCTCTTTGCCCGCCAGTATTCCCTTATCAAAGTCAATTCCGCTTTTCATCAGATGCTCATGACTTTCCATAATGGATACGATTGCATCTACTTCCTTATCCATTGCTGCAATCACTGCAATCATTGTATACCTCCCGCTTTCCTGCAGATATAAAACTGCTTTTCTCCCTCACAGATTCCCGCCTGTGTAAAATCCGTATAGACCTCCACCTGAAAACCGGCGTTTTTCAATTCCGCAAGAATCCAGGCAGGCTCATAAACTCTTTGCTCATGCTGCTCCAGTGTCACACGACCCTCGCTGTCATAAAAAGCAAAATTCTGATAGATCCGGTCATCCTCACTGGCAATGGTCCACTGGTACTCCAAATCCTTAACATGTCCTGCTTCATTGTATTCCTCTGCAAATTCCTCCAGGCGATCCATGGAATGCATATCTACAAGAAAAACACCGTTATCACGCAGATGCCGGTAAGCGCCCTGAAACAACGCACGCACCTGCTCGTCCTTTAATAGATAATTGAAGCTGTCGCACAGACAAAGGATACCGTCATAGCTTTTATCCGTATGCAGATCACACATATCCATGACACTCCATGACACCTGCTCGCTGCCATCCTTCTTCTTTGCTTCTTCAATCATGGCAGCAGAAAGATCACTCGCATCAACGTGGTAGCCCTCCTGTGCAAGAGCGATTGTAATTTCCCCGCTCCCGCAGGCCAGCTCCAGCAGCTCTGTCCCCCTGATATGCGCCTTGATCAGCTCCACCCAGCAGGCAGTTGCCTCATCATCCTTAACCAGCGCATCATAGACATGTGCCAGCAGCTCATACATCATAGGGAGAAATCCTCATGCGGCAGATCGGCATACAGCTTCTCCAGCTGAAAATGGTCACGCTCCTCATTCATGAATACATGAACGACGATGCTGTTCAAATCCACCAGCACCCAGCGGGATTCACTGTTTCCTTCCATCGCACGAATTTCGTATCCGTTTTCACGAACACGGTCCTTGATATTATCGGCAATCGCATGTGTCTGCCGTACACTCGGCGCACTGCAGATCACAACGTGATCAATAAAGGGATTCAGCTCGTGGAAATCATATAACAGCGCCCTCTCCCCCTTTTTTTCATCAATTGCCTTTTGTACAATACTTAATAATTCATCCATATAGTAGCTCCTTACCTTATTTCAATGTGCCTTCTTTTCTCAGATAAGCCTCCTGCTGCTGCTTCACAACACGGTAGCCCTCCCGCAGACTTTTCCTGCTGATTTCTATTTCCCGACGGGAATCATAACCGCGCGAGGGATCCAGCTTATCGGCGATAAACAGAATACGGTCAAAATCCGTACGATTCCTTCCCTTCACATGATGATATATCGCCTGCAGGATACGGCGGTCACGGATATGAAACACCTTATTTACATAATCCGCTCCGATATAGCCATGCCATATAGCGGCTGCTTCCTCCAGGTGATCCGGCATATGTGCACGCATCCAGGCCTTCGCTTTCTCATACGGAAGCTGCTTGCATACATCGTGTGCAATTCCCATAATATAGGCAGCCCTGGTATCCAGACCATGAGCCTGCGCCAATTCGACACACAGCTGTGCGACCGATTGGCTGTGAAGATAGCGATGCTCGTTCATTTGCTCTTTCACCATGCTTTCCAGATACAGCGCATGCAGCCCCATATACGCACGAACCGCTTCGGGTACCTGATACAGCTTATGCCCCTTGCGGATTTCGCTGCTGGATACCGGAATCAGCTGCATGACGACCCGCTGAAGACCAGCGGGCAGTTGTTCAGTGTGCTGCTCTCTTGAAAACACATAAAAGGGCAGCTGCTGCTTCAGATCCTCACTGTCTTTCCATCGGTCAAACTGCCTTGCCTGATCATCCCCGATCAGCCAGCAGAAGGAATGCTTTGGATAGCGCTTTTTCAGCTCCTTCACCGTACGTATGGAATAGGAGACACCCTCAAGCTCATGCTCCAGCGTGCACAGCTTCATATGCCGGTATGGCCTGATGGCAAGAGCTACCATAGCCGCACGATCCGAAAAGGAGGCAGCCTGCGTTTGCTTTAACGGCGTTGCTGCACTCGGCATAAACCACACCTCATCCACGCGCAGCTGCTTCAGTGCCTGCTTTGCAATCTGCAGATGTCCGTTATGTATCGGATCAAAGGCTCCGCCCAGTACCGCGATCCGCATATACTATAACCCCAGCTTATTTTTCTTGCTTCGCCGATACAGCGTAAAGGTACGCCCGATCACCTGCACCACCTCGCTGTGTGTTGCAGCACTGATGGTAACGGCAGCTTCATTTGCCGTTATCGCACAGGTCTTTAAAAGCGATACCTTGACCAGCTCATGCGCCTCCAGTGAATCGGATATCGTCTTGATCAGATTTTCACTGATTGCATCCTTCCCCATCTGGAAGAGTGGTTTTCTTGTCTGCGCAATCCCGCGCAGCTCACTTTTCTGTTTTCCTGTTAACATTATATCATCGCCTTTCTAAACGTTACATTGCCCTGCTGTGCCACATAGACATCCACGGAAGCCACATCACCACGGATACAGAACCAGCCTAAGCCATGGATTACGACATCCAGCTTATGCTCCTGCACATGTCCATACGAAAATTTTTTCATATGCTCTCTTTCTCCAATCACCGGAGTAAGGATTTCATCATAATGCTGTGCCCACAATACATCCGCTTTTTCCTGCTTGCTGCGGTGCAGCGGCAGCCTTTCCGAAAAATAGGCAACACAGCTGACCTGTTCACACCCGATCAGATCCAGTCGGACAAGACCGCCCAGCGACAGTGTCTGATTGCCCTTCAGCTGATAGCCTCTGGCCTTTAAGGGCTTTAACGGAATCACCGTTTTCAGCAGCCCATCATCCACATGCGTCAGCAGGGAATCCATACGGGTCAGTCCCGGTGTGTCATAAAGCTGATAGCCCTCCATCGCAATGGAATTGAAATCCAGCGTAGTACCCGGATGCCGTGAGGTTGTCAGATCAACTCCATCACAGATGGCATTCAGCAGAGTGCTCTTTCCGGCATTCGCCATGCCCATGACAACAACATCACGCCCCTTACGGTAATGTGCAATCGCCGCACACACCTCATCGACGGATGCATTATCCTCACGCCGGGCATGTGCAGCCAGATCTCCGCAGACCACAATTCCCTGAACAAGGATTCCCTCTTCCTTTAAACGGCGCAGCAAAAACTGTGAAAGCTTCTCATTGCCCAGAGTTGCAGGAAGCAGATCGCGCTTGGTCGCCACCATAAGGATATCCTTACCCAGCAGATGGCGGTTGATACCCGGCAGCAGATTGGATTCAAAATCAAACAGATCAACCACCCAGACCACAAGCGCATCCATGGCGTTGATCTTCTGCAGTACAGCATCACTGTCAATGCCCTGCTTCATACTGATGACCACATCATCATAATGCCGGATACGGAAGCAGCGCTGACAATAGTCTGCCTCCATTTTCGGTGTATATCCGATTGCGGCGGCATCACTGCTCTGCAATACGACACCGCAGCCCTTACATATCTTATTACTCATCATACTCTCCTTTACGAAGCCGCCCTGTTATTTGCAGCAGCCGAAATACGATATTTTCAAAAAAACGATTAAACTTTGTGAATGACAAATCCCTGGTCACCACAGGTGCTGTCAGAACCGTATGCAGCCCCATCAGATTGGCTCCCAGAATATCCGTCATCAGCTGGTCCCCAACCACAGCGACCTCCTTCTTATCAACGCCCTGCTCCTTCAGCATTCTCCGGTAGGTTTTCGGCAGCGGCTTCATAGCGAACGGATAACAGTCCGCCTGCAGTCCCTTCGCAAAGGTTTCAACGCGTTCCTCCACGTTGTTACTGATAAACACGACCCGGATTCCCGCCTCCTGCATGCCGCGTATAAACTGTACAGCCTTTTCATCGGGTAGTGCCACATCATGCGGCACCAGCGTATTGTCGATATCACAGACGAGCAGGCGAATACCATGCTCCAACAGATACTCCGGGCGCAGAGCCGAAAAGCTATGGATATAATAATCGGGAGTAAACAGCTTCAACATCCTCATTTCTCCTATCTTTCGCATAAATCATATCTATTTTATCATATTTCCCTCTCACTTCAAACTGATTTTTCTCATGCAGGCTTTACATGTCACTTCCGATATGATAGGATATATACATACCAAACGTATGTATGATAAAGGAGGAGCTATGGCACGCAATAAATACCCGCAGAGAACCGTGGAGAAAATTCTGGAGGTTTCTCTGGCGCTCTTCAATGAGAAGGGCTATGAGAAAACAACGATACAGGACATCGTCAATGCCCTCGGTATGAGCAAGGGCGCCATCTATCATCACTTTAAATCCAAGGATGAAATTATCGAAGCACTGAGTGAGCGCTGCTATCATGGAGATGCCCAGATGGAGCTGCTCCGAAATGCCAGTGATAAGACCGGCATCGAAAAGCTTCGTGCCATTATTTACCGACAGATTCAAAATGAAGAAAAGAAGCAGATTGACACCATATCCATCAATCTCTGGAAGAATCCGAAAATTTTCATGAGCGGTATGGCAGAGAATTTGAGTGTCAATTCCCAGATTGTGGAACGCATTCTGAAGGAAGGAATGGAGGATGGCAGTATTCGCAGTCAGGATCCGCTGTGTGCCGCACAGGTGCTGATGCTGCTGTTGAATTACTGGATCTGTTCCCCCATCGTTTTAAAGGAGCTGGATGCGATACCGGCAAAGGTCGCCTACTTCCGCACGCTGTGTGATTCCATGGGCATACCGGTCATCGATGAGCCTCTCGAGCAGGAGCTGACAAGCTATTTCCGCATCCTTGCACAATCCATGCATGAGCTACCCTGACGGGTAGTTTCTCTTAATCAACATACATACCGTCGTTTGGTATCATAAAGAAAGGATGTTCCCTTATGAAAGCTTTCAATCGTAATTTTATACTCATGATCATCGGACAGATCATTTCCCTGTTCGGCAACGCAATTCTGCGTTTTTCCTTGTCTCTCTATGTATTGCAGGTTACCGGCAGTGCATCCATATTTGCGACCATACTGGCGGTTTCCATACTTCCGACCATTCTGCTATCCCCCTTCGGCGGTATTCTGGCGGATCGTGTAAGCAGAAGAAGCATCATGCTCAGTCTTGATTTTCTGACCTCCTTCCTCATCTTCGGCTTTTCCATGGTAAGCACAAGGGGGTTCAGTATTGTGCTGGTTGCCATACTCATGATCTCATTGTCTATCATACAGGCATTCTATCAGCCCTCCGTACAGGCAAGCATTCCGCTGCTTGTTTCTGAGAATCAGCTGATGCAGGCAAACGGCATTGTTGTACAGATCAATGCACTGGCAACCCTGCTCGGACCTATTTTGGGCGGCTTTCTGTTTTCCTTCCTGCCGTTTTCCCTGTTACTGAATATTTCCGGAACTGCCTTCTTTCTATCCGCCATCCTGGAATGCATCATGCGTATCCCCTTTCAGCGTGTGGCAACAGATGGATCCATGCTCTCCATCATACGCAGTGACTGTCGCCAGAGCCTGCACTTTCTGCGGCATGATAATCCGACCCTCCTTCATCTGTTACTGCTCTTAGCGGGATTGAATCTGGTTCTTTCCAGCTTTATCACCGTCGGTCTGCCTGTCATTTCCAATATCACCCTGCAGCTTCCGCCAACCTTCTATGGCTGGCTGGAAGCCGCAACCGGTATCGGCTCCATTGCCGGCAGCATTGCACTTCCGTTCTTTTTAAAGCGGGTGGATATGTCCGGTGCATGGCGCTTTCTTTTGAGCGGCAGTCTGTTTCTGCTCCCGATGGCGCTGGTTTTATTCCTGCATACCCCGGTATATATCGCATATGCCTGCATCTTTGCATCCAGCATCTGCATCATGCTGTTTGCGGCCTTATTCAATATCTACGCGCAGACCTTCCTGCAGAAATCCACACCGAATCAGCTTCTGGGAAAGGTGGCATCCATGGTCACCATGGTCGTCATGTGCTCCTACCCGATCGGTCAGTCCCTGTACGGCATTCTGCTGGAAACCTTTGCGACAAGAGTGGATCTTCTGATCCTGTTTGCCTGCATTGCCTCCCTGATCATTTCTCTCCTCAGCAGAAATGCATTAAAAACGATTGGAAATGATTGTGAAAAGGAGGCTGTCCTGATACAATAAAAACGTTTAAGGAGGCATATCATGGAATATCATGTAGAAGAAACAACGATAGAGGCACTGACAAGGATGCTGATTGAAACACCGAGTCCGGTCAGCTATTATGAGGAAATTCATCCGCTGATGGAACGCCTTGCAAAGAAGTATGGACATACACTTACGTATGACCGCAAGCGCACCGCTTATATCCGGGTGGAGGGAGAGGATACGACAAAAACGGTTTGTGTCGGTGCTCACCTGGATACCATCGGCCTGATGGTTCGCCATATCAACGATAACGGAACACTGGCTTTACGCAATCTGGGAGGCATCAACTACAACAATATTGAAGGCTGCAGCGTTCAGGTGCATACACGGGATGGAAACACGATCACCGGTCTGCTTGCCTGCACATCGCATTCCACCCATGTGTTTGATGATGCGAGAAGCGCCGTTCGCGAGGAATCCAATATGATGGTCATTCTGGATGAGCTGGTACACAGCAGTGATGAGGTGCGCGCACTGGGGATTGAGCATGGAGACATCATTTCCATCGATCCGGATTATCGATTTACAAAAAGCGGCTTCATCAAGTCCCGCTTCATCGATGACAAGGCGGCAGTGGCAGCCGTGTTTGCAGTGCTGGAGGATTTACAGAAAACCGGCAGAAAGCCGCAGTATACCACGTTGTTCGCTTTCCCGCTGTATGAGGAAATCGGGCACGGCGGCGCCTATCTGCCACAGGAGGTCAGTGAGTATGTCGCATTGGATATCGGCCTGATCGGTCCGGATTACTGCGGCAGTGAAACCAAGGTGAGTATCTGTGCAAAGGATAACTACACCCCCTATGATAGAGCACTGACAACAAAGCTGATTCACCTTGCAGGGGATCAGAAGCTGGATTACAGTGTGGATGTGTTTTATCATTATGGCACCGATGCCAGTGCGGCGATACGTGCAGGGAACAATGTGTATGCTGCAGCATTCGGTATGGGCTGCTTTGCATCCCACGGCATGGAGCGCTGTCATATTCAAAGCGTTGTGCAGACGGCTAAGCTGCTGTATGCCTATCTGCTGAGTAAATAGAAAGCAAAGTTCCTCTCAAAAGAAAAAAAGCAATGCGCACAGCATTGCTTTTTGTATACATCCGACAGCAGACTACTATGCGTCCCTGCCTGCAATTTTTTTAATACTGCATACCGTTTCGCTGCAATGCGTGCACATGATCCAGTGCATCCGCCAGTTCTTGCAGCAGCCTCAGATAGCGAAGAATCAGAAGCTGTTTTGACCTACTCCTTCTCCTTGTTTTGACGCAGACGCTCCTTGCGTTTTTCTTCCTTTTGAAACTCCCGGTAAATTTTCATAAAGGCACGCTTTTCGATTCGGGAAACATAGGAGCGTGAGATATGCAGCTGTCTGGCGATTTCCCGCTGTGTTTCCTCCTCCTGCCCGTACAGACCAAAGCGCTTGGTGATAATTTCAAGCTCTCTTGCATCCAGAACATGGATATAACGTTTTAAACGCGCGATGTTATCCTCCACGATCATATCATCGATAATGCTGCTATCCTCCGGTGAGGAAATGGCATCAATCAGAGTTATCTCACTGCCATCCTTGTCTGTGGCAATCGGTTCGTTTAATGAAACGTTTTGAAAATAGTTTTTACTGCTGCGCAGATACATCAGGATTTCATTTTCAATACATTTGGAGGCATAGGTTGTCAGCTTATGTCCCTTCTCCGGCTTAAAGGAATCCACTGCCTTAATGAGTCCGATGGTACCGATGCTGATCAGATCCTCCGTTTGTTCCTTTTTGATATCATATTTCTTTACGATGTGAGCAACCAGACGCAGATTGTGTTCAATCAGCTTGTTTCTGGCTTCCTCATCGCGCTCACTCAGCAAGGAGATACAGCGCGCCTCCTCCTCCTTGTCCAGCGGCTGCTGAAAGGAATTGCTGCGGATGTAGCCCACATAGCATAACGCATTGGAAAGCACTTCATATATTGTTGTAAACATACGATCACCTGTTACCAGTATATGGAAGCAGACGCTGTTTTATGTTAAGAAAGTGACGGAAGGAAAACCGGCACCTGTCCTCCTACCCGACAGCTTGAAAAAGCAGTGATTTCTATATGCCTTTCATACTGCCAGCTTCTGTCCCGTATTTCCTCACGTGATGTTTTCAGACCCTGCAATCCTGCATAACCGCTTTAACCTGTGCCATAACTGTAAAAGCATACAATACATCCCCAAGGCTTCAAAAAAGGTCCCCTGTGGGACCTAGTCTTCCAAAAAGGAATGATAATAAATTTTAAACTTCATCTTTTCATTGATTTTTTCCAATGCAATCGCAAAGCCGTCACGGTCGAACACCGCAAGATCAATATAGGAATAATACATACCGATGGCACCGCCCATCGTACGCGCAATGGACATCGGATACAGAAGGTCATTGATTTCTTTTTCCAGCTGCTGCCGGACAAGAGCTTCCTTTTCATCCTCATACAGCTTTTCATAATACAGATAGCCGTATTCTCCACCCTTATCGGCAAAATCCTTGCAGGTCGCATACTCCTTATTCAGGACCTCCTCCTGCAGCTGCGGATTGGTGGTGACAATCAGCTTCATATCCCGGCGCAGAGTTTCACTAACCGGCTTTTCATCCAGCTTATAGGCCATATAGATGGATAAGGGATCATGATATTCCATCCACTCCTGATCGATGATAATATCACAGAGATCCTCATAGAGATTGGGCAGCAGGCAGACATTTTCCTCATCGATTTCCGCATCCAGGATTTCTACGCGGGAAATACGTGCTTCAAATTCCAGCTCTCCGATAAACAGCTCCAGCATATAGGCAACAATGCTTTCCTTATTGGTTTCCTCCAGTCCCTGTAGCGCTGCACAGTAAACCTTCAGCTCTACTGTTTTAGATTCCTCTTCAATTGTATAATATACCTTAAAATCCGCACCGCGAACTGTTTGGCCGTTCAGCTGCAGATAACTGTTCAATGCACGCTCACTCAAAGGCGGACGGAAGGCATTGATGATCCAGTTTTCACTGAGCTGCTGCGGAGCATCCTTTTTTAGCAGTGCGCTGCAAAGCTGTGCGGTTTTATCGCCGCCGGTTGCAAATGTCATCTCAAAAAAACCGGTTTCACTCATTTCCACTTCCAGCTTACAGCCGCATACGGTCTTCAGCTGTTCATTAATATCATTGAGCAGATGCTCATATTCATGACGGTCCTGCTCACGTAAAGCGGTTTCCAGCGGCTGCTGGATTGTCAGAAAATAGCTCCAGAAATTGTGCACACGATGTTTACTATTCATTCAGATTCTCCTCTCGAATGCATTTTCGCATAAGATTATACTGATGGATGTCATGATCGGGATGTGTGATTTCACTCATCAGCACAAAGCCCGCCCTATAGTAAAGGGAAAGGTTTTCCGCATGATGCGTTTCCATTGTGACATCCTTGCCGATTTCCTGCGCATGAACAAGCAGCGCTTTCAGCATGGCAGAGCCGATGCCGGTTCCGCGCAGCTCTTTTGCTGTGAAAAACAAATCCAGATGCAGGTAATCACCCTGTACGAATTCCTGAATCCAGCGGCTGGTAAACATATCCCAGCATTCGATGACATGCCGTATGCTTTTTACAGACCGCAGTCCTGCCAGCATGGGAATCATTTTCAAATTCAGCCAGAGCAGCTGCAGATGATACTGCAGCGGCTGTTCCAGAGTGGAATCCCATACCACCATGACACTTCTGCATTCTGCACTATCCGCCAGAAAATGACAGTATGGCTTCAATGCCTTTACATAGTGGCGAAACAGGTAGCGCAAGGTCTTTAAACGGGTTCTGTCATCCATGAATACCGTCTTATATAAATCGTCGTCGTAAAAATTTTCTGCAAGCTGCTCATGCAGCGAAGCAATCTGCTCGTCATTCATCAGATAAAATTCAGATAACGGCATACTTACACATCCATTCTTTTTTCGAACTCATATTATAGCATGTTTTTTCACACGGCACAAGAAAGTAGAAGCGTACAGGCAGGAATGCAGAGTGAAGCATTTGATTTCCACCGGCAGATTTAAACAATTCTGTGCTATAAAAAAGCATCAGGCAACTGCCAGACGCTCCTTCAGCTTCTTGATAATCTTTTTTTCCAGCCTGCTGACCTGGACCTGAGAAATATTCAGCTTCCGTGCTATCTCCTCCTGCTTCATGGACAGATCATAGCGATAATGCAGCAGCAGCTGTTCCCGCTGATCCAGCTTCTGAATTTCATCACGCAGAGAAACCTTCATGACGACATCCTCTTCCTTTTTATTGGAAACCTTGTCCTCCAGCAGAATCGGAGAGCCGTCATTTTCATAGATCGTTTCATCCAGTGAATAAATGAACTGGTTTGCTTCAAAGGCCAGTATGACATCCGCCACATCCAGCTCCATTGCATCGGCAATCTCCTGATAGGTCGGCTCATGATTCAGCTTCTGCAGCAAAACCTCCTTGGCTTTCACCATTTGCAGATAGCCTTCCTTCAGACTTCTGGAAATACGGATACTGCCGTCATCACGGAAAAACCGCTTGATTTCTCCCATGATAATGGGAACCGCATAGGTGGAAAATTTCACCTCATAGCTGGTATCGAAATTATTTAACGCCTTCATCAGACCGACACAGCCGATCTGAAACAGATCCTCATTCGATATCCGCTGTCGGGAAAACCGTCGGATAATCGAATAGACAAGCGCGCTGTTCTGTTGAACAAAGCAGCTTTTCGCTTCTTCATCCCCCAATCGGATCCGTTCAATCAGCTCCTCATTGCTCGCTGTCTTTTCCATGATGGATTCTTTTCTTTATCGTGACAAGCGTTCCCTTTCCCTTTTCTGATTCAATATGGAAATCATCCGCAAAGGTCTGCATGATCGTCATTCCCATGCCGCTTCGCTCCATATGCTTTTTACTCGTATATAATGGCTGCATTGCCAGCTGCAGATCATCAATGCCGCAGCCCTCATCCTGAACCGTCATATGTATGAATTCCTCATCATAGGATATCTGTAATACGATTGTTCCGTTCTCTCTGCTCTCATAGCCGTGTATCATGGCATTGACAATTGCCTCTGCCAGCATCGTCTTGATTTCCATAATCGCTTCCATATCCAGATTCAGCGGCATCAGGAAAGCTACCGCACTCGTTCTGGCAAATGCCTCATTTTCCAGTCTGCTTACAAATTCCAGTTTCATCGTATTCATAGCTTTACCTCATTTCTCTCATGTTTCATGATCTGGAAGATCCCGGACATCTTAAACAGCGTCTGGTTCACTCTGGACAGATTGCATAAAATAAGCTGGGCATGCAGCTTCTGCAGCTGCTTGTAGCGTGCCAGGACAAAGCCGATGCCGGTGCTGTCCACAAAGGTGACCTCTTCAAAATCAAGCTTTACCGTTTTGGGCTGATATTTTTCTATCAGGTCGATGCAGATCTGCTTGAGATTGCAAACGGTAAGGTTATCCAGATCCCCGTAAAAATAAAAGTAAAGGATACCGTCAATATACTGATGTTTCATGTTTCATCCCTCCGGCCATCATCTTACCACGTTTTCATTTGCCTTTGGGGATATTCGACAAAGCATCCGGAGGTTCGACAGAATAAACTTTATCCTTCGTGCATAAGGACGAAGCTTGCTGTTTACAGGAAGCCTTTATCGAGAATCATTTCTGCCATTTCACAAAACAGATATGCTAAAGCCCCGATGTCATTAAGTTACATAGATAAGAGAAATGTATTAGAAAAATAGAATGCATTTTTATCTCCATGCTATCAAAACCCCAACATATCCAATGCGTTCATTAAACAAGCTGAATCTTACTTGTAAATTGTTATGTTGCTTAAGAATCTGTTTCTGTCCTTCCTCTGTAAAAACAGCTGCAGCACCTTTTGAATATACGATTGCCTGCAATAACATCGGCATCTACACTGGCCAGATAAGCAGGTTCCATGATTATAATTCCCACTCTGATGAATACTTTCATTCTCCATAATAGTATAGGTAGTCATTCCCTAAACCATGCATTACGCAGTATCAATATCAGCTATCCTTGTTATGAATGCAAACTGTTCCTTTCCCTATCCGGAACAGATTTTTTCTGATAACTTTCCTTCAAAACGATCTTTTCGAAGATCCTTCGGTATATTTGTCGGATACTCTCCATTAAAGCATGCTGCACAATATTCAGTTCCCTCTACCAATCTGCCTAATTTTTCAATCGGTAAGTATCCAAGAGAATCTACACCTAGGATTTCCTCTATTTCCCGTATGTTATGATGACAGGCAATCAGATTCTCTTCTGAATCAATATCTGTACCATAATAGCAGGGATGTAAAAATGGCGGTGCGGAAATTCTCATATGTATTTCTTTTGCGCCGGCATCTTTGAGTAGTTTTACAATACGTTTACTGGTTGTACCTCTGACAATGGAATCATCAATCAATACAACTCTTTTACCTTCTATAACATTTTTAACGGGGCTTAATTTTATTCTTACTTGATCTAGACGTTCATCCTGACCCGGAGAAATAAAGGTTCTACCAATATATTTGTTTTTTATTAAACCGATTCCATATGGTATTTTAGATGCATTTGCATAACCTAATGCTGCCTCCATGCCACTATCAGGAACTCCGATCACAACATCTGCATCTACAGGATAACTTTCTGCCAATAATTCACCGGCTTTACACCTTGACAATGATACCGAAATAGTATCTATTACAGAGTCCGGTCTGGCAAAATAAATATATTCAAAGATACAGGTCTTTCTCTTTTCTTTATTGCAGTGTTCTTTTCGAGATACGACATTTTCCTTACTAAAAACAACAATTTCTCCTGGGAGAACATCTCTTATGAAGACTGCTCCTACTGCAGATAATGCACAGCTCTCTGAAGCAACTACATACCTCCCATCCATCATCTTTCCATAGCATAACGGTCTGAATCCATGTGGATCTCTTGCCGCAATTAATTTGGTAGAAGACATTAGCACCAATGAATAAGCACCTTCCAAAGAATTCATTGCTTTACTTACCGCTTCTTCTATACTGGAAACCTTAAGTCTTTCTCTTGTAATAACATAAGCAATTGTCTCAGTATCACTTGTGGTATTAAAAATTGCACCGGATAGTTCTAATTTATCTCGAAGTTCCAATGAATTGCTCAGATTTCCATTATGTGCTATCGCCATTTTTCCCCTCTGATGATTTACTTCCATGGGTTGAGTATTACTACGGGTAGTTCCTCCTGTTGTTCCATATCTTACATGGCCGACCGCCATATTTCCTTTCGATAAACTTGATAGTGTATCTTTCGAAAATACCTCACTCACAAGTCCCAAATCCTTATATGATGAAAATACACCGTCGTCATTTACAACAATCCCACAGCTTTCCTGCCCCCGATGCTGTAGTGCATATAAACCATAATAAGCAATGTTTGCAACATTTTCCCTTTTAGTGCCAAAGATTCCAAACACGCCACATTCCTCATGTATCGCCATTCATTCATCTCCTTATTTCTATAAGCGCACATCATATCTGTCTTTTTCTAAATTCCGCTATCACCATAGTTAGAAAGAACTCTTGCCGATGGATCATTTACATGACAGCCGTCCCATTCTTTATTCGGCATCCAAAAGTCTACGATCATTTTGCTTTGTCCCGTATAATACTCTTCAAATATCTCACGGTATAGTAAAGATTCTTTTGTGAATGGCTGCGCATGATCATAGTTCTTACACTTGTCCTTAAACTCTGTATCTGTATATATTTCTTCAGCATATGCTTTCAGGTAATCAACCATAGAGTGTCCTACCGCATCTGAAAATGCAGCTTTTTCTCGCCACAGGATTTCATCAGGAAGATAATCTCCATCTTCGAAAGCATGACGAAGCAAATATTTTCCCTTTCCATATCGATTCATTTTCAGCTTGGGATCGATAGACATTACATACTTTACAAAATCTATATCCCCAAACGGGACCCTTGCTTCCAGAGAATTCACAGAGATACAGCGATCAGCTCGGAGCACATCATACATGTGGAGTTCTTTTATTCTCTTCTGTGATTCTAGTTGAAAAGCTTCCTCATCTGGCGCAAAATCTGTATATTTGTATCCGAATAATTCATCTGAAATTTCACCTGTTAATAAAACTCTGATATCCGTCTTTTCATGAATCGCTTTACATATCAGATACATTCCTATCGAAGCCCGAATCGTAGTAATATCAAAAGTACCCAATACATATATCACGGTTCTAAGCGATGCAATTACATCATCCGGTGTCATAAAAATCTCAGTATGATCACTTCCGATATGATTTGCCACCTGCTTTGCATATCTCAGGTCTATAGCATCTTCACGCATGCCTATTGCAAAAGTCTTGATTGCATCTTTCCTTTTTTTAGCTGCAATTGCACAAACTAAGGAAGAATCCAGTCCCCCTGAAAGTAAAAAACCAACTTTTGCATCTGCTACAAGACGTTTTTCCACACCTGAAACTAACTTTTTACGAATATTTCTACATACTTTTTCCAAATCATCTTCACAAACTTTTGCAGCTGTTGAAATATCCAGGTAACATATAAATTTCCCATCCTTATAATAGTGACCGGGAGGAAACGGCATGATATTTTCAACTATACCCACTAAATTCTTTGGCTCACTGGCAAAGATAATAGCCTCCTGCTTATCATAACCATAATATAATGGCCGTATACCGATCGGATCTCTTGCTGCGATATATTCTTCACGTTCCCCATCATAAATGATGCATGCAAATTCCGCATCCAGCATGGCAAACATAGCCGTACCATATTCCTTGTACATGGGCAAAATTATTTCACAATCTGAATCACTCTTGAATTCATACTTTCTTGACAGCCTGCTTCTAAGTTCCTCAAATCCATATATTTCTCCATTGCAAACAGCGTAACTTTTATCTGACTGAAAAGGCTGCATACCGGCGTCATGAAGCCCCATGATTGCCAAACGGTGAAAACCCAAATACCCCTTACCGGTATCAATCACTCTACTGTCATCAGGTCCCCTTGAAATCGTTGCCTCAAATCCTTTCATAAACGTATCATAGGCAGCACTGCGACTGCAATAACCCATTATAGAACACATATTTTTTCCTCCAAAATCAGTTTCAGCATTCTATAGGGCAAGTGCTGAACTCGCTGTGCCACCTATATTTTTTCTCATTTTCCAAGTCTTCAACAAGACTAGTTCCTTTACGCATAACGAAACGGCGCACCTACTAAGAATATCTTTTCAGATTGCAGCTCGAAAAGTGTTATTCGCATAGGCTCCACTATATGGCTCTCACTATCCCATACTCGCTGTGAGCAATCACCTATGTTACTTCTCTTTTCTCAAACGCTTTTATTTATTTTTAATCTATATCCTGAAGAGCATCGACCCCTTCTTCACCGGTACGAATCTTTACAGCATTCTCTACATCATAGACAAAAATCTTACCATCTCCGATGTGTCCTGTATAAAGTACTTTTTTCGCTACATCAATTACACTTCTTACCGGTATTTTACTTACTACGATATCCACTTGAACCTTCGGAAGTAGGGTAGTTTCTACCTGAACACCTCTATAATATTCCGGTTTCCCCTTCTGTACACCACATCCCAGTACATGGGAAACTGTCATTCCTTTAATACCGAGGTTCATCATAGATGTCTTTAATGCCTCAAGCTTATGTTCCTTACAGATAATTGCAATTTTTGTAATCTTAGGCATTCCATCAAGAAGACTCGGCATCTTTTTTACTTCAACCGCCTCGGCAACAGGAACACCTTGCGCCACCATTACCGGCTCATCACCGTCTTCTTCACTTATATCAGGAAGCATTGCATATCCTGCATAGGCGGTAAGCAAACCATGTTCTGAAATATCCAGACCTGTAAGCTCATCTTCTTTATCAGCTCTAAGTCCAAGCGTGTGTTTGATAACAAGAAACACAATGGTAATGACAATTGCCACATATGCTGTTACCGATATTACACCTAATGTCTGAACCTGAAAGAAATGTAAACCACCTCCATAGAATAAACCTTTTTCAGTAGTAACGCCTGTTGCGAATAATCCGGTTAGAACCGTACCCACTGCTCCGCAGACACAATGAACGGATACCGCACCAACAGGATCATCAATTTTAACAACCTTATCAAAAAATTCTATTGATAATACTACTAAAATACCACATACGATACCGATACCGGCTGCTCCCACTGAGGAGACGGCATCACAACCTGCAGTTACACCAACTAGACCAGCAAGGGCTGCATTGTAAGTCATTGATACATCCGGTTTCTTATATCGTACCCAGGTAAAAATCATAGTAGTACAACAAGCCACTGCTGCGGCTATGTTTGTATTGAAAAATACACGTCCTGCGGTTTCCATTAATGCATCACTATCCATACCGGCAGTAGATGCACCATTGAAACCAAACCAACAGAACCAAAGAATAAATACACCAAGAGCCGCAAATGTAATGTTATGTCCTAAGATTGCTTTTGGCTTACCATTCTTATCATATTTACCGATACGTGGTCCTAGAATAGCAGCTCCGATCATTGCACAGACCCCCCCCAACATATGGACTGCGGTTGAACCTGCAAAATCATGGAATCCAAGCTCTGATAGCCATCCCCCACCCCAGATCCAATGTCCGGAAACAGGATAAATCAACAATGAAATGGCAGCAGAGTAAATACAATATGCACTGAATTTTGTTCTCTCTGCCATGGCTCCGGAAACAATGGTCGCAGATGTTGCACAGAACACGGTCTGGAAAATTGCAAAAGCCCAAAGCGGCACACCCGATGGAAGTATATGGCCGTAATCTCCTTTGATAAGGGGATCAAATGATCCCACGATACCGTTTCCTGCACCAAACATAATGCCAAATCCTACTAACCAAAATGCAGGTGTACCTATACAGAAATCCATTAAATTCTTCATAAGAATATTACCTGTATTTTTAGCTCTGGTAAATCCTGCCTCACAGAGTGAAAAACCCGCTTGCATAAAGAATACCAATGCAGCTCCACCAAGTACCCAAATCGTGTTCACCGGACTATATAACATAATTTTCATCCCTCTTTCTTTATTTATTTCACACTAAACAAAATATCCCCATAGGAAGGATACGGCCAATATTCCTTTGATGTAAGCATTTCCGCTTCATCACAAGCAATCCTAAGCTCGCTCATCTTTCTTAGTATCTCATCTCTAATCATGACAGATTCTTCTATGATTCCTCTGACATCCTGAATTTCCACAAGAGAGGTCTTTAGCTCATCAACAGCCATGTCAATCTTGTCTGTAAGGATAGATAACTTTTTTACTAAACCTGTTTCATATGCACATGGAATAGAATCATCAAAACTTTTCTTTATGGAAGCATTTTTCGCCAGACTTGCGGTAAATTTTTCAACCGCCGGAGCAATGGAGCATTTTGCCATTACCACCATAGTGTTTGCCTCAATAATAACGGTCTTACAGTAGTTATCAAGCATGATTTCCATTCTTGATTCCAATTCTCTTTCAGTAAATACTTTATGAGATATAAGCATATCCACATTTTTTTTATCCATTAAATGTGGCATGCAATCCGCTGTTGTACAGTAATTCAAAAGTCCTCTCTTTTCTGTAGCTTCCTTGATCCAATTGTCATCATATCCATTGCCATTGAAGATGATCCTCTTGTGATCCTTAATGGTTTTCTTAATCATTTCATGAAGTGCTGATTCAAAATCTTCTACACCTTCTAATCGGTCCGCATAAATCTTCAAAGACTCCGCGACTGCCGCATTCAACATAATATTTGCACAAGCTATGCTGTTTGATGAGCCAAGCATACGGAATTCGAATTTATTACCGGTAAAGGCAAATGGTGATGTTCGATTACGATCTGTCGTATCTTTTGTAAATCTAGGAAGTACACTTACTCCCAGTTTCATCTTCGTTTTTCCGGCTGCTATATATGGTGCATCTGTTTCGATTGCTTCTAAAATCGCATTCAGTTCATCACCTAAAAACATCGATACTACAGCAGGAGGAGCCTCATTGGCGCCTAATCTGTGATCGTTTTCCGCTGTTGCGACAGAAATACGAAGTAAATCCTGATAATCATCGACTGCCTTGATAACTGCACATAGAAATAATAGGAATTGTGCATTTTCATATGGCGTTTCCCCCGGTGAAAGAAGATTCACACCGGTATCTGTTGCAAGGGACCAGTTATTATGCTTACCGGAGCCATTCACTCCTGCAAAAGGCTTTTCATGAAGTAAACAAACCAAACCATGTCTGATAGCAACCTTTTGCATAATCTCCATGGTAAGCTGATTGTGATCAGTAGCAATGTTTGTTGTAGTATAAATAGGCGCTAATTCATGCTGTGCCGGAGCCACTTCATTATGTTCGGTCTTTGCGAGAATTCCTAACTTCCATAGCTCATCATTTAAATCCTCCATGAATGCCGCAACCTTCGGCTTAATGACACCAAAGTAGTGGTCATCCATTTCCTGTCCCTTTGGAGGCTTTACACCGAAAAGTGTTCTACCTGTATATTGAAGATCCGGGCGCTTATCAAACATCTCCTTAGTAATCAAGAAATATTCCTGTTCCGGCCCTACCGAAGTACGCACATATTTTACATCCTCATTTCCGAATAAACGTAAAATCCGAAGAGCCTGCTTATTCAGTGCTTCCATAGAACGAAGTAATGGAGTTTTCTTATCCAAGGCTTCCCCACCATAAGAACAGAATGCAGTAGGAATACATAATGTCTTACCCTTAATAAATGCATAAGATGTAGGATCCCATGCAGTATATCCTCTTGCTTCGAAAGTTGCTCGAAGTCCTCCGGATGGAAACGATGATGCATCAGGCTCTCCCTTAATCATTTCTTTTCCTGAAAATTCCATAATAACTCCACCATCCGGTGAAGGACTTATAAAGCTATCATGCTTTTCTGCGGTAATTCCGGTGAGAGGCTGAAACCAGTGTGTGTAATGAGTAGCTCCATTTGCCACTGCCCAATCTTTCATGGCGTCAGCTACCGCATTTGCCACGCTGATATCCAACCGTTCTCCTCCATCAATCGTTTTCTTCAATGACTGATATACTTCTGCAGATAAAGTTGCTTTCATTACCCTATCATCAAACACCAGACTACCAAAATACTCCGAAACATTCTTCATAATGTTTTCCTCCTTTTCTATCTGTCCTTCTTTTATACTATTTATCATAAAAGAAAGGCGTCTTACATGCTGTATATGCATGAAAGACGCCTTTGCCTTTACTTCTTATATAATTTATACAATACCTTGTGCACTCATGGCATCTGCAACTCTTTCAAATCCGGCAATATTCGCGCCTAATACATAATTCCCCTTTGCTCCATATCTTTCTGCAGCATCCGATATATTATGACATATGGTTACCATGATATCTTTTAATTTAGAGTCCACTTCTTCAAATGACCAGCTCATTCTCATACTGTTTTGAGACATTTCCAAAGCAGATGTTGCAACACCGCCAGCATTCGCTGCCTTACCCGGGGCAAAAATAACATCATTATTCTGTAAATATTGAGTAGCTTTTAGTGTGGTAGGCATATTTGCACCTTCACATACAGCTAAACAGCCATTTGCTACCAACTGTTTTGCATCTTCCAACGTAAGTTCATTCTGAGTTGCACACGGTAGTGCCAAATCTACCTTTACAGACCATACACCACGACCTTCATGGTATTCTGAATTCGGGCGATAACTCTTATATTCCGATAGTCTTGCTCTCTTAACTTCCTTGATTTCCTTAAGAACTCTAACATCAATCCCGTCGGCATCATATACCCATCCGGTAGAATCACTTACTGTCACGACCTTCGCCCCTAATTGCAGCGCTTTTTCTATAGCATAGATTGCAACATTTCCTGAACCGGAAACCGCAACTGTCTTTCCTTTAAGTGAAATGCCATTTAGCTTCAACAATTCCTCAGTCAAATATAATAAACCATAACCTGTAGCTTCGCTTCTTGCCAAAGATCCACCATAGCTTAAACCTTTTCCAGTAAGAACCCCCTCATATACTCCGCGAATTTTCTTATACTGACCAAACAAATAACCGATTTCTCTCGCACCGGTACCGATATCCCCTGCCGGAACATCCGTATCTGCGCCTATGTACTTGCAAAGCTCTGTCATAAAACTCTGACAAAATGCCATGATTTCTCGATCTGACTTCCCCTTAGGATCAAAATCAGAACCACCCTTACCACCACCAATCGGTAAACCTGTAAGTGCATTTTTGAAAATTTGTTCAAATCCCAGAAACTTAATGATACTTAAGTTTACAGAACGATGCAGTCTAAGACCTCCTTTATATGGTCCGATTGCACTATTAAACTGAACACGGTACCCGGTATTAACTTGAACTTGTCCCTTATCATCTATCCAAGGTACTCTGAATATAATCTGTCTCTCGGGATGAACCAGACGCTCAAGTAGGGCATCCTTTCGATACTTTTCTTCATTTGCATCTACCACAACTCTTAAAGACTCCAGTACCTCTTTCACAGCCTGATGGAATTCCGGCTCAGCAGGATTCTTTTTTACTACGTGTTCAATCACTTCATCAACATATGTCATACCATGTTTCTCCTCTCTTACACTACTTTGTCTCCTAAAATAAAAAAGGCAAAGATTCTTCAAGGTATATTCCTCAAAGACACCATTGCCTTTACGCTTACAGACTATACACCCGTTTTTTTCATTTGTCAATCACCTTTTTTCATTCATTTTCTGAAAACAAATCTTTTTGTTGACAAAAACTGTAAACAGGTGTATAAATTTTTTAAGTGAGCAAAGGCGTTCATTTAAAGAACAGGTAAGTTTCTGTTTAAATGAGCGTCTTTGTTTTTTTGTTATATTTGAAAGGAAGGATGTAGTTCTATGAAGAAAGAAGGTCAAATACGAATCCCGTCCGGATGTGCTATTGCTGCTGTCATTTCCAAAGAAGGAAACAGAATGTCCGGAGAAATGATTATAGATTCCATGAAACCCATGCATGAGCGTTCAAATGGGTTAGGAGGCGGTTTTACCGGATACGGTATTTATCCTCAGTATAAGGATTTTTATGCATTCCATATGTTTTATGACTGCAGAACCACGAGAAAAAAATGTGAATCTTTTCTGAAGGAACACTTTGAAATTATTCATTCTGAACTGATTCCCACATGTAAGATTCCTACCATTACAGATGAACCTATTATTTGGCGATATTTTGTTGATCCTCTGAAATCCGTTATGACAACCATGCAATTAGACGAGAAGGAATTCGTAGCCAGAACTGTTATGAAAATCAATACAGATATGCCCGGTGCCCATGTTTTTTCCAGTGGTAAAAATATGGGAACATTTAAGGCTGTCGGCTTTCCCGAAGATGTGGGTGTGTTTTATAAATTAGAAGAATATGAAGGATATTCCTGGATTGCTCATGGGCGCTATCCTACAAATACACCTGGATGGTGGGGAGGAGCACACCCCTTTACTCTGCTTGATTATTCTATTGTTCATAATGGTGAAATATCCTCTTATGATGCAAATAGACGTTTTATTGAAATGTTCGGATATAAATGTACCTTACAGACAGATACAGAAGTGATTACATATATGATGGATTATCTTCTTCGCGTACAGGAACTTACTTTAGAAGAGGTTGCCAATGTGATTGCAGCACCTTTTTGGAGCACCATTTTTACTGAAAGCAACTTAGAACTACGTGATAAATTAAAATACCTGAGAACCATCTTTTCCAGTCTCTTGATAACAGGTCCGTTTTCTATTGTTTTCGGTTTTAACGGAGGATTGATGGCTCTTAATGATCGTCTTAAACTACGCTCGATGGTTGTTGGCGAAAAAGACGATAAAGTGTTGATTGCCAGTGAGGAGGCAGCAATACGCATGATGGAGCCCCATGCAGAAAACATTTGGGCACCTGATGGCGGAGAACCAGTTATCGTTAAAGTGAAGGAAGGTGCAAATGAATGGGCTTAGAATTTATATATCCTGAATTTGAAGTTGTCAGAGATGAAACCAGATGTACCCATTGCCGTATATGTGAACAACAATGTGCGAATGAGGTTCACTATTTTGACGAAGAAAAAAGCATGATGAAATGTGATGACACGAATTGCGTAAATTGCCAGCGCTGTGTTAGCCTCTGCCCTACTAGAGCTTTAAAAATTGTAAAAACCAATTGTACTTTACGTGAAAACGCCAACTGGCAAAATGATGTTATAAAAGAAATTTACAAACAAGCAAATAGCGGAGGTGTTCTTCTGTCCTCCATGGGTAATCCAAAGCCACTTCCTGTTTTTTGGGACAATATACTTATGAACGCTTCTCAAGTCACAAACCCCTCCATTGACCCTCTGCGTGAACCAATGGAGACACGGGTTTATCTTGGTAAAAAGCCGGAAAAGATCAAGCGTCTTTCAAATGGCAAGCTCTCTTGTAAATTACCGCCGCAACTAGAGCTATCCATGCCGTTACTGTTTTCTGCAATGAGTTATGGCTCCATCAGCTACAATGCTCATAAATCACTTGCTCTTGCTGCTACAGAGCTTGGCATTTTATATAATACCGGAGAAGGTGGTTTGCATGAAGATTTTTATTGCTATGGCGAGCATACAATTGTCCAAGTGGCATCCGGACGTTTTGGTGTACACGAACAATTTCTGAATACAGGAGCTGCAATTGAAATTAAAATGGGACAGGGTGCTAAACCGGGAATCGGTGGACATTTGCCTGGAACCAAAATTGTCGGTGATGTATCTCGTACTCGAATGATACCTGAAGGCTCTGATGCCATTTCTCCGGCTCCCCACCATGACATCTACTCAATTGAAGATTTAAGACAACTTGTTTTTTCCCTAAAAGAAGCCACAGCGTATAAAAAACCTATTATCGTTAAAGTAGCTGCTGTGCATAATATTGCCGCTATTGCCAGTGGTATTGCCCGTAGTGGTGCAGATATCATTGCCATTGACGGATTCCGTGGCGGTACAGGTGCCGCTCCAACCAGAGTACGTGACAGTGTAGGTATTCCAATCGAACTGGCATTGGCCGCAGTTGATCAAAGACTTAGAGATGAAGGAATTCGCAACAATGTATCTTTAGTGGTCGGTGGTAGTATCCGAAATGCCGCTGATGTAGTAAAAGCAATCGCATTAGGTGCTGATGCATGTTATATCGCCACTGCCGCTTTACTTGCCCTAGGCTGCCATCTTTGCCGGACATGCCAAAGTGGTAAGTGTAATTGGGGAATTGCCACGCAGAATCCTGATCTTGTAAAACGACTCGATCCAGAAATTGGAAGTAAACGGTTAGTAAACGTAATGAAGGCATGGCAACATGAAATCAAAGAACTAATGGGTGGTATGGGAATTAATTCTATAGAAGCACTGCGTGGTAACCGTCTGATGCTTCGTGGAATTGGTCTAAACGAAAAAGAATTAGAAATTCTCGGTATCTCCTATGCAGGTGAATAAACGGCTTATTTGGATTTTAACAGAGAAATGATACATCTGTTAGCATCGATTTTGAGACATTAAAAAGACATTCTAAAGAAACTCGTAAAAATGTGATGGGAGGTATGCTATAATGCAATTGATAAATGCTACAGGTTTAGATTACAAAACAATAAATGAAATGATCCGTAAAACGGATGATAGCTACACTATAAAAGCATGCTGTGGACAACGCTTTATCGGAGCCGGTATGTCTAATAAAAATATCACCATACTAGGGATTCCCGGAAATGCCCTCGGTGCATATTTAAATGACGCAGTCATTACAGTAAATGCAAACGCACAAGATGCAGTCGGTGATACCATGAATGAAGGAAAAATCATCATTCATGGTAATATCGGTGATGCTGCCGGCTATGCTATGCGTGGTGGTAAAATCTATGTAAAAGGCAATGCCGGTTATCGTGCCGGCATCCATATGAAGGCATACAAACGTAAGATTCCTGTCATGATCATCGGCGGTTCTGCAGGAAGTTTCTTAGGTGAGTATCAGGCAGGGGGAATCATTATTGTTTTAGGCTTAAATTCTAAGACTGAGCATATTGTCGGTCATTTCCCATGTACAGGCATGCATGGTGGTAAAATATATCTACGTGGGAATTATGATACTATTAACTTGCCAAAACAGGTTACAGCCAAAGTAGCAACTTCAGATGATATGAAAGAAATCGAAGAATACCTTTGTGAATATTGTCTTGATTTAGGACAGGATCTAGAAACTATATTAAATGCCTCTTTTACCGTCATTACTCCTGACAGCAAAAATCCATATAAGCAAATGTATGTAGCAAATTAAAAGAAAGTAGGTACGCTTATGAAGTATTCAAAACAAGAAATTTTACAGTATGTGAGTGAAGAAGATGTTAAATTTATAAGACTTGCTTTTTGTGATGTATTTGGCAAACAAAAAAATATATCCATTATGCCGGAAGAACTTCCTCATGCTTTTGAGGATGGCATTGCCATTGACGCCTCCGCTATTGCCGGCTTCGGCGATGAAACACATTCTGATTTACTTCTTCATCCTGATGCAGATACATTAATGCCTCTGCCGTGGAGACCGGAACATGGACGAGTTGTTCGATTGTTCTGCAATATATCGTATCCTGATGGAAGGGCGTTTGAATGTGATACTCGCTCTATACTGAAAAAAGCGATTCAGGTTGCAGATAAGGCAGGTATTCATTTTTACTTTGGTGCTGAGCAGGAATTCTACCTTTTTACAGTAAGTGAAACTGGAGAAGCCACAAAAAACCCATATGATAATGCCGGATATATGGACATTGCCCCGGATGACCGAGGTGAAAACATTCGACGTGAAATTTGTCTTACTTTAGAACAAATGGGTATTTATCCCGAACGTTCTCATCATGAACAAGGTCCCGGGCAAAACGAAATTGATTTTCGCTACTCTGATCCACTTACAGCCGCAGATAATGCAATGACCTTTCAAACAGTTGTGAAAACCGTTGCCGGATGTAATGGATTGATAGCTGATTTTAGCCCTAAACCACTAGCTGATAAACCAGGCAACGGTTTTCATATTAACATTTCAGCTAAGGCAGATGATAATTCAGATTATTTACACCAGATTATTGCGGGCATTCTTGCAAAAGTTTGTGATATGACTCTTTTTCTAAATCCATTAAATTGCTCTTATCAAAGATTCGGTAACGATAAAGCACCACAGTATATTTCTTGGTCTAGTGAAAACCGTTCGCAACTGATACGAATTCCCGCTGCAGTAGGAAAATATCGTCGAGCTGAACTTCGTTCCCCCGATCCGACAGCCAATAGTTATTTAGCATTTGCATTAATGATATATGCCGGACTCTATGGTATTCAGAATCACTTGCAATTAGCAGAACCTACAGATATCAATCTTTACAAAGCTAATGCAGATGTACTTTCAAAGTTCAAAATGTTACCATCTTCATTAAGAGATGCCTGTGAATCAGCCCTTAACAGTGATTTCATCAAACAACATATTCCCAATGAAATATTAGAAATATACTGTCATAGATAATATCAATAAGTGGAAGGAGGAATGCAGCATGAGTCTAAAAGAGCGTTGCTATAGCATACTTATCGTATCAGCAACAGATAGTTTTACTTCTGCCATCGGCGTGTTGTTTCCTGAATCCAGATATACTCCTATACATAACGCAACCACTATCAATGTGGCGAAAAGAATGATTGCTGAGCGATCCTACGATTTTGTTATTATCAATTCTCCATTATCAGATGATATTGGGACACGTTTTGCAATTGACACATGCACTCTAAAGCATACCGCTGTATTGCTCTTAGTAAAGGCCGATATACATGCCACCATTCACGATAAAGTTGCTGAACACGGTGTGTTTACATTACCAAAACCAACCTCCAAAGCGATTTTAATACAAGCACTTTACTGGATGGAAAGTATGCGTGAACGTCTAAGACAATTTGAGAAGAAATCAGTCTCTATTGAGGAAAAAATGGCAGAAATACGTATTGTCAATAAAGCAAAATGGCTATTAATCAGCGAATTGAAAATGAGCGAATCAGATGCTCATCGTTACATAGAAAAACAGGCGATGGATCAATGTATAACAAAAAGAAGCATTGCAGAGGATATCATTAAAACCTACTCTTAGATCAACAAAGTCCAAAGTATAGTGATTTTCTTACTATTGGACTTTTTTACTATGCCATCCTAATCGACGGATTCAATACATTATTCTTATCCTTAATGTGATAATGCGCATTCCTATGGAATATATCAACTTTAAACAGAAGCAGGGATAAATAAAAAGCAAAAACAATATTCAGAAGATCTAAGTTGTTTCTACGAACTCATTGTCTTCACAATTTTACCTTTCTGTTTTTATTTATAAAATACACCGAGCTTGAACGCCTTCTTCTCTACCCTGAACTCTCATTTTTTACCTCGTGTTGCCTTGATGCTGATTTGATTGATCACAAAATGTATAGCATTTGCAATATTTTCCTCAATATTTCTCTAGTTGGAGCCGTTTAAATCGTTGAATTGATAAGAAGCTGATTTAATATACTCATTCTATCATTTTTTACATACTTGTCCCAATTTCCTAATTCTGTTCATATCTTTATATTTTAAATCCTTATCCGAAAATATTTACCTAAATCACCTAGAGCCAACTTTTTTATCAAATATGAACGTAGGGCAAGCGTTGGATTTATTACGAGGGATCATATACGGTCACCTACCCCTTTAAAGCACGAAGGGTAATGGAGCGCACGATGATTCAAATTTTGTCAATCCTGAGGAAAAAAAGACATTTATACTTTTTGGATTCTTACTTAAGCTTGCAAATTTTCAACTTCTAATTTACGAACAATCAATTAAGAACCACTTTTTGTATAAATGCATCTTTTTTATTCCTTTAACTTAATGACATTGGCTAAAACTCTTCCTCATCAAATCCTTCATCCAGATCACTGCTGTATTCTTCCATATAGCCTGCCTGTTCATCGGCGTCTGCACTGACTCTGCACAAGGCATACAGCAGAACGAACAGGAAGAAGACAGCTGCAATACCTACGATCCATAGTACACTTGTCATCATATCCCTCTTTTCTGCTTCTATTGTATGTGTCTATGCAGAAGTCATGCGTTCGTTTACACGCCAAGTTCTGGCAATCAGGCAAGTGTATCGCTAAACGCCTTCATAAAGATATCCAGATAATTCAGCTGCTCCACGTCCTGATCAACACCGACTGGAGCCTCCATCGTATAGCCGTCACTCATCGTGATTTTCACCGTTCCGATAGCTTCCATAGCCTTATAGGGAGGCGTGTCTTTGGTAATCGTGATCTCCTTCTTTTGCTCTTTTGGTTCGCTTCCCTTTTCAAATACATAGACAAGATCCTTCAGGGTGACCAGATTGACACTGGAGGGCTTGCCGTTTTCCATCGTATAAGTCTTCAGCTTTGTTCCCTTCGGATACAGCAGTCCCTGTGCATACTGAGAAAAGCCATAGTCCAGCATCTGCTTGATTTCCGCATTGCGCTGCTTGCTGCTGGGTTCACCCATGGCTACAGCCACCAGACGCAGGTCCTTTTTCTTTGCCGTTACGGTTATACAGGACATAGCCTCTGTCGTAAAGCCTGTTTTCAGCCCGTCCACACCCTCATACTGCTTCAGCAGCTTATTGGTATTGACCAGCCAGAATTTCTTGTCCGTATTCTCGCGGATGTAGGCATCATAGGTGGAGGTGATACGCAACAGCTCCTCCCCGCCCTCGGCAATCAGAGCACGGGCGATAATCGACATATCCTTTGCACAGGTATAATGCTCGGGATCGTGCAATCCTGTCGCATTCATGAAGTGTGAATTGCTCAGCTTCAGCTCCTTTGCCTTGTCATTCATCATCGCCACGAAATGATCATTGCTGCCGCCTACTTTTTCCGCCATTGCCACCATGGCATCGTTTGCACTGGCGATACAGATGGATTTCACCATATCGCGCACACTCATGGATTCTCCAGGCTCCAGAAACACCTGACTGCCTCCCATACTTGCAGCATACTCGCTTGCCGATACAGATTCATCCCAGCTGATTTTCTTGTCATGGAGTGCTTCAAAGATAAGCAGCAGACCCATCATCTTCGTCATGCTGGCCGGATACAGCTTATCCGTTTCATGCTTGGCATAGATCACTTTGCCGGTTGTGTTCTCGACCAGATATGCCGCTTTGGCACTCGGTGCGAGATCCTGCGCATTCTGAGCAGGCTCCTGTTTTGTTTTGTCATCCTGTGCGTGAATCTGCTGGGGAAGCAGACCCATGCAAAGACATATACTCAGACACAGTACAATAAGTTTTTTCATTTGCATCTACCTCACTAAAGTATATGGGGAAAGTGATGGCTTATGTCAAAAGAACAGGAAAAAAGGAAGGATCTGCTTTCTATAACAGTGACAGCACGCATATTTCATTTTGATGACAGCACAACCAGACAAAAAAAGACGCATCGCCATCCTTTTCAGAATATACGGATACGATTCACGTCTTTTCTTGTGAATGATGTTTCGCAGCTATATGCTAACGCCCGGTCTGCTTCTTGCTTTTTTTATGCATGCCCGGTATACCGGCACGCGTCATTTCCCGAATATTAAGCACTTCCTCCAGCTTATCCTTACTCATCAGACCATTTTCCAGAATCAGCTCCTTCAGCTTCCGATTTTCCTTCAGGGCCAGCTTTGCCATTCTGCTTGCCTGTGCGTACCCAATATGAGGAGCCAGTGCTGTTGCTGTACCGAGGGAGTTCTCCATGACCTCTTTGCAATGTTCCGTATTGGCCTGTATGCCCATAACGGCATGTATACGCAGAGTATGACAGGCATTGCGCAGCAGGTCTATGGATTGAAACAGATTGAAAAACAGAACCGGTTCGAAAACATTCAGCTCCATCTGTCCGGCCTCCGCAGCCTTCGTAATTGTTACATCGTTACCGAATACCTGAAAGCAGACCTGATTGCATACCTCAGGAATGACGGGATTTACCTTACCCGGCATAATGCTGCTTCCCGGCTGCCTTGCCGGCAGAACGATTTCCGCAAGTCCCGTTTTGGGACCGCTGGCCATCAGACGAAGATCATTGCACATCTTTGATAAGGAAACACAGAGCGTTTTCAGGGAAGCATGCGCAAAAACAAAGGGGTCTACATTTCTGGTGCCATCGATAAGATCACGTGCACTCGTCAGCTCAATCTGCGTAATATCACACAGATGCTTTACACAGATGCGTTTGTAGCGTTCATCCGTATTGATGCCTGTACCGACAGCAGTTGCTCCCATATTTACGGATTTCAAATTGGAAAAAGCCACTTTGATCCTTCGGATGTCACGCACAATTGCCGTCGCAAAGGCATGAAACTCCTGTCCCATGCGTATCGGTACCGCATCCTGCAGATGTGTACGTCCCAGCTTGATGACATCATTAAATTCAATACTTTTGTCCAGCAGTGCCTCCTGCAGCAGCATCAGCTCCTCCAACAGGTCTTCAACCAGAAATAAGGCTGTCAGCTTTCCGGCAGTCGGAAATACATCATTGGTAGACTGACCGAAATTCACATGATCATTGGGATGTATGTAATCATAGACACCCAGCGCCTTCCCTGCCAGCTGAGCGGCACGGTTTGCCACAACCTCGTTGGCATTCATGTTGGTGCTTGTTCCTGCACCACCCTGTATGACATCCGTGATAAACCAGCAATCGAGCTTTCCCTGAATGATTTCATCACAGGCCGCTATGATATACCCTGTCCTCTCATCATCCAGATGCCCGCATTCGTGATTGGCCATGGCACAGGCCTTTTTGATCATGCCCAGCGAACGAATCATCGCCGGATGTGTCCGCAGGTGTGTGATGGGGAAATTCTGTGTTGCACGCACCGTCTGTACTCCATATAATGCATCACAGGGTACCTGCACCTCCCCCAAGGAATCTTTTTCAATCCGAAATTGTGTCGTCATATTCTCCATCTCCATTGTATTTTCTTTATCTTTATTATACTACGAAAGCGCTTTATTTTCCTGTGCTACCCGTATAAAATTTTCTAATTTCTAAAATAAGCCGCTTTATACATGCTTCAAAGTTCCAAATTTCTGATTCACTGCTTATACACAGATTCGAATCCCCCTATAATCATTAAAATAGGCCGGTACCTCCTGCATGCTTCGGTATATGCCGTTTCTTTAATGAACGCCCTGCTCCTGTTTTCTATGCTTTTCCTTTCTATGTTATCAAAAGATACAAAAAAATGAAATGCCTGTATCATTCCATTTTTTGTATGATAAACTCCTGAAAAGCTCTCAGCTCAATGCAGGATGCCTGCAACACATGCACACTGCAATTTTGTTTCTGAAGGCTCTGTACCAAAGCAGAGCCGCCATCACTATCCTTACGGTAATGACTTCCCCGCAGCATGTACATGGGAAGAATTGCCACGCTTTCCTCTCTCCAAGGCAGTATGCAATCCATTGTCTGCTTTTCATGAACGGCATGGAAATGGACATCCTCTTTCATAAGTCCCTGCAGCAGTTCACTGAATGCTCCGTCTACACACGAATGATAGATAACAAGCAGATTGGCACAGCCGCTTTCCCTGCGTACCTCCTGCAGACATTGCCAAACCTCTGAGCGCTCTTGAAACATAAGCGGCTTTACCCGTACATTCTCACTCTTTATGGAAAGAAGACGGCTGTAATAGCGGCCGTTTTGAAACAGCATCGGCACCAGGGTGACCGGAATATGCAGGGACTTAACGATTTGCAGCCATTGCGCAACCGGCTGTGCCGATGTATCACTGACACCTTCGAAGAGAAATGCCGCTGCAGCTACAAGATTTGTTTTCCTGTGCTCTATGGCGGCACAAAAGTTCTCCAGTTCCTGAGACACATCCTCCTTCACTCCATGAAAGCATACCAGCTGCAGGCCTTTCCCCTGCAGGGCCTGCTCTATACAATACAGATCACGCTGAGACAGTCTTACCAGACGGGAAAGCAGCTGCGGGCGTTCCTCCTTCTGGATATGCTGCAGGATATATTGACGCAGCTTGCGCAGCATGGCGATACGGGAAGCATAGTTCTTTTTCACAACAGCATTCATTTCCTTCAGCATCTGACGGGCAAGCAGCGGACTTGCCCCTTTTGTCCCTGCCGCAAGCACATACTCCGCTGTTTCCTCCACAGCCAGGGCATGCATGCTGGCACCGCAATTCTGCCGGACACTCATTGCAAAGATACCTGCCTGCTTGGCATCCTCGCATATCTGCCTATTGCTGATCAAATCATCACAGCAGGCAAGGACCAGCATCTTCCCCTGCAGCTGCTGCGGGCGATAGGAATCGGTTATGCACGGATAAGCAGCCCCTTGAAAGCATGCATCAAACTGCTTTGCGATAACGACAAGCTCTGCCCCCTCCTGCTCCAGCTGACAGCACTTGCGATAGGCGATGCGACCTCCTCCGATGACCAGAACCGCTACACCCTGCAGCGACAGCTGTACACACAGACTCATATAAGCTGTTTTAATGCTTCTCGCATAATCTGCAGGGTATGATCCAGTTCTTCATACGTATGGGCAGTAGAAAGAAACATTGCTTCATATGGCGATGGTGCAATCAAAATGCCATGATCATAGAGATAGCGGAAATAGCGCTCGAACAATGTCACATCGCAGGTCTGCACATCCGTAAAGCTGTGAATGCTCTGTCGGGTAAAAAACAGGGTCAGCAAACTTCCCGCCTGATGAAGCTGATACGGCAGCTTCATCTCCTGTAGAATTGTCTGCATACCTTCCTTCAAATACGCCCCCTTCTCCTCAAGCTCAGTATAAGTTTCGGGATGCTCCTTCAGATATCGCAAAAGACGGCAGCCCAGGTGCATCGCCAGCGGATTACCGGATAGCGTACCTGCCTGATACACCGGTCCGCTGGGACTTACCGATTGCATAATGTCCGCTCTGCCGCCATACGCACCAACCGGAAGTCCGGCTCCGATGATTTTTCCGAAGCAGGCCATATCCGGTACGATTCCATACAGCTCTGCAGCTCCGCCATACCGTACACGAAAGCCGCTGATCACCTCATCAAAAATCAATACGATGCCATGTACGTCACATAGTCTGCGCAATCCCTGAAGAAATTGAGGTTCTGCTTTCACCACACCCATATTTCCTGCAATCGGCTCCAGTATAACTGCGGCAATCTGCTGTTCATTCGCTTTGATTACTGCCTCCACATTCTCCAGATCATTGTAGCTGCATACAAGGGTATGCTTTACAACATCCGCCGGAACACCGGGGCTGGTAGGCGTTGCGAATGTCAATGCTCCGGAACCGCTTTTCACCAGCAGGCCATCACTGTGTCCGTGATAACAGCCTTCAAATTTGATTATTTTATCTCTTCCTGTAAAGCCGCGGGCAGTCCGTATGGCAGACATGGTTGCTTCTGTGCCGGAATTCACCATACGTACCATGGCAAGACCGGGATAGGCATCCGTGATCAGCCGGGCAAGCTCCACCTCCTGCGCTGTGCAAAGGCCGAAGCTGATGCCCTTTTGAATAACCTCCTCCAGATGCCCGCTAAGCAGCGGATGGGCATGTCCCAGAATCATCGGTCCCCAGGAACCGATATAATCCAGATAGGTGTTGCCATCCACATCCACGATATGGGATCCATAGGCATGATCCGCAAACAGACAATCCGCATGGGCGCTGGAAAAGGAGCGTACCGGTGAATTCACACCCCCGGGCATCAGCGCACAGGCCTCATGAAACAGGGCAAGACTCGATGTATGCTTCATATCACTGCACCCCCTCATCAATTTTACGGGCGAGATACAAAGCAAAATAGGTGATGATCAAATCGGCACCTGCGCGCTTCATTGCCAGAATGCTTTCAAAGATTGCTTCCTCGCGAACCAGGCCCTGATCCACCGCCATTTTCAGCATGGCATATTCTCCGCTGACATTATAAACTGCCAGCGGCAGGGAGAACTGCTCCTTCGCTTCTCTGACAATATCCAGATAGGCAAGCGCCGGCTTCACCATCAAAACATCAGCGCCCTCATCCACATCCGCCTGCAGCTCCCGCAATGCCTCTTCCCTGTTTGCATAATCCATCTGATAGCCCTTTCGATCCCCAAAGCTCGGTGCAGAATTGGCAGCAGCTCGAAACGGTCCGTAGAAGCTGGAGGCATACTTTGCGCTATAGCCCATAATGGCAACATTCTGAAAGCCTGCACTGTCCAGTGTCTGTCGAATGGATGCTATATGACCATCCATCATATCACTTGGCGCAACCATATCGATGCCTGCCTGTGCATAGCTGAGTGCAATGCGGTTCAGATAGGACAGCGTTTCATCATTCATCACATCTCCCTCGGCATTGAGAATGCCGCAATGACCGTGGTCGGTATATTCACACATGCACACATCCCCAATCACATAGATTTCCGGTGCATACGACTTGATAAAGCGAATCGCCCTCTGTACGATACCATCCTGTGCATACGCCTGAGTGCCACAGGCATCCTTATGATTCGGAATACCGAACAGGATACAGGACAGAACCTGCGCTCCTCTCATTTCATCCAGAGCCTCACACAGACGATCAATGGAATAATGATAAACCCCGGGCAGTGTTTCAATTTCCCGGCATATATTTTCGCCTTCCACAACAAACAGTGGATATATCAAATCTCTTTTCGTCAGTACCGTTTCCTTCATCATGGAACGGATAACCTGGTTTTTTCGCAGTCTTCTTCCTCTATACATGTGCTTCCTCCTCTATGATACAGGTGCCGAACAGCCCTTTATCCGCTTTCGGCAGCTCGATAATATGTTGACAGCCATAGCTGCGTAATGCTCTTGTAGTATGTGCTCCCATGGAATAGACCTTCAGCTCAGTAACATCCTGACACTCCATGAGCCTTCCAAGACAGGCATGCACATGGAAGCTGCATGTGAACAGCGCTCCGTCATAAACGTGCTGCGGCAGGTCAAAGGGCAGCTCTTGCACCGTATAGGCCTTGCAAAGTGATACATGTGCATGCTCCTGCAGCTGCTCAAACAGCACACGATTATCATTGTCCGCCTTCACAAGCACGAGACGGTCATTTTTTGAAATATGCTTTTGCAGCTCCAGTGCCAGATGCTCGCTGTCCTCCTGCTGCGGCTGTATGTCCGCCTGTATGCCATAGCGGGCCAGCACCTGCCTGCTTTTCTCACCCACCACGGCGATTTTAACAGTAGAAAGCTGACGTACATCCTGTCTGCGCTGCACCAGCTGTGTAAAGAAAATCTCAATGGCATTGCGGCTTGAAAATACAAGAATATCTGTTTCCTGCAGATTGACATCATCCAAAAGAGCTGGGTTTGCACAAATCCTTCCTGTTGTTATGCAATCAACGGCAGCACCCAAATCCTGCAGCTCAAGCTGCAGCTCTCGCTTCGCATCGGCAAACTGAGGAAGCAGGTAGCGTTTTTGAAACAAGGGACGCCGTTTCATGAAATTCAATTCCTCCTGCAAATTGATTACCCCGCCTATAACAATCAGTGCGGGAGAAACAATTGCGGAAAGATCTCTGTCTTCGATATCCTTTAGCGTTGCCGTCACCATCGTCTGTGTCGCACGGCCGGCATTGCTGACAAGTGCAATCGGTGTATTTGGATTACGCCCTGCCTGCATAAGTCCGGATACGATTGCGGACAGCTGTTGCAGCCCCATATAGAAAATCAGCGTATCCCGGGTATGTGCCATGCCTGCGTAATCAAGGTCGCTCATGGTGCCCGCTTTGCCATGTGCACTCATCAGGCGGGCACCACTGGCATAATCGCGATGCGTAATCGGAATACCGGCAAATGCCAGACCGCCGATTCCGCTGGATATTCCGGGTATGATTTCAAACGGTACATGGGCCTGCGCCAATGCCTGTGCTTCTTCCCCGACACGACCGAACACACAGGGGTCCCCTCCCTTGAGCCGTACAACCGTATCAAACCGGGCCGCCTTCTCAATCATCAGACGCTGAATCTCCTCCTGTGCCATGGCATGCTTCCCTGCCTTTTTGCCAACATAAATGCAGTCACAGTGCTTTGGTGCAAATGTCAGGATTTCAGGATCCAGCAGACGATCATACAAAATGCAGTCCGCTTTTTGAATCATCCGCATCGCACGCAGTGTCAGCAGCTCCCAAGTGCCGCAGCCGGCTCCGGTAAGATAAATCATAGACCTTCCTCCACTTTTTTCCGTAGGCGCTGCGCCGCTTCAATGGCCATCGCCTGTGCCTGTGCTCTTGGTCCGCTCACATGCAGATCAAACAGCCTGGCTCCATCCTCACTGCCATAGACCGCAAACAGCTCTGCATCAGCCTCATGTAGTATGCATCTGGCGCCCAGCGGTGTATGACAGCCACCGTTGAGCTCCTGTAGAAAGGCACGCTCGGCACAGACCTCCTCATCCACACGCTTTGTACACAGTGCATTGACAAGCTCCACAAGGTCATTCCTCTTTTTGTGCACCTCTATGGCAATCGCCCCCTGTGCAACCGCCGGTACCATGATATGCTCTGGCAGGGTTTGAGTTATATACTGTGCAAGCTGCAGCCGCTTTAATCCGGCAGCTGCCAGAACGATACCATCCAGCTGCTGATCCTCCAGCTTTTTCAGCCGTGTTTCGATATTTCCGCGTATGCCGACGATTTCCAAATCCTCACGCTGCCGCAAAAGCTGAAACCTGCGTCGCTTGCTTCCTGTTGCGATGCGGGCATGCAGGGGCAGTGACTCCAGAGATGTTGCATTACGCAGTACGAGGACATCGCGTGCATCCTCTCGTAAAAGCGTTTCGGTAAAGCACAGACGCTCATCCAGCACCGAAGGCATATCCTTCATGCTGTGTACAGCAAGATCAATCGTATGCTCCAGCAGCTGCTGCTCTATTTCCTTTACAAAGATTCCCTTATCCTTCATCTGGTCCAATGCCACATGCTGGATACGGTCCCCCTTTGTGGTAATCACACAGATTTCAAAGCTATGCTGGGGATACGCCTTTTCCAGCAGTGCCTTTACCTCGTTGCATTGAGCCAGCGCCAGCGCACTTCCTCTGGTTCCCATTCGTATATGCATGATCAGTCTCCTTTCAGCATCGTTTCCAGCAGCCGCGCATACAGCTGCTGATCCTGCCCCTTCGCTTTTTTCAAGGCCAGCATCGGCTCCTTGACCATTCGCAGAAAGGAGGTGTGCAAAACCTTTTTCAGCACCTGCTGCTCATGCGGGCTGAGCTGCAGCCTTGTTTGGAGCAGGGCATAGGTATCAGCAGCCATCTGCTCACTACGCTGCTGCAGAGACTGAATCAGATGATCCACCTCCTGTGAATGCAGGCTGGCATACGCTTCCTGTGCCGCAGTCTCCAGCATGGCGTGAGCCTTCTGCAGCAGGGCTCTTCGCTGCTCCAGCTGCTCATCGGCCTCCCGCTGTAAATGATCGATATCAATCACCACACGCCCCCTTTGTGCCAGCTGCGGATCGATATCTCTTGGCATCGCCAAGTCCACATACAGCTGTTTTCGATCAATCGGCGGCATGTCCTCCCTGCGCAGAATCCGATGCGGGGAGGCTGTCATGGAACAGATCACATCACAGTATGGAAGAACCTCATAGCGCTTCGAAAAGGGAATGTATTCCATAGCAGCTGACATCACCTGCCGGGCCTTGTATCGGCTGCGGCTGCACACATACAATGCGGACAGCTCCTCTTCCTGCAGGTACTGCAGCATCAGTGCAGCCATTTCTCCACTCCCGATAACCAGAACACTCGCATTGCGCAAAGACATGGCATTGCGGATATTTTTCACAGCCAGATAGGCAATTGATATCGGATGCTCACTGATTTTATATGCTGTTTTCAGCTGTTTAACCGCCGCAAAGCAGCTTTGAAACATGCGATGCAGCTGTTTTCCACACGCCTGACACTGATTGGCCATTTGATAGCAGCTCTGTACCTGCCCCAGAATCTGATCCTCGCCAAGCACCATGGAATGATATCCGGCAGCAACCTCAAACAGATAACAGGCAGCAGTCACGCCTGTTTTCAAAAACAGCGGAACAGCCTTTCCGGCAGCCGCCAGAAACAGCTTCCTTATCTGATCCAGCTGTTCCTCCTTTTCATATATGAAATACAGCTCGCTGCGGTTGCAGGTGGATAGAATCACAGCCTGTGTGATATCCACATCCAGCAATTGATTATACAGCTCCATTTTCTGTGTATCGGAAAATGCAGTACAATCTCTCACATCCGCATCGGCTTCCTTATAAGACACACCGTATATCCCGAACTCCATGCCTTCACCTCTTCCTAAAAATCCAACCAGATATATTATAAAGGCTGTAGGATGCAGATACAAGCAGGCAGGATAGAAACCGTATAAGAATTCCTTATACCCCTATAACACAGAACAATTTGTCGATGTGCCAAATTCGTGCTACTATGATACATGAGTGCAATTTTAACAAGGAGGAATTTATGAACGACGATCTGAGAGAAGAGCTGCGTTCGGAAATCGAGGATTTCCGTACACAGACCAAACGGTTTCTGGACAAGGAACTGAATGTAAAGGAATTTAAAGGCTATTCCGGAGGCTTTGGAAGCTATGCCCAGCGGGGTGCCACCAGCTTCATGCTGCGGCTTCGTATGAATCAGGGGGTCATGACAAAGGACAAGCTGAAATTCATATGTGATACCTGTAAGGAGCATGGGGTAAGCAGAGCGCATTTTACGACCTGCCAGACGATCCAGCTGCATGATTTAAGCGGTATGGAGATTCCCAGTATCATGTCAAATGCTCTGGATCACGGCATTGTCTGCCGTGGGGGCGGCGGTGATTTCCCGCGTAATGTCATGTGTTCCCCACTGAGCGGTGTGGATCCGCAGGAGGCTTTCGATGTCCTTCCCTATGCGGCGCGTGTCGGCGAATACCTGCTGTCCATCGTAAACAAGTACACCCTGCCACGCAAGCTGAAGGTTGCGTTTACAAACTCTTCGCGCAACGAGGCACATGCGACCTTCCGTGATCTGGGCTTTGTTGCCAATCCGGATCATACCTTTGATGTATATTGTGCAGGAGGACTTGGTAACAATCCGCGCATGGGTGTACGTGTGGGTGAGCATGTCGCACCGGAAACAATTCTATATTATGTATCCACGATGGTATTGATGTTCATGGAATTTGGGAATTATGAAAACCGCGCCAAGGCAAGAACCCGTTATATGCAGGAAACGCTTGGCAGTGAGGGCTTTGTGGATGCTTATCGTGAGCGTCTAAAACGCGCTTTGCAGGGACAAAGCCTTACCATAGCTGTCCGTGAGGAGGCAATCACGAAAACAGGTGATGCACAAGTGCTGAGCGATCGCAGAGTCTTTGCCCAGAAGCAGCATGGGCTGTATGCTGTCTATTATCACCCGATCGGCGGCAGTCTGACACCGCAGAAGCTGCAGGAAATCTATGACTGCATTCGGGATATGGAAGCTGTAGAGCTGCGTCTGACTCCCCAGCAGGGTGTTTACATCATCAACTGTACCGCTGCCGAGGCCAAATGTGTACTGGCTGTCACAGGGGATGGTGCCCGCAATACCTTTGAAGAAAGTACGGCGTGTATCGGAGCCTCCACATGTCAGGTGGGGCTGCGCGATTCCCAGGGTGTGCTGAAGGATGTCATCCTCTATCTCAGAGAAAAAAATTATGCAGATCATGTATTGCCGAAAATATTTATTTCCGGATGTCCAAGCTCCTGCGGAACCAATCAGATTGGACAGCTGGGCTTTCAGGGAACGGTAAAGGTCATTGACCGCAAGCCGTATCCGGCCTTCACCCTCAGTGTATCCGGCAGTGATTCTTTGTATCACGAACGCTTTGGAAATGTTGCCGGTGTTGTTCTGGAAGAGGACATGTGTCTGTTTTTAGCGGCCATTGCCGATGCCGTAACCGCAGCCGGTATGGATTTCAACACCTGGCTGGAAAAAGAAAAAGAACAGCTGGATGCCATTCTGAATACATATTTAAAATAAGAATCCGACAGTATGGAAATGCTTAGCTTCATCCTGAGTATTTCTGTCACCACTGTCTGTAGGGTGCAGGTTCATCTGCACCTTTTCTTTTTCGCTTCCGCACTCTCTTTGATATATGATGCATAGAAGCCCCTGTCAATCCGATTCTTTCGGTAACAGACCCGCACAGGCAGCCATATACCGGAGCCATTTCGGATAATAGGGATACTTCGGGTGTATGCCATCATACTCATAGACCTCATCCTCCCATTCCATCAGCGAGCTGT
The DNA here is from genome assembly GCF_019132535.1 of Erysipelatoclostridium sp. DFI.2.3. Classification (NCBI taxonomy): domain Bacteria; kingdom Bacillati; phylum Bacillota; class Erysipelotrichia; order Erysipelotrichales; family Coprobacillaceae; genus Thomasclavelia; species Erysipelatoclostridium sp. DFI.2.3. The sequence continues at coordinate 160,227 of NZ_JAHOOJ010000005.1, read as the reverse complement.
TATCGATAAAGGTGAGCTGAAGCGCATCGCACATGTCCTTAAGCGCCCGGTTATAGCTATGATACCTGTGCTCCCCGCCATTGCGCTGCATGACATCTCTTCTCAACGGAAGAATGGAATTTATATAAACTGCCGTCTGTGGCAAAGCACTCTGCAGCATCTGTATCTGTCTTCGGTAGCAGGCAATAAAGGCATTGAGATCTTTCCCGGAACGGAGCATATCATTTTTTCCATATTCCATGAAAATCACCGAGGGCTGCATGGAAATAGCAAACAGCAAATCGCCCTGAATACTGTCGATGCAGCGGTTCCGCTTTGCCACAACATTATGTTTTCGAAGCAGGCGGAAATCCAGTATGGATTCTGCCAGTGAATCCCCCAGAATCACTGCTTCCTCATAGCAGGGCACCATCTCGTAAATCGGCTGTGTCTGCTTCTTTTTTGAAATCCGGTAGCGGCTTGTGTTTTGTCCATCTGCATCTGATTTTGTCATCATTCTATCCACCTCGGATTTCCATAATCCTTTATACACGATCCTTGCCCGTAGTAGTACCACTTATCATTATATGATGCATGTGTGATAATTTCAACAGTAAGAGCAACGAATTTCATCAGATGTATATGCGATGCGAACTCAGCCGGTGCTATATTTTTTCTATGTCTGTCATTATGAAAGCAAGGGCTGCCACAGCTAACCCGCAAAGCCTTTTCGCCTGCATATCAGGATGATATTTGTCCTATCGGCTGCTTTTCTGCTTGTTATATCGCACATGCTTTAACTGCAAAAATACCGCATTCATATCTTCTGCTTTTGCTTACTTCCGCTATCTGCAAAAAGGCAATGAGAAAAGGCAGTTACACGAAGCTCTGCTTCGATTGCCCCAGATTTCCTACAGATAAAAGAGGTATGCTTATGAGCTTTCTTTTATTTTTATCCGGTATACAGGCCTGCCCAAATAAAAAAACTTACCAGGCAATATCTTTCCTGATAAGTAGTAGTATGCTGCATTTCTCATGTATGCAAAGACCGTGACCGCAATATGACAGCGCCTTTAGCACCTCTTCATTTTCCAGCTGCCCGTTTCATTATGCAGCAGGGACTGCATAAGCTGTATCGCCCTGCGTCGTTCTCTGTTGCGCAGTGTTTGGCACAGACTTTTCATATCCTGCTGTGTCTGTTCATCGGCTTCATGTCCAAACAGCGTTCGGATCAGCATACTGCCGCTTACCGCTTCCTCGAGCTGCTCTGCGATATTGCAGATACACGGATTCTCATGATGCTTTATAATGAACAGAACCGATTCCGGTGACAACCTCTTTTTCTCCTGTATCTCCTTTGCAAGACCTTCCAGCTCCTTCCATGTACAGCGCTCCATACATACGGAAAGGGTTGCCTTGGCGAGGAGCTCTGTCAGCTCCAGCATACAGATGTAATAATCCAGCAGGGGATGCAGCTGTTCCTGCTGCTGAGAGGATATCTTCTGCTGTGAAGAATATACAATGCGGCTGCCCAGTCCGTTGCGTGTTTCCACAAGCTGCAGATCATTCAGAAACTTTATTGTCCTGCGTATCGTGCGCAGGGATACCGCATAACGCTCGCTTAGCTGCTCCAGGTTCAGCAGATGACCATCCGGATAGCGGTTTTCCGCAATATCCTTTACGATGCTTCCCGCCGTCTTCATATACAGAAAGGACACCTCACGCCCCGTATACCATTCAAATTCAATTCCCTCTTGCGGATGGATTCCCTTACAGATCCGCTCCAGATAACGCATGCTGTCCTTTTTTGTAGTCTCGCAGAAATAGCGTATCGTCTTTTTCATCATGAATGGATTATTCTGCATGACAACGAGCAGAATCTTGGCAAGTGTTTCACTGAGCTTCACCTTATTATCCGCAAGCGCTTCCTCGGAATTCTCCTTCTTCGCATAGGGCAGATACAGAAAATCAAGAAGCTGCTTTGTCAAATCCAGAAGATAGGCGTTTCCAAGAAAGCCTAAAACCTTCAGATACAGCTGCTGCAGAGCCTCGTTCAGCTCATACAGGGTATGCTCCTTCTGCGTCAGCTGACGAATCCCGAACTGCAGCTCCTCCAAATGCTGTGCATCGGCGTGCTGTAAGGCTGCATGGATTGCTGTCGGCATTAACATCCCCAGAGCATCATACACATGAGCAACTCCATCCCGTGAACAGGCCATGCGATACAGAAAATACCGATTCTTCTCGAGATGATGTATATCCAGACTTACCCGGGCACAGCTCCCCTTTTCCCGCTGCAGTGCCCCATCCTTCTCCAGCAGTGCTAGAGCTGCGCGAATCGTATTTCTTCCGACTCCGAACTGCTCACACAGTGCCTGCAAAGAAGGCAGCTTTGTACCATAGGGGTAGGTTCCTTTATAAATATCCTGCAGAAGCTGACGACTGATCTGCCGATATAATGTTGCTTCCTGTTCCATGCGATCACCCTCCAACAGCTACAGTATACCGCACCTGCCGCTGTTTGGGTACTCTTTTTTACTTCACTTCTTTTTTCAGTATCTCATTGAGGGAATCATCACTGAAAAAGGTATTTGCATTATATAGAAACAGAATTTCCTGTATTCCCTGCTCTTCGATCAGCTTGTCCAGATCATCATAGTAATAACGCGGATCAACAACGGTGATGCTTTTGTAATACGGTATCAGAAACGGCAGAAAGCAGTTGGCGTAGGAATCCTTGATAACGAGCAGCCGTTTGCCACTCTGCGCTGTATCCAGCTGCATCAGACCATGATTGCCGCCAAAGAATACATCATACGGATTTGCGGATGCCGCCTTGTCCCGTTCAAATACAGTCGCAGTCCTTCGCTGCTCCTGTACATAGGTGACCACAAGCTCCTGTGATTTCTCTGGCACATAAATATCCACATGATCTTTTTTACCGCGATAATAGCCGCTGGCATTTGCCAGTGTACCGTAAAACTGATCGTTTACCGTATATACCTCATAGTCTGTTTTTCTCTTCTTCTTTTCCGCTGCACACCATGCATCAAAGGCAACGGCTGCCCCCCGCGTCGTCCAGTGATGATCACTGGCATAATACAGCACCTCACCCCGGTGCTGCCAAAGCGGTGCTGCTGCATCGATCCAGGTAATGGCAGCCGGCAGCTTTTTATGAAAATCCTTTAACGTTTCCAGCTGGTCCTCCCCCTGCTCGTACATTGGCAGCTTCTCTTTCCAGATTGCCGACTTATTGGGGATAAGCAGCATGGACAGCTTCTTATCCCCATGCCGCTTTGCGAATGACCGCAGCTGCCCTGCTTTGGTCTGAAGCCGTTCTTGATTTGGTTTTTCCTGCTTTTGAAACAGAATACCGTCCTGGCCGATAATAACATCCTGCAGCTCTCGCTTCCCAAGTATATAATTCAGGTTGGCGTGAAGCTGTACAAGTGCAAAGCGCTGATCAAACTGATCCCGGAGCCATGCTTCACTCTCCTTCTGAAAGCTGCCATGGAATACGGCTGCCATATCCGCAGCGGGGCGCTGCTGTAAAACACGGTTTTCCTTTTCTGAAAAGGCAAGGTCCCGATGTCCAAGATGCAGCAGGATAAAGCCGATCATACAAAGCAGCATCGTCGAGATGACACCATAGCTGCGAAGAGCATTCCTGATTTTCATAGCGATACCTCCTTAAAACTGCACATACAGAAATGACTGGTATCCTGCAGACATCAGACAGGACAGCAGAATGACAAGCACGACAATGGTCAGCACCGGCTTCAAAAACCACTGCTGCTCACGCAGGGCATACATGAGATTACTGCTTACTACAAGCGGAGCACGGGTGGAGAACACCGCTGCCGCACACAGCCAGAAGCCGTAATTCACAAGCAGGGAAAGTGTCTGCCTATCGACGACTCCATGGGTTGTCGTAAACAGCTGTCTGTAGTACACGACCGCCTGGGACAGTCCGTCACTGGCAAAGAGCACCCAGCCCAGCATCACCATAGCGAAGGTAAGCATCATGCGAGCAGCCGACGGCAGCCGCTTCAGGTAGGGATGAAGCACGAATTTTTCCAGTATGAGCAATATGCCGTAATACAGTCCCCAGAGCAGAAAGGTCCAGCTTGCACCGTGCCAGAATCCGGTAAGCCCCCATACAAGCATCAGATTTCGCAGGGTCCGCCACAAGCCCTTTCGATTGCCTCCCAGTGGAATGTACACATAATCGCGAAACCAGCTTCCCAGAGTCCTATGCCAGCGGCGCCAGAAGTCCGTGATGCTGGTCGATGTATAGGGATGATCAAAGTTTTCCTGCAGACGAATACCGAACATCCTTCCCAGTCCGATTGCCATATTCATATAGCCCTGAAAATCAAAATAGATCTGAAAGGTGTATGCAAGCAGGCCCAGCCAGGCGCTGGCCATGGATACGCTGTGCGTGCTTGTATAGGACCAAAGCGGTGCCAGTGCATCTGCCAGCAGCAGCTTTTGAGAAAGCCCCATCAGAAAGCGGATGGCCCCTTCCTCCAGCATGGCAGGCTGCCAGGTGTTTTTCAGCTGCCCTGCCCATACATCATAGCGTTCAATCGGTCCCATGATCAGCTTTGGAAAAAATGTCAGATAGACCGCAACCTGTAAAAAGGAGGCAGGCCGTATGACTTCGCGACGGATATCGATGAGATATGCCATTGCTGTAAAGGTGATAAAGGATATCCCGGGCGGCATAGGCAGCACCTCATAGGATATGGGTACGGATAAGACCGCAAACAGAGTATCCAGAAAAAAGCCGTAATATTTATAATAAAACAGAAGCACTACCAGCAGCAGTATGCTTTCTGTTAACCGTCGTGCACGCCGCTTTTTCTCAACCGCTCCGATATAGCGGCCAAGAGCGTAAACCATGCAAACAAACAGCAGTAATAAGCAGGCATTGCCAATCCCGCCCCATGCATAAAAAAACAGGCTGAACAGCAGTAGCAATACCTTCCTGACCTTCGGCTTCACCACGATGTACAGTCCCAGTGCACAGGGTAGAAACAGAAACAGGAATATCAGGGATGGAAATGTCATAGCACGGTTACCAGGCCTTCTTCAACAGCTGCCGCAGCCGGGACTGCTGCGGATGAATCAGGACAACGACATAACGCCCATCCTCGTAAACGGCGGCTTTTTCCAATAGTGCACTCTGTCTGGGCGCATAACCCTGAAAGCTTTTCAGCTGCCGGTTTGTACGCTCCTGACAAAGCTTTTGAAGCGCTTCCCGCTTCGTCTTGTCCGCTTGCTTAAATACTGCGATTTCATTGACCTCCATCGCAGAGGCTGCACCGTAAACCAGCGCCTGCTCATATGCGGCACTATCCAGATGGTACTGCTTGCGTAACCATGCGGCATCCTTCTTCTCCATATCTGTCACATAGGGGGCAAGCGGCTTCTTCAATGTATCCAGATCGATTTCCCTGCTGCCTCTGGCAAAGGGCAGTGCAAATGCGAAAGCAGCCAGCAGCATGCAGAGTACGTATATCATATTGCGTTTCATATTCCGGCCTCATTTGCCATATGTGCCAGCCAGATCGGATAGTAGGAATATTTGGGATGCACACCGTCGATTTCATACACGGCAGGTGACCAGTCCATCAAAGCCGTGTTATCGATATAGGTGATCTGTTCTTCCTCACACATCTGTTTTAAGGCCTCGTTAAACTCCTTATACCTGGCATATACGGGTACTTGGGCAATTGCTGCCGCATCCATCGGTATGAGTGAATTGATAAAAATTTTCGTATCTGGCAAGGCCTCTTTCAGCTTATGGATCTGTTTCTTATATTGTCGGATAAACCGCTGTGCATTTCCCCGGCAGTATTCCAGATCGTTCATGCCGTAGGACAGAAAGATCGTACGCGGTGCCAGTGATATCGCAGTTGCTATTTCCTGATCGATATTATCCGTACGCCGCCCCCGTGTGGCAAGAAGATTACTGCTGCTAACAAGCTGATAATCACCAAATGCCTCAGCCAGAGAATCTCCCATGATCAATGCATTTTGAAACCGGAGCGACAGCGGCTGCGAGGAAAGCTTCTGCAGACGCTCCTTCTGCTCCTGGGCAGCTATCTTCTTATCCACAGAAGCCACGCTCTGCTTGGCGAGCTTTTCCATGACCGCATGTCCCTTCTTGACCTGTGTGCTTTGTCCATCAGCTGCCACCGAGGGCAGCACAGCGCCCAGCATAAGCAAGGCCGAGGCCGCAAGCACAAGGGAAACTGGTGTTTTGTACTTCATATAATCTCTCCCATCTTCAACAAGCTTTTGTGTATTCCGTTAGAATTATACAGGATATCAAAAGGCTTCCGCCAAAAAAGCAGCGTGTTTGAAGAAATCCTGAATTCTTACATTCTTTAGACGAAGGTCAGTCTAAAAAAGTTTATCATATGCCCAAACTTATTTTCTTATAATGTTACCATTTGTATAATCGAAAGAAAAACCGAATGTGCAGGACACACATTCGGTTCACGTTCTACGATACATCTGCTGTTCACTCACAATCATATCCAGAGGCACGTCATGCGCATGAAGCTGCAGGATGTCCTTCTGACATTCAAAGGCGATACCGATTGTTGTTGCTCTGCACACCGGCAGATAGCGGTCATAATAGCCACAGCCATGTCCCATGCGGTTACAGGCTTCATCAAAGGCTACCAGCGGCACCAGAACAATGTCCAGTTGCGATGCTTCGGCAGGCAGTGCATGGACCGGCTCCCAGATACCAAACCTGCTCTTCCGATATTCAGTTGATTCATCAATGTGATAAAAGCGCATATCCGCATTGCTGCATGCCGGAAGACAAAGATGCAGACCGCTTTTATTCAGATAGGAAAGATCAACCTCACTGCCCACAGCACGATACAGTGCAACGATACCGTGCAGCAATGGCTGTACACGTTCACAGATTCTGCGGCTGTATTGTATGCGTTCTTCCCTGCTCAGTGCATTCCTGCGCTTCAGCGCACGCGCTCTGACATCATCCAATGGAGTCACTCATATCCAGCTTCAGAAGCTGGTTCAGCTCCACCGCATATTCCATCGGCAGTTCTCTGGTAAAGGGCTCCAGAAAGCCCATTACAATCATCTCGGTCGCAGCACTGCGGCTTAATCCCCTGCTCATCAGATAAAACAGCTGTTCCTCACTGATATTGGAAACGGTTGCCTCATGTTCGATCTGCGATGTCATATTTTTGGAAATATTGGTCGGTATGGTGTCGCTGCGGGACTGCTTGTCCAAAATCAGCGTATCACACTCCACCTTGCTTTTCGCGAAGGCGGCATTGGGACCATGCAGCACCAGACCGCGGTAATTGACCTCGCCTCCGTTTCGGGAAACGGATTTGGATACGATATTGCTGTAGGTATGGTCTGCCAGATGAATCATCTTGGCTCCGGCATCCTGTATCTGATGCTTCCCTGCAACGGCAATGGAAATGCACGTTCCCTTTGCATACGGCTCTGCCAGAATACAGGCCGGATATTTCATATTCGTCTGAGAACCGATGTTTCCATCGATCCACTCCATACTTCCGTTTTCAAACACCTTGGCGCGCTTGGTCACCAGATTGATGATGTTATCGCTCCAGTTCTGTACGGTGGAATAGCGGCAGCGTGCATTTTTATGCACGAAGATTTCCACGACAGCCGCATGCAGCGAATCCTTGGAATAGGTCGGTGCCGTACAGCCCTCGACATAATGCACATCCGCGCCTTCATCCACGATAATCAGCGTACGCTCAAACTGCCCCATCCGCTCCGTGTTGATACGGAAATAGGATTGCAGCGGTTTTTCCAGCTTTACCCCTTTTGGTACATAGATAAAGCTTCCCCCGCTCCACACACAGCTGTTTAAGGCTGCGAATTTATTGTCAGTATACGGTACCAGCCTGCCGAAATATTTCTGAAACAGATCCGGATGCTGCTTTAAGGCTGTATCAGTATCCAGAAAAATGACGCCCTTGGATTCCACCTCCTCCAGCATATTGTGATACACCGCCTCGGAATCATACTGCGTGGTTACGCCGGCCAGAAACTCCTTTTCCGCTTCGGGTATCCCCAGCTTGTCAAAGGTATCCTTGATCGTATCCGGAACATCCTCCCAGCTTTTCTCCGTTTTATCACTTGGCTTGATGTAGTATGTATAATCATCAAAATCCAGATTGGTCACATCCGGACCCCAGGTCTGGATATCCATGCTTTCAAACTGTTCAAAGGCACGCAGACGGAAATCCAGCATCCACTGCGGCTCCTTTTTTTTATGAGAGATTGCCAGAATCGTATCTCTGGTCAGTCCCTTTCCCGTATTGTAAATACTGACATCCTCGTCATGGAAGCCGTATTTATATTCTTCATTTACCGGAATTCTGGTTTCACTCATGACGCTCCTCGCTTTCCTCGATCATTTCCTCCATCGCCTTCCAGCCGATGGTGGCGCATTTGATCCGGTTGGCCTGACTTCCCACATTGTGGAATGCCACCGCCTCCTCCAGCTTCTCCTCATCATAGTCCCGCTGATCGATCATGTGAAAATAATTGGCGATGATGTCCTTTGCCTCTTCCACGCGTTTTCCCTTCAGCAGCTCACTCATGATGGAGGTGGAGGCAGTGGAGATCGTGCATGCCACACCGTCAAAGCGCACGTCCTCCACAACACCGTCCCGTATTCTGCTTTGTACATAAATATCATCAATGCAGGATTCACTGGCCATATGCTTCTGCACATAGCCGTCCTCCTTTGTCAGCTCATGATTTCTTGGGTATTCATAATGATCCATGATGATGGAACGCAAAATCATCGGATCCTTCATTAAGTCACTCATTTTTACTACCTCCTAAAAAAAGACATCCAGACAGGCTTCCATGGTTGCTCTGCGGCATACATCCAGAAACCGATCGACATCCGCATAGGATGTATACAGATAAAAGCTTGCCCGGATGGTTGCGGACGTATCCAGCATGTTGTTTAACAGCTTGGCACAGTGCTGTCCGCTGCGCACGGCAATCCCGTTCGCATTGAAGAAGGTCGCCGCATCCTGTGCAAATACATTTTTTACATTAAAGGTAATGATGCCCGTGTCTGCATCCGGATTGTATACCTCAATATTATCCAGCCTGCGCAGCTCACGGATCGCATAGTCATGCAGCTCCATTTCCCATGCGTGGATATTCTTTCGTCCGATGCTTTGGATATACTGTAAGGCTGCATGCAGACCGAAGATGCCTTCAATCGGCTGTGTGCCGCTCTCAAATTTATAGGGTGCGTTTTTCAGCTGAATATTTCCGCACATGTCAAAGCGTGCATTGCTGTCCCCGCCCAGATACAGCGGATCCATGGCATCTAACAGCTCCAGCTTGCCATAGAGTATTCCGATTCCGGTCGGTCCGCACATCTTGTGCGCAGAGAACGCCAGAAAATCACAGTCCATAGCGACAACATCCAGCGGGATATGCGGCACACTCTGCGCACCGTCCACGACAACCACGGCTCCATAGCGGTGTGCAAGCTCGCATATTTCACGCATCGGTGCCAGATAGCCAAGCACATTGCTGATGTGTGCAAGTGCAACCACACGCACACGCTCATTCATCATGGAAGCAACTGCCTCCAGGGTGATGCGTCCCTGCGCATCCAGCGGCACATACTGAACAACAGCTCCGCATTCCTGTGCAACACGCATCCACGGCAGCACGCACGAAGCATGCTCCGCCACACTGGTCAAAATGATATCGCCCCGTTGCAGAAACTTGCGGCCATAGCCGTATGCCACCAGATTCAAAGCAGAGCTGGCTCCGCTTGTATAAACGATTTCCCGTGCATCCGCCGCATGCAGAAAGGCTGCGACATCCTTGCGGGTCTGTTCATATTCCTGATCCACAAAATAGCTCAGATCATAATCTCCGCGGTGCGCATTGGCACCGTAATTCTCATAATAGTTGACGACCGCATCGATTACCTGCCGGGGCTTTAAGGTCGTTGCCCCGCTATCCAGATAAACGAGCGGATGTGACTGCATGGTTTTCTGCAGCATAGGAAAATCTTTTCTGATATTTGCATTGTCAAGCATGTAGACCCACCTTCATTTCGATTTCGTCCTTCAATGCAGTACGTACTTCTTCCTGATCAAACAGCTCCGTGATCGGCATGATATAGCCGACGGTCAGCAGACCGAGAGCCTGCCGGCGGGAAAGCCCGCGTGTCTGCAGGTAATACAGCTGATTTTCATCCGGCTGTCCAAGCGTTGTCGCATGGCTTGCCTTCACATCATTTTCATCAATCAGCAGCACAGGCACCACTTCACTGCTGTGCCGCTCACTCATCGTCAGCACTCTTGTCTTCTGATGGGAATTGCTTTCCCTGGCACCCTTGATGATTTTTCCGGTGGCCTCCATGCGATACTGTCCGCCTTCTTCCACGACGGCATAGTTTTCCATGAGACCCTCCGTATGTGCCTGCAAATGATTGCACTGCATGTGAAACTGCTTGCGGCTTGCGGCAATGCATGCGCTGCGCAGCATGGCAAAAGCCCCCTCTTCACATAAATCAAGGGTAACCCTGGCCTGGGTATTGCCTGCATTCAGCTCACACAGAGCCAGTGTCAGGGAGGCGTCACGGTGGACACTGCCGCTTACCTGCAGCACCACATCCTCACTGCCATCGTTTTTCAGCATGAGCGTTAATGAGCTGTATGGAGAAGCGATAACCTCCACCTGTAAAGACTCCCACGTTCCACTGTATGTCACAAGCAGAGAAGCGTTTATGCGTTCGTCCACCACAAGCTTCAGCTTTTCCGTATTCCGGGGTGAAAGAGCCAGCGTTTCAAAGCCGCTGTGTACGCTATATTCCATATTATGCACCCCTGCTTGCGCCGCAGGAGCCAAGCAGCTCGACTTTCTTTTCTTCCTCTCTGACAACCTGCACATCGTATTCCTGTTCAATCCAGTCATAGCCCTGCTGATCAATTTTCTCCACCAGCTCGCTTCCGCCGCTGACAACGATGCGTCCATCCACGAGAACATGCGCATGGGTCGGCTTCAGCAATTCATAAAAGCGGGCATAATGGGATACGATCACAAGCCCCATATTCTGTTCCCTCTGCATAGCCGCAACAGCCTCGGCTACGATTTTCAAAGCATCCACGTCCAGTCCGGAATCAATTTCATCCAGCATGGCGATTGACGGCTTCAACAGCTTCATCTGGACGATTTCATTGCGCTTCTTTTCTCCACCGGAGAAGCCCTCATTGAGGAAGCGGTGCGCAAGATCCTCCTTCATCTGTAAATCCCTGATCGTCTTTTCCATTTCACGAATGAAGGAAAACAGTGGAATCGGCCGCTCCCTGCGGGCATTGATGGCAGCGCGCAGGAAATCAGAATTGGTAACACCGCTGACCTCGCTTGGGTATTGCATTCCCAGAAACAGACCGGCCTTGCTGCGCTCATCTACCTCCATGGCTAAAACATCCTGATCATCCAGTGTAATGCTTCCACCGGTCACCTGAAACTTGGGATTGCCCATAATGGCCGCAAGCAGGGTGGATTTTCCATTTCCGTTGGGTCCCATCAGTGCATGGGTTTCTCCGCTATGTATATCAAGGGACAGCCCCTTTAAAATTTCTTTTCCATCTACACTGACGTGCAGATCCTTAATACGTAAACAACTCATCATTATCATCCTTTCGTCCGGTTATTATCATACCAAATTTTCCTGCAATTCACAATTCAAACGATTGATTTCGCTGTATTTCATACAAAAGAAATAGGAATTGTATAAAAAACAGCCGCAAAACCCCGATTTTACAAAACTCAACCTTTCTGTGACATATACCGAATGCCATGTGATTTCTTTCTGAACTTTTGTGTGAAATTACAGGAAAGACTTCCAAAAAATTGCATTTGAAAGGCAAATACACTATAATATTACGGTATTCATTTAGGAGGACATTATGATCAAGATACTGAAAAAGCAATGGTTTGTCGTACTGATTGCGCTGATTTTTATCGGCTTTGCGATATTCAGCGTCTATGACACCAACAAGGGAAAGCTTCCCGGAAAAAGTGTCGATGGCAAAGATGTGGTTGCAGGACTGAAGGGTGATGTCAATATCACTGCCGATGAACTGTATAAAAATCTGAGTAAAACGTATGGAAAAAGTATGCTGTTCATGAAATTTCAGGCAGAGGTTATCAACAGCAGCATCAAGACTACGGATGAGTTGAAAAAGACGGCGGAGGAGTATGAATCCAATATCAAGCAGAGTGCGGAAAGTCAGGCAGCCAGCAGCGGTACCGATGCAGAGGCTCTGATTTCGCAGAACATCGCACAATACGGATTTACCTCCGACCAGCTGTATGACTACTGCATGACCGTGGCAAAAATGGAAAAAATGCAGAATGACTACATTTCCAAGCATCTGGATGAGCTGTTTACACCAATCTACAAGGAAAAGAAATCCCGTACGGTTTCCCATATCCTGATTAAGATGGAGGATGCAAACAAGCCGACCAAGAAGGAACTGGAAAAGGTGCAGAAGGTTGAGGACGCATTAAAGAAGGGTGACAGCTTTGCGGATGTCGCTAAAAAATACAGTGATGACGGAAGTGCGAGTGATGGCGGATATCTGGGCTATATGGATTCCGACACCTCTTATGTGGACAGCTTCAAGAATGCCGCCTTTAAGCTGAAGGCCAAAGAAACCAGTGACTGGGTCAAGGAAAGCAATGACAGCTACAACGGCTGGCACTTGATCAAGGTGGAAGAAACGGATAAAGCGAAATTGGAAAAAGACAAGAAGGCAAAGGATTCCCTGTACAAGGCGATTGCCAACGGTACGGAAAACCTGTCCAACACGTATTTGTGGGAAGCTGCAAAGAAGCTGGATATCAAATATGCGAATGATGATGTCAAAAAACAGATCATGGACATCCTGGACGTAAAGGAATAGGAGGACGAGAGATATGAAAAAGCTTTGTACACTGCTCGCCGCTATGATGCTGTTCACTCTGGCAGGCTGTAAGGATGCCACGGCAGGAATTTCAAATGGAAGCGAAGCACTGATCACCATCGAAGGCAACAAAATAACCAACGAGGATATTTACGGTCTGATCAAAACCAGCGCAGGAGCAAACGAAACGCTGAGCCTGATCAAGACACAGATCTACAAGAAGGAAAATATCAAAGTCTCAGACGCCATGAAAAAGGAAGCAGAGGAGTCTGTAAAATCCTTGAAGAGCATGTATGGTGACAGTTTGCAGGACACACTAAAGCAGTACGGCTTTGATAATCTGGAGCAGTATAAGGAAAAAAGCATCTATCCTGGACTGCAGCAGAAGGAATTAAACAAGAAGTATGTAAAAGCTAAGGAAAAAGCCATGTTTGACAGCTATTATCCTGTTAAGGCACAGATTCTGGAGGCTGATTCCAAAAAGAAAGCGGAAAATGCATTGAAGGCGCTCAAGGACGGCAAGGATTTCAAGGCTGTTGTGAAGGAATACGGATCAACAACCACCTACAAGGGAACAGAGGAAATCTATAACTCCAAAAGCGGATTGCCGACAACGGTGTTTGACAAGATCAAATCCACTAATAAAAAGGGTCTGATTGAAAGTGTGATGGAGGATACATCCAGCAAGAAATACTATGTTGTGAAGGTCACAAACGCAACACCGAAGGATTTTGAAGAGGATGCCATCAACAGCATCGTTGAGAAAGCATCTACCGATATCGAGCCGGCCGCAACCGCTTATTATCTGAAAAAATATGATTTCACAGTTTACGATAAGGATATATATGACGGTATCAAATCCACCAATGAATCCTATATCGTTCAGGATTAAGAGCTTCGTGCTCTTTTTCTTTTTGCCTGTTTCTGCTATAATACGTAAAAAGGAAAGGAAGGATTTTTATGTGTATATTCTGCAGTATCGTAAAAGGTGAAATTCCCGCAACCCGCATCTATGAGGATGATACCGTGCTTGCCATTCTTGATATTTCACAGGTGACAAAGGGACATACGCTCGTAATCCCCAAGCAGCATACAGAGAATTTCATGAGCTGTGAGCCGGAGCTGATGAAGCATGTCATGGAGGTTGCACAGATGCTCGCAAAACGCATTATGGAGCGTACCCATGCCGAGGGAATGAATGTATTAAGCAATATCCATGAGGTGGCAGGACAAAGCGTCATGCATTTTCATGTACACCTGATTCCCCGCTACAGCGAGCAGGATGCCTGCGTGATCCGCTTTGACAAGAGTGACCCGCAGGATCTGGATGCGATTGGCACCTTGCTGAAATAGCCCCGCTTTTCACACAATGAAAGGCTGTCTAACAGTGCAGACAGCCTTTCGTTGTGTGTGTTTAAAGAACTATACTTCCTTATGTAATCCATATCCGGTATATCAGCTGTTTGCTTCGGATTTCATGATCTGAACCTCATATGCGCTCTTGTACTTGCTCTTCATAAAGCTGGTAAACTGCGTTTCCTTCGTCAAATCGTTAGATTCGGAGATAATCAGCTTTTCTCCATACACGTTCTCATCCAGTATACGTAAGGATGTATTGATTTCATTATATGTAATCATATAATAAATGGTATCCTCCTTCATCTCCAGTGTCTCCTTCTTGCTGGAGGTGTTGACCTCACCCTTTGCCGTTATTGCATAAATATCGATGATTTTATCCTTTGCACTGGATTTCTTTCCATCCAGAAAGACACGGTACATCTGCTTCTGATTGACCAGCTCCGGCTGGGAACGGATGAAGAATGAGGTGAAATCCTCATTTAATATCTGTTCCATATTTTTATTGAGATAGCTCCTGGTTCGATCATCCAGCGTAGAAAGAAACGAAGCAGGGATTTCATTTACATCCGCAAACCGCTCCGGAAGATCTTTCACCTTCACTCTGCGAACAGTCTGAATCGGATTTACATGGTAACGGCTGGCAAGCGTTTCATCATATCGGGCGGTTATGGTCAGCTCATCACCGTTTTTCAGCTTTTTCGCCGGCTTCACCTCATAGGTGATGGAATCCATAAACTCCTGTATACGCTGATTGTAATTCTGGTTTCGATTGATTACCCGCACACTGGCGGAACCATCCTCTCCCCTGTATTCGATACCTGCATCCTTTGTCACATCCACCTCTACGGTGCGAAAGAACAGCATATAGCAGGTAACATAAAGACTAACAACAATGAGCAGCATGCTCATGGACGTAATAAATTTATTTTTAACCGCATCCTGACTCGGCGGCTGAAAATGCATCGAACTCATACGGTTCATCCTTTCTGCAATATCCTTGTAATTATACCATGCTTTGACCTGAAATGCTATGTGCCCAATCTGAATATTTACTTACAAAATAAAGAAGGCCCTGCGGATCTTGAAAGAGCGATAACAAAAGCTGTACAGCATCGCATATTTCGGGGTATGTAAAATATCATCCTATAAGGTGCATGTATGTCCAGGAATCATGCTTCTCTTCCTGAATACCGTATAGCTTCTTTTTCAGTTTATCGAATTTTCCACATAACCATCAGGCATCGTTGGCTCTTTCTCAAATGTATGATAAACTTTAAAAGAAATGGAGTGTTTCACATGTACGATCCTATTACTTCCTATGTAAAACAGCATATCACCGTTACCAAAAGCAGCCAGGCTGCAAATGCGATTCTGCTGCTGGCAGCCGTATGCACCGCAATGTCCACTTTTTTTGTTGTTACAAACCTTTCATGGTTTCTTGCCACACTGCAATATATTGCAGCTGAGCAAAGAACCTCCTATCTGTCCACCCTGTTCATGTATGGCTGCTGCACACTGGCCGCTTTGATATCCATTGTAGTCATGATACAGTATTACCTTCTGCAATGGCATACGCATACAGCGCTCATACAAAGGAGTTTATATTGGGGCATCCTTTTTCTGACGATGATACCCGGGTATATGATATTGATGTATGTGGCATCGTCCGCAGACCTCATGGATATCTGTATGCTCGTGCTGCTTGCCTGTATTCCCTGCTATGCATGCATGCGATGCTTTCTTATGAATCGAATAAAAAAGGAAAGCTATCACCCGGCGAACCTTCTGCAGAAAACATTCTTACGCGCTCTGGGCATCTTTGTTCTGTGCATGCTCCTCCTCCAGCTGCTGTTACCCGAGCGACTGCAGCCATTGCTGTATATGGTGCTGCTTGCTGTTCCGGCATTCACCCTTACCGGTTTGGGATGTCGCTTTCTAACCGCTTACCGACTGTTTTATCGCAGAAGGGAAGAATTTGTAGAATTCGAGCAAATGGTCTATGACGAGGATGCCTTTACGGATGATGCGGATATCAAAGAGCGGCTTACCATACGGAATACAGCAGCCACGATGACTGCCGCAGACATCCTGGAGGAATTCGGCTTTGATCGAAAAGAGGTACTCGATGCAATTCTGGCGAACAGAAGCATCGCCACCTTCTCTGCGGGACGTCATCAAGACCCTACGCTGCTGCATATTCTTCTGCAGCGCCTGAAGTTTGAAGCTGTTCCCTTTCAGGTAGAACGGTTTCGCCGAGGCAGCTGGGAGCCGTATTCGCAGGAAGACTATGCAGGCATTCCACCGGCAGATATCCATAGACGCGCAATCGTGTATGAAAGTGCAGCGCAGCGTAGACGTCTGTCGGATTTCTCCATTTTAGGTCTTATCCTTTGTATGCTGTTTCCGGCTAATCTGTATCGGCCAATCAACTGGATGTCCAAAAACAGCATGGTGATTACCTATCATGCCTTCACCTTTTTGAATATACAAACACTTCTGCACATGCTTTTCATTACCGCCTCTTCGATTTTCGTGTTATGCTCTTCCAGTCTGCAGACAGCTGTCGCACAGCTCATGCAGCAAAGCATCTCCACTCTGTGGCTGATCAGCGCCTTGTTTTTCTTTATTGAGCTGTTTCACTTCCCTGTCTATATGCGAAAGCTGGAAGCTGCAATTCAAGAAGCCGAGCATAAAACACACAATTATTTTGTTGCTGCATTTCTGCTTTACCTGATTTCAACACTGATAAAAATGATAAGAAGAGGCTTTCTGACTGCCCTGTGTCAGCTGTTGATCCTGATCTTATCAGTGGAAGCCGCAAGAGTGATTCTTCTATGCTATCGTTTTATAAAATATCGAAGGCTAACGCAATCACAGATACTGGAACAATATGAATACTATCTGCCGGACACTGTTGAAGAGGATGCACAGGCGGTACCGGGCACAAGCCAATGATGTCTCAAAGCTCATATAGAAGCCCTGCAGCTATCAAAGAACTACGTGACATGGGTGTGGCAGCGTTACGAGACAGGGATTTCTTTCTCTTACGGCAGAGATCATTCGATTATGCAGACGCTGTTAAGCTCCAGCAGATACTGAGATTCATGTTGCCATAAAAAAAGAGCCACACGCAGGTTGCGGAGCTGATTGAGAAGCATGAAAAGGAAGATGATCAGGCATTTAGGCCGCGTCATCTTCCTTTTCTTCATTCATTTTCAATATTTCCCGTTACTGTTAAACGTCTCTCTCTGATATCGGTATATTAGGAATTTCATTCTTTAATTTAAAACAGCTTATACCGGTATTCAAGCGTTAGGAATGATACACTTATCCGCTGCTTTTCCCTTCCCTGCTTTTTATCTATTCACAAAGGCCTCCATTACATCCTTCGGTACATAAGCAGAAATATCCTGTCCGTATTTCACCAGCTCCCGTATGATAGAGCTGGACACATAGGAAAATTCCGGGGATGCGTACAACAGTACAGTTTCCACCTCAGGCGCAATATGCTGATTCACACTGGCGATATCCAGCTCATATTCATAATCCTTCACACTCCGCACACCGCGCACGATAGCAACCGCCTCCTGCTTTCTGGCAAAATCAACCGTCAGGCCGTGATCAGCGGCTACCTCGACATTGGAAAGATGCGCTGTGTTGCTGCGCAGGAATGTCAAACGCTCCTCCATGGAAAAGGTGGCATGTTTTTCTGAATTTTCCAGAATAACGACAATCAGGCGATCAAACAATCTGCTGGCGCGCTCAATGATATCCAGATGCCCCAGTGTAACAGGATCGAAGCTTCCGGGAAAGATTGCTGCTTTCATTCCATGCACTCCTTTCGATAATACGTTATGCGGGTAATTCCATAGGTGACATCCTTTACCTTATGCAAAGCACCTACCTGATCAGGAAATTCATCCTCCTTCAGACTCTCACAGACGATATCTCCCAGCTCATTCACCAGATCATGCGTATCGAGATACTGCAAAATATGCAAAATCTGCTGCTTCTTGTACGGGGGATCCAGATAGACCAGATCAAAGGTTCTTTGTTCCTGTGAAGCCTTGGCAAGCACCTGACGATAATCCATTTTCCAGATGGTCACCCGTGAGGCAACATCCAGCGTCTTCACGTTTTTATGAATAGTTGATACAGCTGCATGACTGACATCACAAACAAGCGCATGCTCCATACCGCGGGAAATCGCCTCCAAAGACATATTCCCGCTGCCGCCAAATAGATCGAGCATGTTTCCTCCGTCAAAATAGGGCCCGATACGGGAGAAAACAGCTTCCTTGATTTTATCCGTTGTAGGCCGTGTCGTATTGCCTTCGACCGCTGAAATCACACGGGATCGAAATTCACCTGCAACAATTCTCATTTTTTTCAACTCCTCATGTATAAAGCAAATGCATAGGGGAAGTATAATAGTGCAGCCGGTAAAACGGCTGTTACCCCCCAATCTTTGTTTCTCCTCTTCCCTTTCTTAAAGAGCCCTTTACCCCTTAGGGCTCTTTTTTATGTATGCGGCAGCTGCTTGGCTGCCGCACTGACTGCCACACTGCCCTGTCTTCGTATTCTGGAAATGACAGACTGGGAAATACCGATTGCCGTCATGATGGACATCAGGGAGGACCCTCCGCTGGAAATAAACAGCAGCGGTACCCCGGTCAGCGGAATCAGGCCGCTCACTCCGCCGACATTCAGTGCAAAGTGAATGAAAATATACATGGCGGTTCCTACCAGTATGACCTTATAGCCCTCACTCTTCGTGTGAAAGGCATAATAGAACAGCCGCTGCAAAATGACCACATAGCCAAGCACAACGACCATAAGTCCGAAAATCCCCAGCTCCTCAACGATGATCGACAGGATAAAGTCATTGTCCGACTGTGTCAGATAACCGTATTTCTGAATGGAATTTCCCAGTCCGACTCCCGTAAAGCCGCTGCGGGCAAAGCCATACAGACCGTTGATTAGCTGATACCCGTTGTTATGCGGGTCCGTAAACGGATTCAGCGCATTTTCGATACGGACGGCAACATGCTGCAAAGGTCCGATGCCGTTCAGGAAATCAATAACAGGCTCACTCATGATAAATACAATGCTGATACATCCGATGATCAATCCAAGACGCACCCATCGCTGCTGCTTGCGCAAGCTGATATGCGAGGGTATCAGAAAACAGATGGCACACAGCAGAACCAGAACAAAAAGAGTTCCCAAATCCTTCTGCAGCAGGATAGCGGCTACGATTACCATGAAAAAATATACCGGAATACGGACAATCGTCCAAAACTTAAACTTGCGCCTTCGGGCCGTCAGCTCTACAAATACCGCCATCACGACAACCATATAAACCTTTGCGAACTCTGACGGCTGAATCGTCATTTCGCCAAGACCGGGTATCGGAATACGAATCCATGCCTTACTTCCCAGCACACCTTCAAACAGCTGTGTGGAAAACAGTGCGATGATAATACCGATACCAAAGACAGGAAACAGCTTCTGTGCACGCTTCATTGTGAAGTTGTTCGCAAAAAAGGTCATCAGCACATAGGATACAATGATAAAAAACAGCTGCTTTGCCAGAACCTTTGGTATGATATAGGGATCCTTCGTCGTATTGCCGACATTGGTGGATACGATCATCAGGGTACCGAACAGGATCAGAATCAGCACGGCAAACTGCATTAGAAAATCAAATTTTTTCGGCATCTTCAACGTTAAGACTACATTTTTTATTCGCATGCGTATTCCTCTCCTTTTTCATTTCTCATGTATCTTTTATAATATCATAGATTCCATGTTTTTTCACAATAATTTCGCAAAACACTTCCATTCTCAGAGAAAAGCGTTTAAAATAGTATCGTAAGAAAAGGAGTTTGCATATGAGTTTGAACTATGATGATATTGTAAAAGATACAGATGCAATCGTTCGTACGAAAAGTGAGCCTGTTACGCTTCCCCTCGGTGCTGAGGACGAAGCACTGCTGCAGGACATGCTGACCTATGTCCGCAGCTCACAGGATGCAGAAATCGCTGAGAAAGAGAATCTTCGTCCTGCGGTGGGTATCGCTGCCATACAGCTTGGTGTTCCAAAAAGAATGCTGGCTGTGGTTGTGCCCAATGAGGAAGGAATTGACGAATATGCGCTTGTCAACCCGCGGATCGTATCCGAGTCCGTACAGCGCGCTTATCTGAAAAACGGAGAGGGCTGTCTGTCTGTTGAAAATGAGCATGAGGGTATCGTACCCAGAGCAGCGCGTATCACCGTAAGGGGATATGACCTTCTGCAAAAGCAGGAAATAACGATAAAGGCTAAGAATTATCTGGCCATTGTCCTTCAGCATGAAATCGATCATTTTTCAGGAACGTTGTTTTATGACCGCATAAACAAACAGGATCCATGGCGGGAGGATCCAACAGCAATCGTCATTGAATAATGCTCAGAAATGAGCATTTTCTTATGACTGAAAAGGTGCTATATGAAAAAGACATGCGCTTACATGGGAAAATTAGCAGCAAAACACGTTTATTTTTTTCAAAGTATGCTATAATAGTAAAAGATATCAGGTGCAGATTCAAATTTGGTATGTAAGAAAGGAGTTATTTATGAATAACAATCATCGAAATAATCGAAACACTGCACCGAGAAACAATCAGGAGAATACAAAGAACAGTTATAATAAAATCAATACGGAACGCGGAGATACTCTCATCTATGCTATGGGAGGACTGGGCGAAGTCGGTAAAAATATGTACTGCTTTGAACACGAGAATGAGATACTGATTATCGATTCTGGTGTTCGTTTTCCTGAGGAAAACCTTCTCGGTGTTGACTATGTCATTCCGGATTACAACTATCTGGTAAAAAATAACCGCAAGCGAAAGGTTCTGATCATCACCCATGGTCACGAGGATCACATCGGCGGGATCCCGTTTTTGTTAAAAAGCGTGGATATTGAGGCAATTTATGCCCCTGCCTTTGCAGTGGCACTGATCAACAAAAAGCTGGAGGAGCGCAGAATGCTGCGCAGTGTGAAAATCATTGAAATCAATGATCGCAGCTCGGTTAAGATGCAGCATTTCACATGCGGCTTCTTCAATACGACACACTCCATTCCCGATTCTCTGGGAATTTTGATCAACACGCCGAACGGACGCATCGTTCATACCGGCGATTTCAAATTTGACCTGACCCCGGTCGGCACCAATTCCGATTATCAGGTCATGGCGTATATGGGACAGATCGGTGTTGATCTGCTGCTGAGCGATTCCACCAATTCCGGTGTGGAGGATTTCTCCATTTCCGAGAAAAAGGTGGCAGCGGAAATTCTCGATACGATGAAAAAAACAAGCGGACGGCTCATCGTCGCAACCTTCGCTTCCAATGTATACCGTGTATCCCAGATTCTGGAGGCTGCAGTTGCCTGCGGAAGAAAGGTGATCATCTTTGGACGAAGCATGGAAAATGTCGTGACGATTGGACGCAAAATGGGCAAAATCAAGGTTGGCGAGCAGCATTTCCTTAGTCCGGATCAGCTGGGACGCACACCGGCAAACAAAACCTGTATCGTATGTACCGGAAGTCAGGGAGAGCCTTTGGCCGCCCTGTCACGGATTGCGAATGGAACCCACCGCTACATCAAGCTGATTCCAGGCGATACGGTTGTCTTTTCCTCCAGTCCGATTCCGGGCAACGGTGCAAGCGTCAATCAGGTGGTCAACAAGCTGTTTCGCGCCGGTGCCAATGTACTGACAAAATCCATCCTGAGCAATCTGCATACAACTGGACATGCCTCTCAGGAGGAACAGAAGCTGATGCTGCAGCTGATCAAGCCGAAATACTTTATGCCGATTCACGGCGAATACAAAATGCTGGTGCAGCATAAGGAAACCGGAAAGGAAACCGGACTGGCGGATGATCACATCTTCACCTGTGCAAACGGTGATGTTCTGATACTGCGCAATCATCAGGTGTTTGAAAGCAGCTGGCGAATTCAGGCGGATGATATATATGTTGACGGCAATGACATCAGCGGTGTATCCACAGCCGTCCTAAAGGACCGAACCATTCTGGCTGACAACGGTCTGGTTGCTGCTATCATTGCGATAGATTCCAAGGAAAACAAGGTGCTGTGCAAGCCGGTCATCGTTTCCCGGGGCTTTGTCTTCATCAAGGATTCACAGGGTCTGCTGCGCGAAGCTGAGCAGATCGTGTATGCGGCTTTAAATGAGAAAATGAAGGAACGCACCACCTTCTCCGAGCTGAAGAACTGTGTGCGCTCGACACTGGAGCCGTTCCTGTATAACAAGACGCATCGTAATCCAATCGTCATCCCTGTCATTATCAATTCCAAGACGGCAATGGCTGCCATGGCACAGGCCAGAGCTGCCAGAGCAACCAAGCGTCCGGCAAAAAAGAAGGAACCGCAGAACGCACAATCCTAGACAGTTAAACGACTGTCTTTTCTTATGGCAATGCACCGCAATTTATGATAGAATAGTAAGGAATATGAGGTGTCGGCAATGGTAAAAAAACTACTTAAAATCGTTTCTGTCCTGATACTTCTTGCTCTGATCGTCGCCGGAGTCTTCTTCTACTCCATCTATATTTCCGTAGACCGTGTGAACCTCTCCTATCAGACGATTTCCTCCAGCAAGATACCGGAAGATATGAACGATTTGAAAATCGCATTCATCAGCGATATCAAATACAATGAATACATGAACAAAGAACGTCTTACAAGTATGATCAGCAAGCTGAATACAACCGGTGCCGATGTTGTGATTTTCGGTGGTGACATGTTCTCCAACCCGCAGACAAAGGCTCCGGATTCTCAGATGAGCAAGGATTTGACAACCATCCTGAAAAGCATCGATGCACCCCTTGGCAAGTTCGCCGTTCTCGGTGATGAGGATCTGGCGAATGACAAGACAAAGAAGATCGTTTCTCAGATTTTATATGACGGCGATTTTGAAATTCTGAGTGATACCAGTATACGGCTCAGAAACAAGGGCGATTCCAGCATATCACTGATCGGCTTAAACAATATGCTGAACGGCGATCCGCAGCCGGACAGGGCTATGAAAAAGGTCAGTGAGGACGAATTTAATATTCTGGTGACGCACTGTCCCGATATTGTAAAAACAAGCGGAATCAATACAAAATATCTCAATCTGATCATCGCAGGGCATTCTTTGGGCGGACAGATCTATCTGCCGCTATTAGGACCGCTGCATACCATGGAAGGAGCTGCAACCTATAATCACGGCTCCTATGATATCAATGGTACCAGTCTGTATGTATCCAATGGTCTTGGAACCAAGGATATCGACATGCGCCTGCTGGCTCCTCCGCAAATTCTTGTATTCCGTCTCCAGCATGAGTCCGGAAAGAAGTAAAGAGGATGGGAAACAGCCGTCTCAGCATAAACACGCATTTTCTCTATATAATGTAGAGTAAAGGCGTTTTTTTATTTCCTTTACAGGCATATAGAATTGCGGCATGATAGGGATTATATGCGCAATCAAACCGGTACAGCCCTTTTGCATATCAGCTTCGTTTATTGCCTTCCTTATAACAGGGAAATCAAAAGAATAAGGCTGTTTCTGTTGTTTCTTTCGCAACCGTTCCATGTTTTTTATGTACGCTGCCATTGGATTCTACATGGCATCCTGATTCTGAAAGCAGATATAAAAAAAGGATGACATGTGCGAAATGCCTGTCATCTCTTTCTATAAATTATCGGTATTCCTGAAACAGGTGGTTATGCTCGCAGCTGTGCGTGCAGATCCTTCTCCAGTGTTTCCAGAATCCTGTTGTGGATTTCATTGATATCCGCATCCTTCAGCGTACGCTGTGCAGATTGGAAAACAATGCTCAACGCGATAGACTTGCTTCCCTTCTCCACATGTTCTCCGGTGTAAACATCAAACACCTCCACATTCTGGATAATATTCTCTTTCTCCAGCTTGCCGTTTTTCTTAATGCTGCTAATGATATCCGCTACCTTAACATCCTCCTTCACGACAAATGCAAGGTCGCGGCTGATGGATGGATATTTGCTTACCTCAGTGAACTTCACCTTTCCCGGCTTGTTCTTCAAGAGAACCTCCAGATTGATTTCCAGAGCAAGTGTTTCTGTAATATCATAGGCCTGCGCCATTTTCGGATGAATCTGACCAACCAGTCCAAGAAGCTCTCTTCCAAGATACACCTCTGCACTGCGATATGGATGGAAATGTACAATATCGGTATGATTTTCCTTAAACACTACACGGCTTCCCTGATAACCGATACTCTCCAGAAGTGCCTCGACCAGTCCCTTGACGGTATAGAAATCCACCTCCATGCGGAATTTCTGCCAGCGGTTTTCCTGCAGAGCACCGCTTGCTGCCACAGCCAGACGTTCCTCCACGTGTCCCAATCCATAGACATTGCTGATTTCAAACAATGCAATATCCTTGATGGAACGCGCCTGATTATAAGCCACACACTCCAGCAGACTCGGCAGAATGGAATCCCGTACATATTTGTGATCCTCACTCATCGGAGCTGCCAGCTCGACAATGTCCTTGTGCGGCATGACTGCATCCTCGATTTCCTTTTTCCCAACCAGAGAATAGGTAACCGCTTCATTGTAGCCCAGATCAGAAAGCATATTTCTGTATTTTCTGCGCAGCTGCTGGCGGCTGTTCAGCGCTCCGACAGTGGAAGGCATCTTCGGCATTGTACTTGGCAGACGGTCATATCCCAGAATGCGGATGATTTCCTCTGCGATATCGGCCTCGATTGCCAGATCCATTCGATAGCTTGGGATTTTCACATGAATATCCGAATTGTTAACAGACGGCTCCAGATGCAGATCATCCAGTACCTTCATAACCTCTTCCTGCTGGAAATCCGTGCCAAGTAGAACATTGATGCGATCCAGATTCACATCAAATTCCAACGGTGTATAGCCGTTGCTGCCATACTGCTTGGTTTCTTCCAATCCACTTGCATCTGCATATTCAATCAGCAGCTGCACTGCACGATCCACAGCCTTGAAGGTAGCCATCGGCTCGATACCCTTCTGATAGCGGACACTGGCATCCGTGCCAAGATTCAAACGGCGGCTGGTGTTTCGGATGGATACGTGATGGAAGATTGCTGCCTCGATAATGATTCCCTTTGTCGTTTCCTCAATCTTGGAATCATCACCTCCCATGATACCGGCAATACCGATTGGTTTCCCCTCTGTCGTAATGACGATATCATCCTCTTCAATGTGATAGCTTTCTCCATCCAGTGCTGTGTAATCAAACCGCTGCTGATCCTTCACTGTGATTTCCTGTGCCGGAATAGCATCAAGATCATAGAAATGCAGCGGCTGCCCTGTTTCCAGCATAACAATATTACTGATATCAACAACATTGTTGATTGACTTCATTCCTGCTGCCATCAACAGCTCCTGCATCCATTTCGGTGAAGGCTTAATGGTTACGGAATTGATGACCTTTCCCAAAAAGAGCGGACATTTCTCTGTTTCACTGCGAACGATCAGCCTGCTTGCTTCCCCTACATTGGCAGCACCCTCTACATATGGGATATTCACTTCCTTATGCAGAATCGCACCTGTTTCCAGTGCCATGGACCACGCAGCCATACAGTCATTTCGATTCGGTGTTAATCCCACATCCAGAATTTCATCATCCAGAGCGAGGTAGCCCAGCGGATTTTCATTCCCCACCGGTGCATCCTCATCCAGCACCTCAATGCCGTTTTTGCTTTCCTCACTCAGCTGATGCGGATCAACGCCCAGCTCCAGCAGGGAACAGATCATTCCATTGGACTCCTGTCCACGGATAACCCCTGCCTTGATGTCACCACCCAGAAGCTTCGCTCCGACACGAGCCACAATTACCTTTTGTCCAGCTGCCACATTTGGCGCACCGCATACGATTTGTTCAATTTTATCTCCAAGGTCAACCTGGCATACATGCAGATGATCGGAATCCGGATGATCCTCACAGCTTATCACCTTACCGATGACCAGATTGCTTCCCTGACTCATTTTTTCAATGCCCTCTACCTCAAGACCGGCAGACGTTATTTTATCCGCAATTTCCTCTATGCTCATATCGGATAAGTCCATATACTGGCTTAGCCATTTCTTACTTATTTTCATGTCAGCGTCCTCCTACTCAAACCGGTTGAATGTCTTCAAGAAACGAATGTCATTGGTATAGAAATTACGGATATCCGTAATTCCGTATTTCAGCATTGCCACTCGTTCAATTCCGATACCGAAAGCAAAACCGCTCAGCTTTTCCGCATCATATCCTGCCATGGAAAGAACATTCGGATGCACCATGCCGGCACCCAGAATTTCAATCCAGCCGGTTCCCTTGCAGACCGGACAGCCCTTGCCACCACATACATGACAGCTGACATCAACCTCCACACTTGGTTCTGTAAACTGGAAATAGCTTGGACGGAACCGTATCACACGTTCTTCCCCAAACATCTTCTGTGCCAGAAACTGCAGCGTCCCCTTTAAATCGGACAGCGTGATGTGTTCACCGACAACCAGCCCCTCACACTGCATAAACTGATGGGAATGGGTTGCATCGTCATCGTCACGGCGATATACCTTCCCGGGACAGATGACCTTGATCAGCTCCTTGCCCTCCTGAGCAAATTTTTCAAGCTGTCTTGTCTGAATGGCTGTCGTATGTGTACGCAGAAGCTCTTCCGCATTTATGTAAAAGGTATCCTGCATATCCCGGGCCGGGTGATCCTTTGGTATGTTGGCACGCTCAAAGTTATAGAGATCCATCTCTACTTCCGGGCCTTCCTCTACCGTGTAGCCCAGACCGATGAATAAATCCTCCATTTCCTGCTGTACGATCATCAGTGGATGTGCATTGCCCAGATTCGGCTTCTGACCGGACAGGGTGATATCAATTTTTTCTTCCGCAATCCTCTTTTCCATTTCTGCGACTTCCAAAACTGCCCTGCGTTCTTCGATCGCATTCGCAAACAGGGTCTTAACCTCATTTACCAGCTGACCAAATGCCGGGCGCTCCTCCTTCGGCAAATCCTTCATGGATTTCATCACTTCCTGAATCGGCCCTTTTTTACCAAGATACAGCACACGCAGCTGCTGCAGCTGGGCAAGGTCCTCACATGCTTCGATTTGGGAAAGACCTTCTTCTTTGATACTCGTTAGCTTTTCCATATTCAACTTCCTTTCTGCTTATAAAAAAAGCCACAAGACACAGGAACCCTTGCGGGCGGTACCATCCTGTTTCGTCATGCGACACACTTACTTTCTGTCATGGATAACCGTCATGGAACGGGGGTGTATTAAACCCACTCACAGGTGAATTCATAAGGTCCTGCAGTGTGCCGACTCTCAGTGCGTCATCAGCTCTCCCTGTCCTGCGGTGTCCAAACTACTACTCCTGCTCAACGTTTTCTTTTATTATTATACAGAACTTGCACGTTGTTTACAAGTCTGATTTTTATTTTGTGCACTGCTGAAACCGGATTCTATTGCAGATACTGCTTCAGCTCCTGCGGATCATCGCTGTATTTCTCTGCCACTTCCCTTGTCACCATGCCGTTTCGCACCAGACGTGCCAAAGCAAAGTTCAAAGACTGCATTCCCTCACGCATCCCTGTCTGTATTATGGAATTGATCTGATGGACCTTATTCTCTCGAATCATGCTGCTGATCGCATCTGTTCCAATCATAACCTCCAGCGCGGCAATTCGTCCGCTGCCATCACGTTTTGGAAGCAGCTGCTGCGTAATTACAGCTTTCAGTATACCGGAAACCTGCATACGGATCTGCTCCTGACGGTGAGGTGGAAATACGTCGATGATACGGTCAATTGTCTTTGCTGCCCCGATGGTGTGCAGAGTGGAAAACACCAGATGTCCGGTCTCTGCCAGTGTAACGACGGCTGCAATTGTTTCATAGTCACGCATCTCTCCCACCAGAATGACATCCGGATCCTCACGCATGGCACTGCGAAGCGCTGTATCAAAGCTGTCCACATCCCGACCGATTTCCCGTTGATGAATAAGCGCCTGCTTACGCTGATACACGTATTCCACCGGATCCTCAATCGTAAGTATATGACAGTTTCTGCGTTCATTGATATAGTCCATAACAGCTGCCAGCGTCGTGGATTTACCACTGCCGGTAGGTCCGGTCACCAGTACAAGACCGCGCGGCTCCATAGCGAGCTGCTTCAAAATATCCGGCATCAGCAGCTCATCCAGTGTCAGAATCGTATTATTGATGATACGAATCGCTGCACAGAGCTTATCCTGCTGGCGGTATACATTCACTCTCTGCCGGTTCTCTCCCTTGCTGACATAGGTAAAGTCCAGATCCTTCCCCTGTTTAAAATCCTCCATCAACCGCTCATCCACCATAGAAAGGATCATCTCTGTCGTCTGTGTATCCTTGATGAATGCGGGATATTCCCGCAGCACGCCATTTGCCCGAATCATGGCGGGACCACCGACATTCAAATGGATATCACTGCAGTTATGCTCTCTGGCATAGGCAATCATACCTTCCAGTAAATCGTTCATAAACAGACCTCCTAATCGCTGTAAGCCGTAATCTTATACAGTTCATCCATCGTTGTCTGTCCATTGATTACAAGCTCCACAGCCTCATCCTTCAGGGTATGCAGCTGCTGTGATTTCTTCACATAGGCATAGATATCATCAATATCTCTGTGAGAAGAAATCATTCTCCGCATTTCCTTATCTATCAGTATGATTTCATGCACAGCCGTTCTTCCCTTGTAGCCTGTCTGGTTACAATGATGACAGCCTGCACCGCGATATACATATTCTATTTCTTTTCCCAGCACCTGACGTTCCAGCTCTGTCGCCTTCAGCTTTTCTCTGCAATGCGGACAAATCGTACGCACCAGTCGCTGTGAAACACTTCCAACCAGTGAATTCGCAATCAGATATGGTTCAATTCCCATATCCTCCAGACGGACAATCGAGCTGATTGCATCATTGGTATGCAGAGAGCTCAATACCAGATGTCCGGTAATGGCAGCTCGTACAGAAATGGATGCCGTCTCCGCATCACGTGTTTCACCGACCAGAATAATATCCGGATCCTGCCGCAGCAATGCCCGCAGTCCGCGCTCAAAGGTCAGTCCCGCCATGGTATTGATCTGCATCTGATTCACGCGTTCGATATTCTTCTCCACGGGATCCTCAATGGTTGCTATATTCACCTGCCGTTTTGCCAGCGTTTCCAGAATCATATACAGTGTTGTTGTTTTACCGCTTCCGGTAGGTCCTGTAATATAGATGATTCCATGCGGCATCTCCATCATACGACACATTTTCGCATAATTATCCGTATTCATGCCGTACTGCTTTTCATTCAGAATCGGCGTATTGCTGTTCAGAAAACGCAGAACAGCTTTTTCACCATATACAGTTGAAATCACAGAGACACGAAGGTTCATACGAATTCCCTCAATCGTGGTTAGAAAGTGTCCATCCTGAGGAACACGCTTTTCAGCAATATCCATATTGCTTACAATTTTGATTCGGACAATCAGCGACTGGTGCAGATTTTTCGCAAGCTGCACATAATCCACGATCATACCGTCAATACGCATACGAACCATTGTCTTATCCTCAAACGGCTCTATGTGTATATCACTGGCATTGGCATTGTAGCCTCTTGTCAGAAGACTGTTGAACAGCTTAACAACGGGTGTGTCATCCTCCTCCGAGTTATAAAGCTCGGTATCATCGAATTCAAAGGATACAACGTTTTCATTTGCCACATTGGCTGCTTCTCTGGCTTTGATTTCCGCATAGTAGTAATCAATGGCACGGTCGATTGCCGCCTTTTCACACAGACATACGGATATATTCATGCCGGTCACCAGACGTACATCCTCGATTCCGTAGAAATTCAAAGGATCACTTGTTACTACCGTCAGGCGCCCGTTGTTTTCGCTGATGGCAATCAAATTATATTTCTGCGCCAGTGCTTTCGGTATCTTCGCAACAGCATCCACTTCGATTTTTTCTTCGTTCAAATCAACCATCGGCTCATTCAGTTTATCACTCAGTGCCTTCAGCATCTGATTCTCACTGATAAAGCCTAAATCAATCAAATGCTGTCCAAGCCGTTTGGAACGATCCTTTTTCTGTTCTGCAAGTGCCCGCTGCAGCTGTTCTTCATTGATATAACCGTAATCCTTCAGCACTTCACCTATTGGTATATTTTTCATATTTTCTACACATCCTTTTTAAATTAACTATATGTCTGACAAGTCACAGATATATTAGTATTTCCAAGCAACTCTTCAATACTTTCAAAACCTTTGGACCATCCAGCATTTATAGTAGAAGGATTCCAAACACCATCTATTCGTTGAAGAGCTTGATAAAATAACTTTTTTCCATTCACGGTGTATGAAACTATATCTCCTTTAAAATATGTTCCATTCGTATTCCAAGCTTCATCAATTTTCTTCCAATAATTTCTGGCAACGCCTCCTGGAGCCCAAGCGTTATCTTCTTGAGCATTAGGCTGTAAAGGTGATGAATATACATAACGATACCACTGACCTGGATTCATTGGGTCTTCTACATAATCTCCAGGCTCAATTACCTGCCCAACATTCCATTGTTTTTCTGGTGCATCGCATCTTGCTTTCTCTCCCCCGACAGTCCAATCGCCTTCATCTTTATTATCTATATCACAAAAATCTTTACTCTTATGTTCTTCTATAATCTCATTCAATTCCGCCGTATTTAACCTATGCCATTTCTGCTTATCGTTATCCGGTGACTCCACGCTATTATGAATCTGCACTGTTGCTTGATAATATGTGTTTGTGATTTGGTATATAACAACATCCCCTGCTTCATAGCTGGCACCCTTCACCCAATATGGAGGATTTACCGGTTTCCATGCATTTCCATGATTCGTCAAGGGATCATTTCCATTTCTAACATCCTTTACTGCACGATATGTCATACCCAGATAATCAACAAATTCCCCTTTTTTATAATCATGATTTGCAAGCCATGTTCCCTTATTGTTCCCTGCCTCATTCGGCTTGGTAATGGAAGCATCTCTACACATCAGCTCATCGTATACGGTACCTTCAAATACAGGATCATCATAATCGATATCCGGATATTGATAATCCGGATCATCCACGATCTTCAATGCCCCATTTATTTTATAATAGATTTTATAGCCTGCTTCTGCCTGATCGTGATCTGAAATATCCACCTGTTTTCCTTTTATTCCTGCATTAGCAATAGCTTCTCCTTTTTTATCCTTTGCTTTAATATTCACTAGTTCCAGTGTAGAAGCAGTTTTATAAACCTGCTTCTCATTATCAGTAAACGCGAAAGATAAATCCAAACGATAATTATCACTATAACATTTTGCAGTGATTTTCAAATTCCTTCCTCTATAAAAATCAGCATTGTATACTTGCGTATCATCCTTCATCAGGCGATTATCGTCATTTACTGAAATCCAATGCCAGTCATCAGATTTATCCGGTTTCTGCGTGGCAATCTGTACTTCACTGGCATAAACCAATTGCCCCCTTACATAGGATGAAATAGCATCCACAGCCTGCTTCTCATAATTGCTTTGTGCCGTACGATTAAAATACCCCATACTATTCAAAAGCAGACCACCCGCAATTACCATTAAAATGGAGGACAGCAGCAGAACTACAATTACTTCAATCAACGTCATTCCCTTTTTATTCAAGTGCATACCTGCCGCCTCCTTCCATCATCAGCTTACATTCTTCCACATAGAATCTGTATTCGTATTATATTCTGCATCGATATCCAATACTTTCCATCCATTTTTCGGATTCTTAACAATGTCTTTCATATCTGTCCAAGATTTGATATAGCCATTATTTTTCACATCATACAGCACTTTTCCATCTGAAGAGGAAAAAACAACCTTGATTCTATAAGTGTCCTGATCACAATAATACCAGCGTTCATTATCATAATCATAAATCATATAAAGATAATCATCGAAGTCTATATCTGTATCTACTAATTCATTCCTTGGATTTAACATGATTATAAGACCACCATGATCGTGCTGTAAATCGCCTTTTTTTATCTCCCATGGATAATATGGAAAAACGTAAACATCCTGTGCTCCAAGCTTTGAGCGATAACTTACCGGAAGAAGCTCTTTTGGAAACTGTATCCAATTAGATGACATCAGAATATGCACATTTTTCAAAGAAGCGTTATAGGAGTCCCCGTTTTCCATTTCTTCATGTGCTTCTCTTGCTTTCTTAATTGACTTATAAAATTCATCAAGATTTGATTTAAATTCTTTATAAACGGATGTATCCCTTACTTTTTCCTGATTACCCGGTTCTTCCAGTGCCTTTAGATGTACTCTGTCATCGTCCTTTACATTCAGTATTGCTATATTTCTAGCGACAGGTACACTTACACGATCAGATGAAATCGTATAGGTTACTTTATCTGTATCTATTTGAATATTATCTCGCACATCATTGTTCATTGTTTCTTCTGCATAAGAAAGAAGCATATCACTGTTGTTTTTCATTGTGCTTGAATTCCCCATAATTTTTAATACTGCAGAAAATCCTCCAAATAGCGTTAAACTGGCTATGGAAAGAATCGCTAGAGCTGCAATCATTTCAATTAAAGTCATACCCCTTTTATTCATTTCCATCACCTCTATCTTTAATCAACACATCGTTCCGGTATAAAATACTTCTTTTTAAACGCTTCCCATTTAAGCAATTCATTTTCAGGTTCTTTACCATCTACCAGCTCACCTAAAATTTTAAGCGGTATAATTTTATTGCCATTGAGTTCCGTTACATCATACCAATGCCCATCCTCAACATTAAATATCATAGAAGCTTCCCAATCGCCATTATTCATAGTGCTTTTTTCATTCGCATATACAAATGACAATTTCTTGCCATCCGAGCAATAGGTTTTCATATAAAATGTTTTACCCTCAAATTTTTCCGGAAAATTTGATGCTGCACTATTATCGAATTTCGGTATGCTGCTGTTATAAACACCTGTGTAAAGATATTCTCTCATACGATCGTTGCTATAATATCCATTGTTGGCATATTTTTCCCATGATTCTCCATACTCTGCAATCATTCTTTCATATATTTCAGCATCGCTTTTCACATATTCCTGCATGACTTTATTACCTGTGCACGCTGCTTCATATAAAGGTGTTAAATGCGACATCATAATCTTCGCATTCTTGATATTGATATTTTCCTGTACCTCAGCACCCTGTCCTTTATAGTATTTTAACAACTGCCATTTTTTCAAATCTCCGGTTCTTCCCAGCTGCATATCGGCATTCACAGTCTCTGTCTGCTCTGCATAATCCACAGTAACCGATATCGTAATTTTGCCACGAATATCTTTATCCTTATCCACCGCAACACGGGAAATTTTCGCTTCCGTCACCTTTCCGATATTGGACGCTTCCGGAATATCTATATTCAATGGTGTTGACTGGTTTTCCTCTTCCGGTATCATAGCGATATAATCACTGTTGTCCAGCTCGATTTTCTCTACAATATTCTGAATAACACCCTTTGCGGTCAGATAAGCCTGGCGCTTGCTGTTATTGTTTACACTTCTGTTATAGTAAGAATATGAAATACCCAGTGCAGCTGCAACGGTTATCATCAAAATCATGATGACAGTGATGGCCCACAGCAAAGCCGATCCCTTCTGATTTCTTCTCATATTCTCACCTCTCTATCTTTATATCATGAACAGCTTAAATGTAATCGTTGTTGTTTTTTCATCATCCTCTTCCGAATATGTAATACCGGATACTTTTAATGACTTTGTCGTTCTCACATCATCTACAAGTGTCTGAACATCCGTAATTGCACCGGACACACTCAGATTCACATTATAAACCTTCAGTTTTCCATCCTTGTTCTTGGAGGAAGAACCTTTTTTCTGCTGCAGCTGATATTCGGTATAGCTCAGAATGTCTTCCTGATCAGCCTCGGCGATACTCAGGCTGACAGGCGTCAGTCCATGCTCAATCGTCATGGAGGTGATAAGATTATCAACATCTTCCTTATTCATTTCTTCATAAAATTTATTCTTGATATTCTTTAGCTCCTCCGAAGTCTCCTTCAGCTGCTTATCCAAATCACCATAGTCAATCATCGATGCCTTCACTGACTGCAGCTCCAGCTGGGCAGTATCATATTCCGCCTTCAGTGTGTTATGCTTTTCCAATGCCGGCAATAGCATCCAGAACAGCCCTCCGGCAAAAACAACAATACACAATAATACATACAGCAATATTTTTTCTCTCTTCGTTAATGTCGCATACTTTCACCTACTTCAGTTTACAAAGGACCGTAGCCGAATATACTGTCGTTGTCTGCTTATCCGCCTGTGTATTCGTTTCATTTGTCTTATTCAATAAATCCAGCAGCTGCTGTGCTGCGGATTCTGTATCTGTTTTTGTATCCGTATTCTTTTCTGTATTATCTTTTACATTTTCTGCAGCTTTTTCATTTGCTTCCGCAGTCTTTGTTGTCTTCTCTGTTTGCGCATATCCTGCATAATCAACGGTTTCAAAGGTCTTGCTCTTTTTCAGTCTTCTGACAAACTGCTCCGTATCCTCCGCTGTAAGCGACTCCACCTGTAATGTCACCACCTGTGTTTCTCTTTGATAAGATAATGATACAATGGAAGTATTCACATCGGAAGCAATCAATATCTGATCGAATGTATTCTGACTCAGCTGCGGATAAGACTGAATATCCTTATGCAGCGTCTTATACTTTTCTACATCATTCATCGCCTTTTGCAAGGACTGGTATTTCTCTAAATTGGGATCCTCTGCAATCTGCTTCTGCACCTGCTTCAATTCTGCTTTTGCTGCTGCAATATCAGAGTCCAATGCATGGTTCTGATAGGTCACAATACCAAACCAGGATATCAGGATAACAGCTGCACTGATGGGAAACACCAAATATTTCAAGGTGCCGACATATGGAGAGGCTTCTTTTTTCTGTTTATAGACCTTCAGTAAATCAATATCTTTATTTTTCAATCCATTTTGAAACATCTCCTGCACCTCACTTTCTGATCAGACACCCTACGGGGAACACATAATCATGCAAATGGAAATCCTTATAGTGATCCCCGGTTACATAGACAATCTTGGAATCCGGAAATTGTTCCGCCTGCAAATTCAGATTGCTACGTATACTTTCAAAAACCATCAGCTCCTCCGCATCATCCAGACCGCAGAAATATGCTCTCTCAATAGGGTACGGACTCTGCTTGGATTTGCTGAACTGGATCAGCTGGGATATATTACTGTTCATTTCAGAAATAAAAGCCTGCGTTCCCCGCTCTGAGAACAGCCTTGTTCTGTTAGAAAAGGTATAGTGGTTTTTCTCAAACAGATAAGAGGATACATTATTACCGTCCAGAACCGATACAATATAGGTTTTTCCATTCAAATCTGCCAGCTCCTGCGTTAGCGTATGCAAGGCATTAATGGAGATATCAACACTTTTCAGCCTGATACCTGTGGCATCAAACAGTTCAATATAGCTGGTAAGCAATTTTCTTTCAACAGCACAGCATAAAATCTCTCCGCCCTTTTTCTCTTCCTCTTCAAACGATGACTGCAATACACTGTAATCGTAAATCAGATCCTCATAGCTGCCATCAATATCGGCTAATTCATCCTTTGCGACCTTCAGCAGCTCCTTTCTTGAAAGCTGGGGAACCCGTATGTTTTTCACAAGAATCTGCCCGCTGTCGATTACAAACCGGGCTTCCTTTAAGCCGTTTTCCTGCAGCTCCTTCAAAATGTCAAGGATGGAGGAGTCATCGGTAATCACACCATTGATCATTGCGCCTTCTTCCAGAGGATATTCATGAAAGGCTTCTACCTTTACCATATCTTTTTTATCACATGACCCGTAAATCATCTGTACGGCATGTGATGATATAAATAATACATATTCTTTTGCCATAAGCTTCTCCCTTTACTTTAGACTCGTTGGATTTTGATACATCTGATAGATTGGCAGCAATACCGCCAGCATGACACACAATACGATCAATGCCAGAATTATAATCATTACCGGCTCCAATAGTGTGACCATACGCTGAGATGCAGCCTCGGATTCATAATCAAAATCATCTGCCAGAGATGTCAGCATTGTTTCCAGACGTCCGCTTTCTTCTCCAATGTAAATGGAGCTTGCGAGCTTTGGATCAAAGCCGTCAATTTTCTGTATGCTCTGTGACAGTGAGGTTCCGTTTCTCACCATATTCACGACTCCGTCAAACTGAGATTCTATATACTTATTCCCGATCGTATTGCGTATGATCTGCATACCGTTGATGATGGAAATACCACTTGTATAAAGCGAGCACATATTTCTGGCAAAGCGCGCTGTATAAATGATACACAGCAGCTTACCGATTTTCGGAACATTCAGCTTCAGTTTATCAAACCGATACCGAACCTTCTCTATGCGAAGCAGCGTTGTGATGAACGCAAATATACATAAGATGCCAATCAGAAGCCAGTACCAATAATGTATCATAATCTGCGAAAGACCATTTACAATTTTCGTAATCAACGGAAGCTCCATTCCTTCAAACACACTCGAGAAGCTTGGAATAATCCAAGTAAATACAACAATGATAACAAAAACGGTTACACATAACAGAATAATCGGATAAATCATGGCATTGCGTATCTTTCGCTTGATATGATCATCCTTCTCATACTGCAAAGCCATCGTCATAGCAACCTTTTCCATCTGTCCGCTGCTTTCTCCGGTTCGATACATATTGATCATAAGCTCCGGAAACGCCTTTCCTTCAGATTCCATAGCCATTGACAGTGTCTGTCCCTGCTGCAGCTTACGGTACATATCCGTATAAATACTTTTGATTTTCGGTTTGCTTTCTCGTTGTACAAGAATAGACATTGCACGTATCAGACTGACACCGGAGCCAATCATCGCTCCCAGCTGTCGAGAGAAATCAGACAGCTCCTTCAGAGTCAGTTTATATGTATTCTGCTGTGTGTTTGTCACATCCTTACAGTCTATCAGATACTGATCCCTGGAACGCAGAAAAGCAGCAAGCTCACTCCTGCTGTTTACTTCCATTTTTCCGGTTATCCTTTTGGCATTTATATCCTTCGCCGTATATTTATAAACCGCCATATCTGTATTCCCTCCAAGCCTGTTTTATAATCCGAATAACGATAGATACCCCTGTATCAGAGTTTCACCATAAAGTAATGATATCATAATCCCTGCACATAAATACGGTCCAAAGGCGATATGTGCTCCCTTTTGTGTTTTTCTTGACAAAAGCAGATATACCGCATAGCTTCCTCCTATCAGTACGGAGATAAAAAACGCAAGGAGTGTCAGCTTCCATCCCAGCAGAAAACCGGCTACAGCAATCAGCTTGATATCCCCGCCGCCAAAGCAGTCCGGAATCAGAAGCGTCAACAGATACATCGGAAGACTGACAATGAAAAAGCCGATAGCTCTTGTCATTAACGCTGTTTCCGGATGCAATACTGTGAAAATGCCAACAGGAACAATTAAAGATATAATTAAACCATTTGGTATTGTCATAGTATCAAAATCAATCATGGTAATTGTGAAAAGAATCATGAATACTGCAAACACAAGAACAGTATCCCAGGAAAACCCATAGGTATAAAAGCAAAACATCCCGATACAGCCTCCAAGAAACTCCAGTACCGTTTCACGAGCTGAAATCTTATTACCACAGTATCGGCATTTCCCTTTTAGAAACAGATAGCTGAACACCGGGAATAAATCATACCACTGCAGCTTATGATGACATGAAGGGCAATAGGATCTCCCCTTTACAAAGGATAAGCCCTGAGGAAGTCTCCATATTACCACGTTCAAAAAACTGGTGATACAAATTCCAATAAGGAATGCATATAGATATAGCAGTAATAGTAAAGCGTCCATTTATTCACCATCCTTCTTTAATTAAAAGTGTAAATATAAAGCCTCTTGGAAGAGGCTTTATATTCTACTTGATTATTTTGTAGCTTTTTCAATTTTTGTTTGCGTAGCAGTGTACGTATCATTAGACCCTTCAACTTGAATCTCACACTTATCTATCTTCTTTTCTGTCAGCGTACATGTAATCGATTTAACAGCACCTTCCGGATATTTAGCATCGTCGCCTTCACCGGTTTTAGAAAGACCTAATTCACCATTAATGGCATCAGCATTATTAACTTTTGTTGTCAAATCATCATTTGAAATACCTGGATTTTCACCAATCTGGCTTGTCGCATAAGACTGAGCTGCAACATAACCTGCTCTTACCTGAGATTGCACTTTTGTATCTGCTGCCTCATTGATATACTTCATAACAGCCGGTACTGCCAGCGCCATCAGGATACCGATGATTACCAAAACCACGATGATCTCAACCAGCGTAAATCCCTTCTTGTTCTTCTTCAATTTCTTAACATTCATTTTTCTCTTCTCCTTTTTTCAGCAGGCAATGCTTCACAAGTTATACTTTATGAAACAGGTAATTTTCATAATCAGCTGTTTTCTATGCAGGATATGCAGAAAACTCCATTCTCACCTGTGAATTATGCTAATCCCCCATTCCATAATAGTTCAGGTTCATAGACATTTAAGGTATGAAAAGTCAGCCAAATTTCCACAAAAGCCCTTCTGCATTGCCAAAATCTTAACGTTTATATTAATAGAAGAAACAGGGAAAGTTTTTTTTGTCATATTTTTATATTATTTTTCAGCTATAAGCATTCAAACTAAAACTTCGTGTGATACTGATGTGATAATTACCATACACCTCTTCCGATTCCAAAACGATTATTTTAGCTGCGTTCCTCATTTTTTAAACGCATACATGCAGATTCCTGCCGCAACAGCAACATTCAAGGATTCAAAGGTATGCATCTCGATAAACACATGAGTATCCGCCAACCGCAGAACCTCCTCGCTGACACCCTTTCCTTCATTGCCAAACACAAGTGCAAATGCATCAGGCACTGCAATTTCACGAAGTGCCGAGGCATTGTGCAGAGAAGTCGCAAGAATTCTGTTACCCTTCTGCTTCAAACTCATCAGCATAGCCTGCACATCACCTCGAATCACCGGAATGTGAAACAAGGCTCCCTGTGTGGAACGTATCACCTTTTCATTGTATACATCACAGCTGTGTGCAGATAGCAGGACTGCATCATATCCAAAGGATACGGCAGTTCGAATAATGGTTCCGACATTCCCCGGATCCTGCACATCATCCAGTACGATAACCCGTTTACCAAATTCTGCATCATGGTATTGCGGCATACGGCATACAGCCATAATCCAGGTTCCGGATACACTGCTTTCCAGCTTCCGCAGAATGTCCTTTGTGACCTCATACACCGGATATTCCACAAATGTATGTGCTTTTCCAATCCCCACAAGTACAGCCTCGACCAAGCCGGCTCTCGCAGCTTCTTCAATCAGATGTTCCCCTTCTACCAGAAATCGCTGATCCTTTTCCCGATATTTCTTTTCCTTTAATTTTGCCCATTGTTTTACCTTTGCATTGGTCAGTGATGTTATTTCCATAATGCTCTCCTTATATCAGAATCACCGTACGATACATGTATGGCTTCCCTTTGTTTAATCACCCCGTTATTTTACTGTATTTCTTATGTCTTTTCCATAGAAAACAGCAACTTTTTTATAAAAGCATGAAAAATGACAGACAAACTGCTGTTCATCTGTCGTCAACATTCCATAATTATCCAAACTTACGTCGTAAGCTATTTCAGCACCTCTGCACAGCGCTCACAAAGGCCATCCTCCGCATGGGAATCCGTAATATTCCAGCATCTTGGACAAACCTTGCCTTCACACTTCTCAACTTCTACCTGACACACTTCATACTGCTTCAATTCATCCACGGAGAAGCTGACCTTGGAAACGATCAGCCACTGGTTGAAATGATTTCCGCACAGCTTCTCAATCAGTGCACGGTCTTCATCGCTCACATTGATCATCACATGTGCTTCCAGAGACTTACCAATCACCTTTTCCGCACGTGCTTCCTCCAGGGCCTTGAAAATATCCTGGCGAATTGCCATCATGCGTTCCATATCCGCTTTGATTGTATCAGCACCCTGTACATCCAGTGCCTGTGCAAAGCTTCCCAGATGGATACTTTCTGCTTCGGTATGGAAGAAGTCGTTGACCTCCTCACAGGTGTGCACGAGGATGGGTGCCCACAGGCGAACCAGCGTATTGACCGCATGCCACAGCACCGTCTGTACCTGACGACGTCTAGGCGCATCCTTTTTCTCAATATACAGGATATCCTTTGTATAATCCATGTAATAGGCAGACAGCTCGTTCGTCATCAGATTGCTCAGCATATTGGTGATATCCGCAAAACGGTATTCCTTATATGCCTTTATTGCTTTTTCATTCACTTCATTCAACAGGACCAGAATATATTTGTCCAGCTCCGGCAGCTCGTTGATATCCACAAGATCCTCTTTTGTGAAATCCTCTTCCGGATTGACATTGGCAAGCATGAAGCGGAACGTATTGCGCACCTTGCGGTACTGCTCACTGATCTGCTTCAAAATCTCATCCGACATACTGCAGTCCGCCTGATAATCGACACTTGTCGCCCACAGACGCAGGATATCCGCACCGTATTTTTTCGTGATTTCTCCCGGTGCTACCGCATTCCACTGTGATTTGCTCATTTTCACACCCTTGCCATCCATAACGAAGCCGTGGCTCAGTACCTGCTTGTAAGGAGAGTGTCCATGTACAGCTGTACCGATGATCAAGGAGGAATTGAACCATCCGCGATACTGATCGCTGCCCTCGAAATACAGATCGGCAGGATAGCCCAGTCCGCGTTCCATCATGGCACCGGTATGAGAGCTTCCGGAGTCAAACCATACATCCATCGTATCGGTTTCCTTGCGGAATTCTCCATTTGGGGAGCCTGTATGTGTATAGCCCTGCGGCAACAGCTCCTTCGCTTCCTTTTCAAACCAGATATTGCTGCCATGCTCACGGAACAGCTCTGCCACATGGGCAAATACAGCCTCATCCATAATCGGCGTATCATCCTCCGCATAGAAAATCGGAATCGGAACACCCCATGCACGCTGACGGGAAATACACCAGTCACCGCGATCGGCAATCATATTGTGCATGCGCTGCTGTCCCCACTTCGGAATCCAGTCAACATTCGCAATCTCTGTCAGCAGCTTTTCACGAATCTTATCAATGGACGCAAACCACTGCGTTGTTGCACGGAAGATAATCGGCTTCTTTGTTCTCCAGTCATGCGGATAGGAGTGCGTAATGAACTCCAGCTTTAACAATGCGCCCATTGCATCCAGTCTCTGTGTTACCGTCTTGTTCGCATCATCGACATACTGTCCCTTCAGCCAGTCACCGGCATCCTCCATCATGCAGCCGTGCTCATCCACATTGCAATACGCAGGCAGACCGTATTTCTGTCCGATGAAGAAGTCATCGGCACCAAAGCCCGGTGCCGTATGTACACAGCCGGTACCTGCATCTGCCGTTACATGATCCCCCAGAATTACCAGGGATTCGCGATCATACAGCGGGTGCTGACAGGTGATCATTTCCAGCTCGCTTCCCTTATAGGTTGCCAGCTTCTTCTTTGTTTCCAGACCAAACTTCTCCCACAACGCATCCACCAGCTCTTCCAGAACGATCAGCTTGCCCTTTTCGCTTTCCACAAGCGCATAGGTGTAGTCCTTATTCAGACAGATTCCCAGATTGGCAGGAATGGTCCATGGTGTCGTTGTCCAGATGACAAAGGAAGTATCGCTGTCCAGAACGCCCTTGCCATCCTTCACCGCAAATTTCACGAAAATCGTCGGACTTTTGATATTCTTGTATTCAATTTCCGCTTCCGCCAGTGCGGTTTCACTGGAAGGACTCCAGTAAACCGGCTTCAATCCCTTATAAATCAGACCGTCCATCGCCATGGAGGCAAAAATTTCAATCTGATGTGCTTCAAAATCCTTGGTCAGTGTGATATACGGATGATCGTAATCGCCGACAACACCCAGTGATAAAAATCCCTTTTTCTGACGGTCCACCTGTTCCAGAGCATAGTCATAGCACAGCTTGCGGAAATCGGATAATTCCATCTCCTTGCGGTTATGTCCCAGCTTCTGAATTGCAGTTTCAATCGGCAGACCATGCGTATCCCAGCCCGGCACATACGGCACCTTGTAACCGGCCATATAGCGGTTACGGATGATGACATCCTTCAAAATCTTATTCAGGGCATGTCCCAGATGGATATCCCCGTTCGCATACGGTGGCCCGTCATGCAAAACAAACGCTTCACAGCCCTCACGGTTCTCCAGCATTTTTTCATAGATTTCGCTTTCCTTCCAGCGCTTCTGAAAGTTTGGCTCCTTTGTCGGTAAT
Organism: Erysipelatoclostridium sp. DFI.2.3; assembly: GCF_019132535.1. Lineage (NCBI taxonomy): Bacteria > Bacillati > Bacillota > Erysipelotrichia > Erysipelotrichales > Coprobacillaceae > Thomasclavelia > Erysipelatoclostridium sp. DFI.2.3. Next base: position 117,316 of record NZ_JAHOOJ010000005.1, on the reverse strand, counting down.
TTTCCACGCATTTCAAACCTTGTCTTCGGCATTAACAGTGTATCCTTGTATTCCATATCATTTCCTCCTTTTATGAAAAAAAGACGCCTTCTATCTAAGGACGTCTTGTAACGCGGTACCACCTTAGTTCACATGAAGCTCATGTGCCCTCAGCTTATAACGACAAGCGTATCGTATTTCCCTACTGCTTTCAGGAAATCTGCTCCAAAGTGATATCTTCTATATCCTTCCTGCCGACTCTCACCAACCGTCAGCTCTCTTCAAGTCCACATATAGAAGCATGTCTTTATCTCAGCATTTATATTTCTTTTTTCAATAAATCAAGATCCGGTATTTCAGGGGTTTCAAAATCATCCAGTGCCTGCGTGATTTTCTGCAGTTCCTTACGCATACTGCCCTTCAGATCGTTCGCCTCATCTCCAAGGCGGGCCACCTCCATCAAAATTCCACGCGCCATCATTAAGGATTCCTTTACAATGGCATCGGCATTGCGGTGTGCCGTATCGACGATCATATTTGCTTCCTTCATCGCCATGCGTGTCATTTCGTCCGCAGCTTTTTCCTTGACCTCGAGATTCTCACTGACATCCCGGTAGCGTGTTTCCAGCTCCTGATATTCTCTGGTTAGTTCTTCTTTCAGTAAGTTGGCTTTTTCCAGTTTTTTCTGAAGGCTTTCCATCTGCAGCTTCTGTGTCTGAATGTAATCCTCCACCTGATAGCGATTATATCCATTTTTCATTGTATCAAATGCGTATCTGTCCATAATCCCTCTCCTATTCACTGATACATGCCAACCTCTATGACAAGATTTCCCTTTTTTGTTTCCTTCACAACCTCTTTCAGCTGGAATCTTCCATGTCCGCGAATGGAAATAACACAAGTATTATCGCACAAATAGGACGTTTGTTCAAGTATTACATGATCAACTTTTACCTGTTTGCTCCGTATGAGATCTGCAGCCTTTGCCCTGCTGAGTCTGGCGAGCGCAGCGACCAGCGTATCCAGTCGAAGAGAGGATACTATCAGTGATTTGTAGGCAATATCCGGTTCATAGCTGACAGACTCCTCACTCGGCTCCAGATGGACGGCACAGCGTTTGATTTGCGTCAGATTGGCAATCAGATAATTGCCGATATCCGGATCCACAAACATATGCACCGCATCCTGTTCAACGATAAGATCCCCGGTTTTATCCCGCTCAATCCCCAGATTCATCAACGCCCCGAGCACATCACGGTGTGCCAGCTTTCCAAAGCTGTAAGAAATCTTCGCCTTTAGATGAAGCACAGGAATCTGTACCTCTTCCTCCCAGGGCAGAAAAGCAAGCCGGCAGCGTTCGGCCTGCGCATAGCCGCCATCTTTGCGATACAAAATCCGATGTCCGCAAAAGCGTTCGGCTATCTGTATCTGATCAGGCGAAAAAAAGGGTGTAACAACAACCCGGTTCCAGCGTTCCATGCGATCAATCTGATCCTGCAGGCGCCGGACGAATTCCTCGTTACCCCGATAATGCTCTATTGCGACAGACAATGGTTAGTCTTCCTCGCTTGCGTCAAGGCTGATTTCCCCATGTACCGCCACGCTGCGCGGCGTACACAGAATCACATTATGCCCGATCTTCTGAATGCTTCCATCCAGAGCGAAGATTACACCGGTTAAAAAATCAATGGTACGCTGTGCATAGTCACGCTGCAGCTTGTGCAGATTGACAACAGCCGCCTTGTTTTCCTTCAGGCGTTTTGCGATTTCTTCGGACTCATCAAAGGAACGAGGCTCAAACAGAACCATTTTCGTATCGGTTGGCAAGTGATTTACTTTTGATTTCGGTCTTTCATATTCAGAAATAGAAGGAGTATCCTCTTCCTGTTCTACTTCTAAAACGTCATCTTCATCCATTGGCGCTATAAATTCTTTGAATTTCTGACTGATGCTCATTTACGCGTCCCTCCTATACATTATGTATATTCTAGCACAAAAATCCCTTTATAAAAAGGGATTTTTCATGAAATTTATACAAGTGCCGCAAACTGTTTCAAAAGCCCTCCTTTTTGTAAAAAAACTTCAGCATCGAAATTTCACAAGAATAACATCACCCGCGATATTTTCGATTTCCTGCGTGGGAATCTCAATTTCATCACACGGGAAGAACCAGGGAAACAGCTTTTTCACAAAGGACTGCGTGGGATGGACAAATATGGAATGAATCACATACGTGCATGGATCAAATTCCACATCATTGACGAGTCCGATCATACTGCCATCCATCACATTGATGACCTGTCTTCCGCAAATATCCGTATATTTCAATTCTATCACCTGTTTCAGTATATGCCCTTCACCCGCAGGTGTTGCCTAGGAATCAAATTCTTTTTTCAAAACTGCAATGGCGTTTTTTTCCAGACGTGACACCTGTGCCTGCGAGATGCCCAGCTCTCCGGCAATCTCTGTCTGCGTCATATCCTGATAATAGCGTTTCTGTATGATATCCAGCTCCTTCCCCTTTAAGCGTGTCAGACTGCGCTTTAACGCCATCAAATTGTTCAGACGCTCGATTTCATCCTTGTCATCCTTGATCTGATCCAGCAAAAACAGCTCATCTCCGTCCGAATTGTATACCGGTTCAAAGATGGAAAGCACACTCTGTGTGGAATCCAGTGCATCCACGATATCCTTTTCCTTAACCTCCAGCTGCTGGGCAAGCCAGGAAACACTTGGCTCCTTTTGATGCTTATGTACATACTCCTCCTTCAGCTTGAAGGCCCGATACGCCAGATCCTTTAAATGGCGGGATACCCGGATTACCTGATTATCGCGCAGATAGCGTTTGATTTCACCCATGATCATCGGTACCGCATAGGTGGAAAAGCGCACTTCATGCTTCAGATCAAAATTGTCGATGGACTTCACAAGCCCGATGCAGCCAACCTGAAACAGATCATCCATATTTTCACAGCGATTGGAAAAGCGCTGCACAATGGACAGCACCAGCTTCAGATTTCCATTGATCAGTGTTTCCTTGGCACTTTCATCGCCCTGCTGGAGCTTCACAAACAGCTCCTTCATTTCTGCATTTGTCAAGACCTTTAACTGTGCGGTATTGATACCGCTGATTTCTACTTTATAACGACTCATATGCTCTTTGCCTCCTAGTGTCTGTACTAGCAGTGTGCCCGAGCCGTTTCTTTGTTATGCGTAAAAGCAGGCAGCTTTTCCTGTAAGTAATTGGAAGGAAAACAGTCTTGACAATAGTAAGATAAAAACAGCCGGATCAAACGTCTGTCCGACTGCTTATAAGGTTTTTTTCAGTGCATGGTTCCTCGTATTTTTTCAAATTTCATAATCCGTTGCTGCAGCTGAACCGTTGTTTTACTGTGAGTTCTTCATCTGTACCTTCAGCTTGGCGATAATGCGCTTTTCCAAACGGGATATATAGGACTGGGAGATACCCAGACGCTTGGCGATATCCTTCTGGGTCAGCTCTTCATGCTGAATGCCGTAGCGCATCTGCAATATCTGGCGTTCCCGCTCCTTCAGCGTCGACATCGCCTCCAGCAGCTCCCGCTTGTTTTCCTTTTTTTCAAACTCCTTGGTCACGACATCATCATCGGTTCCCAGAATATCCGAGAGCAGAAGCTCATTTCCGTCATAATCAATATTGAGTGGTTCATCGAAGCTGACCTCCACCTTGCGGCGGCTTTTCTTGCGCAGAAACATCAGGATTTCATTTTCAATACAGCGTGATGCATAGGTCACCAGCTTGATATTCTTATCCCGTTTAAAGGTATTGACCGCCTTGATCAGCCCGATGCTTCCGATACTGATCAGATCCTCCATAAAAATCGGATTGGTTTCATAGCGCTTTGCGATGTATACGACAAGGCGAAGATTATGTTCAATCAGTGTGTTGCGGGCCTCCTCATCTCCGTTTTCCAGAGCAATCAGTGCAGCCAGCTCCTCTTCCTTGTCCAGCGGCTTGGGAAGTACATCATTTCCCTGGATGTAATAGACCTCCATGACATCCTGTTTAATAAATAAAAAGCGAATGAGTTGCAGCAGTTTTTTCATCATCATCACCCCAGTGTCATCATATTCATGTTCAGCAATACTTCGCAGTTCAGCGGAAGGCTTACATGGTTTCTGCAGCAGACCAGCACCCTGTGCTTATGGCATCCCTCTATCGCCGCCAAGCATGCATAGCAGCGTATGACAGAGGTATCGTCAACGGTATTCATTACTACCAATTCTATGTCCTGTTTCTTAAAATATGTCTCATAGGAGGAAGAAATAAACAGGACCGGTATTCCTTCATAGCTCAGCAGATTTCCGCTGTCCAGCCATCCCTTCAAATGCAGCGTCGTATCCGCAAGCTCAATCTGCAGTCGGTACAGGTAATTCATGCGTGCCAGCATATCCTTCCATTTCACATGGAGCAGAAGGAACATTCCGCCATATACCAGCCACAGCCAGTACACCGACGCATGGAGCGGGACAAACCAGAGAAAGTTATGAAAACCACCCTGATAAAACGCAAAGGATGTCATGTACCAGAGTATGCGGATTCCCTGCATCATCATCCAGCTTTTGGCACAGAAACGAAACTGCCAGAAAAAAAAGACGACTTCCTCCAGCACCAGAAACAGCCAGGAGCCAGGAAAGAACAGCAGACAGCCCGGTATGCTGAGAGCAAGTGCATAAACCAGCATTTTCCGTATCGGCAGCGGTTGTACACAGGCATAGGATGCCATTAAAAATGACAGCAGAATGGTTGCGGTGTTATGCAGCATACTGACCTCTACATAGCTCTCCATACAAGCATCCCTCCTTCATGGCACAGTATACACCTGGCTATGTTATGAATCTGTCGATATTCGCCATACGCAAACCGATAAAAACCGGCAGGCTTCGACACTCAGACATGCATGTTCGCATACTCCCTGTGCAATTCAAGCAGATTGGGCTGGATATGATGCTTACTGCAGAAATCCACATACTGCTTCAGATACCCTTCCAGCTGTCCGCTATGAGCAAGCATGGTTATATCCTTTGAAAAATACGTGAGAAACTCCTGAAACGATAAAAACGACATAGCATCACCTCTATCCTATGGTATGCAGTCCTGTCAGAAATAGAACCGCGCTCATTCCTTTATTGATGCCTTACACAATTATGAGATCAAATACAAATTACAGACTGAAACGACTGTTTTCTAATCATAAATTAAAAACAGCAGACCCCTGCCTGCTGAGCATTCCCATACAATATCCATTCATGTACCTGTTTCCTAGCTGTACAAAGCTATGATATTTCATTATAAAGAAAAGCTTCCTTCTCGCATCCACACGTATCATGCATACCACCACCTTGCGCCGTTTCTTTTTCGAAAGTCTGTGTTTATTGCGATGTTCAGAACAATTGCGGACTTTTATACGCCTGTCCTGTCCCTTTCAGATTTTCTTCACGATGCTGATGACATCTATCGTAAACGTCCCCTTCTGATAAAGTCGGCAGCACAGGCAGCTGCTTCGATTATAATTCCTTAACGCGTGTACAGCAAAACACCATTGCCGCGCAATGGTGCTTTATGTATCAGCTGTTCACCCTTTAGTTTGTGAAATTATCGAAATATCCCTGAACGAGTACGATCGGTGTTCCTTTGTCTCCGGAACCGCTCGTCAGATCACAGAGAGAGCCGATCAAGTCTGTCAAACGTCTTGGAGTTGTTCCCTGAGAAGCCATGTTTCCGACCAGGTTGTCTTCCTTTTCACGGATTTTCGCCTCGATTGCCTTCTGCAGCTCCTCTCCCTTCAGCTGTGCAAAATCATTGTCTGCCAGATATTTCAGCTTCAGTTCATTCGGAGTCCCCTCCAGTCCTGGGGTGTATGCAGGAGAAACACAAGGGTCCGCAAGCTCCCAGATTTTCCCGACAGGATCCTTAAAGGCACCGTCACCGTACACCATAACCTCCACATGCTTCCCGCATGCCTGCAGTACCTGCTTCTGAATATCCTGTACCAGCGGCTGGCAGTTTCTCGGAAACAGCTTCACCATGTCCTCTGTAGATTTGTTGGATCCCAAAAGACCAAAGGCTTCATTGTATCCGGACCCGTCAACGGATGCCGTCATAATATCATCCAGGCCGCAGACACGCTCGGCACCGTTTGCTTTCAGGATGCGTTTTGTTCTAGCTCTTGTGTGAATGTCACAGGTTAGAACATTTTTTGTATACTTAAGAATTTCCTTTGGATGGTTGGCGAAAATGATTTCCACCTCGGCACCGCAGGATCGGATCAGATCACCATAGTAGCTCACATAGTCAATTCCGGTAAATTCATGACGGTTTTCACCAAAGAGCTTCCGATATGTTTCCAGACTCAGGACATCGCTGTACGGATTGATTCCGGCTTCATCCAGCTTATCGATGGATACCAGCTCGTTTCCAACCTCATCGCTTGGGTAGCTGAGCATCAGAACGACCTTTTTCGCCCCCTTTGCAATTCCCTTCAGACAGATTGCAAACCGGTTACGGCTCAGGATCGGGAACATAACACCAATGGTTTCTCCTCCCAGCTTTTCCTTAACATCAGCGGCAATTGCATCCACTGACGCATAATTTCCCTGTGCTCTGGCAACGATGGACTCCGTTACCGCAATAACATCACGGTCACGCAGTTCAAAGCCCTCCGCTTCTGCAGCTGACAATACGCTTTGTGAAACGATGGCAGCCAGATCATCTCCTTCACGGATAATCGGACAGCGCACACCTCTGGATACCGTTCCTATTTTTCTTTCCATAATCTCTAACACCTTTCTTTACTTTGTGTATCTTCCATCTATTTCAATCACCCTTGTGATTTGAAACCCTGATAACGCAAGAAAAACCGCATCATGTACGGTTTGTCCTACCAGAAAAACTTGCTTTTCTTCTGCTTTTGCGGCAGAAATTCAAATTGTACATCCACTGTGTCACCATCTATGTTTAACAGCGCATAGCTGGGACCTCTGCCATCCCTGCTTCGCCACAGCGATCCGGGATTGATCAAACGGATACCATCCACTGTTTCATCCGCCGCGATATGCGTATGTCCATAACAGACAATATCACAGCTGCGCTCCTTTGCGGCATCCGCCAGCTGCTGGCTTCTGCGTGAATACATAAACTGATGGGAATGTACAATAAAGATACGATGAGTCCCGATACTCAAAATCTGCTCATCCGGATAATCATAAAATATATCATTGTTACCGCCAACCGTCACAAAACGGGGAAATGCCCCCGGATCCGCATCGATATCTCCGCAGTGAATATATGCATAGGCATCCCCATGCTGCTGCAGAACATATTCCAGCGCATCATCACGGCCGTGACTGTCACTGACTACTACTATCTTCATTTTTACCACCGCTATTATCATACCAAAAAATGCAGACATTTAGAAGTGTTTTTTTTAAATACGCTAGAACTGTACCTCATTATACGTCAAAGCATACACCGATACCATATCCTCCTTCTGATCCTTCGGTGAAACCGTGACCCCGTCCACGCGTACCTCGACCTTTTCAATGCCGGGCAGTGCAGCCAGAGATAGCACCAGGGCATTGTACACATCCTGCTTCACCGTGCGGTTGCTGGCAAGGATATTCTTATTCAGATTCACAATCAGGGAGCCGTCATAAACATCAAAGCTGCTGACCTTGATATCATCGGCATACAGCGGCTGATCAAGCGCACTGGAGACACTGATATCGGAAAGAATGTTTTCAACACTCGCCTTCAAGGCATCCCCCTGACTCTGTGCAACCCGCTTACTTTTGGGAACCATGTATTCATTCCCCTGTACCTTTTTTGTATAGAATACCGTCAAGGAGGCAGAGTCATGCAATGTGGTTGTTGAGGTTTCGAAATGATTGATACCGATACTGCGGTTGAGGATTTCCGGAATCGGTGTCTGTGCATTCGGCATACTGGTCAGCTGTTTATCATTCAGATAGAGCTTTACCTGCTCGATATCATGAAACTGCGTAGCTCCCCATGTGATTGCCTCCAGAATACGCAGCTCATTCTCCTTATCATAGTTTTTCAGAGAATCATCAAAATACAGGGATACAATGCCGTTTTTGATAGAAGAGGACTGCAGGGTGCACTCCTTTGTAAACAATGGTGTAAAGCCCTTGATTTCCTGCTTCCCGCTCATATAGGAAAACATGAGTGCCAGCTTATCCTCCTCGCTCATCTCCTCACTGACCGGTATGGATAACGGAACCAGTGTCTTATCACTGTCCATCATATAAATCTGCATATGCTTTGTTTCATCCTTTGTGGAAATCACCGGGGATGCACTTTGTTCCTGTGCCGGGAAAAAGCGTACCGACAGATATCCGATCATGGCGATGGCCCCGAATACCACGGCCATCTGTTTCTTGAAGGTTTTCTTCATACGTTGTTCACCTCTAGTTCAATGTATGTGGCAGGAACAGAAAAAAGAACAGGTCCGACCTGTTCTTACTCCTTCAAATCACTGATATTCACTTCATCCAGGACATAGCCCTCATCATGCAGCTTTTTCGCGATTTCCTTACCGACATAGCGCAGGGTGTAGGGCTGATAGCGTTTTCCTGTCGCATCCTCCTTCTGTTTAGGATAGCGGATAATGAAGCCGAATTTATAGGCGTTGTCCTTCAGCCAGATTTCCTGATCGCGCTCCTCCTCACTCGGATTTTTCTTTTCCTTCTTATCCGAGCTCTTCGCTTCCTCCTTCTTTCCTGCATCTTTATCCTTGTCGCTTTCCTTTTTCTCATCAAATTCCGTCGTCAGGCCGTTTGGAAGCAGGCGCACCGTATAGCCGAGCTGAAATTCACTCTGTCCCGGATAATCCCAATGCTGCAGCACATCCTCTCCATAAACGAGCTTTGCTTTCTCAAACAGCTTCATCTGATCCTCATAGGAAATATAGCCGGCTATCACCTTCATATCACCGTTTTCCTTCTGGTTGACTTCCCCTGCAGCCGCCATCAGCTCCTTCAGCGGCTTAACGACCTCTTTCTTGATTGTGATGTCATTGGCCTGCGGAACAAGGGAGGCGTGGGGCAGATCATTGATGGATACCAGATCCTTCGGTTCATAGGTATACAGCGTATTTTTACCGCCCAGCACCAGATACGGATCATTGGGCTTCGCAATCAGATGAGCGTTTTCAATATTCGGATCCCCCTCATCAAAAAAGCGGGTCAGGACATTATAGGTATAGTTCATCAGCAGGTCATGCAGCTCCTGATACTCCATACGCGCACGGTAGCGGTTGATAAAGCTCACGATGTATTCCTTAACCTCCTGGTCACTCTCCGTATGCGACGGCTTCTGTGTCTGATATGCCACATCATACCAGAGTGTATTATTCAGCTCAAAGTCCTTGATTTCGATAAATGGCAGAAACTGCTTCGGTTCTATCTTTTGTGATACCAGATAATTGATCTGCTCGGTGCTGAGATGGGACAGCACCAGCTTTCGTTCCTCCTCACTCAGCTCATGCGGATATCTGGCCAGTTCATCATAATGCTGGTTCATGATATAAAAGCATCCGCTGAACAGTGCGATCAGCAGGATGACAAACACACTTCGTTTCAGTAGCATAGGCTCACCTCGTTCTTTATTATACACGACTTTCAAAACGAAAAAAAGAGCAAGATACTCACTCTTGAATCAGCGTTGCGGTTTCATTCTCCTCGTCCTGTGCTTTCCAGCCGTCCCGAAGCTCCTTCACCATCTTGAAATAGGTGGAGCGCTTAAAGCCCAGCTGCTTCTGATAGTCCTCATGCTTCATTTCCTTACGCATGATCTTCCGTATATTTTCTTCAAAATCCTGGGGTAATACCATTTTCGGTCTGCCGTAGCTGCCTTCCCCGTTCCTTTTCTTCTCCAGTGCCTTTTGAATCCCCTCCAGCTGCAGGGCATAGTTGCGCTTGCGAATCGTTCCTGTCACAAAGTCAATCAGCTGCAGCATCTGTTCCAGATCGACACTGCGCTCATCGCGCAGCCTGACACAAACGCCGCTTTTTTGCAGAGTGCTCAGTCTGTGCTTCAGCTCCTGTACCTCACTGGCAAGGTGTGCAATATCCTGAATGTACAGGATATCCGATTGCTTCCATACGGCTTGCAGCTGTTCCCACTGCGCTGTACTGCCATAATCAAAAAAGCAGACAGCCGCGTTTTTCCTTTGCATTTCCGTTTGTATTTGCTGCAGGCTGGACACCTCCTGCTCATCCTCCACATAAGTATAAAAATAATTCATATGCGTATTTCCTTCCTATTCCATTTTTCTTTGTCACCCGCAGTCAGTAAACAGCATGACTGTCCGGTGAGTCATCGTCTTATGTCATTCTACACCATCTGTATGGCAGAATCAATCCTTACGGCAAAAGAATCCAAAAAACTATAGTTTTTTACAATATTTGGAAATTTTCAGAAGCTGTTCTTTCCCTATAGGAAGACACATGACCAACAGAAGCTTTTCCTTTGTTCGCATTCATACACGGATTGATTTACGTTCCCATACTGCTGCTTCATACCCTTGCATTGGAGCATTGCATCCTGTATGCTCTCATCTATTCGCTATACTCGGCAGTATTGCAGAAGAAAAGCAGAACGTTTTCACGTCCTGCCTATTCAAGCGTTAATTCCTCCAATTTCAGCAGCTCCACGACCGCCTGGGCTCTTCCTTTTACTCCAAGCTTCAACATAACATTGGATATATGGTTTCTAACCGTTTTATCGGATATGTTCATCAGTTTCGCTATTTCCTTGGTGCTGTAATTGGCAATCAGTAATTCAAAAACCTCTTTTTCACGTTGCGTCAGTATTTTTTGCGTAGCACTTACCCCCTAACGTTCCTACCTACCTTTATCTTATGCATCTTCCGATTTTTGGTCTGTATTATGCAGGATATTGTAGATATTTTGTGCTACTTTCTCGGGAACCACCTGACGTATTTCCTCAATCGTGGCCTCTTTCAGGCGTTTCAGGGATTTAAAATGCTTCCAGATTTCCTTTTTCCGGACTTCACCAATCCCTTCCACCTCATCCAGAATGGACTTCGTCATGGCTTTTCCTCTGAGCTTACGATGATAGGAAATGGCGAAACGGTGTACCTCGTCCTGCATCTGGGTCAGCAGGAAAAACAGAGAGCTGTCGCGTTTTACCGGCAGAATATTCCCATTCACATCCATCAGATTGCTCGTCCTGTGATTGTCATCCTTCACCAGTCCGCAGATCGTTAAGGGAATATCCAGTGCCTCGATAATTTCTCTGGCCGCCTCGATCTGGAGATAGCCTCCATCGACAATCAGCAGATCGGGAAAGCGTGCACCTTCCTTCAACAGCCGGAAGTACCGCCGATAGATGACCTCCTTCATAGAGTCAAGGTCGCTTATGTATTCGCCCAGACGAAAGGTACGATAGTCCTTCTTGCTTGGCTCACCGTCCCGATATACCACCATGCCGCTGACATTGTGCGTACCGGAGATATGCGAGTTATCAAACAGCTCGATGCGATGAATCTCCTTCTGCAGCAGATTGCAGAGCTGTTCCATCCCCTCATAGCGCCGGCTTTCCTTGCGCTCTACCAGCTCAAACTTCTGTTCATGCGCATTTTTGGCATTCGCAAGCACCATATCCACCAGCTTCAGCTTGTCTCCGCGAAGCGGCTGCAATATCTTCGTGTCCAGAATTTCCTCCAGATGCGTAATATCATATTCCTTTGGTATTAGAATTTCCTGCGGCAGCGGATTATTCGCATAATACTGCAGAATAAAGGATACAAAGGCATCCGCTTCATTCTCATACAGCGGCTCAATGGAAAGCGTACGCTCCAGCAGCTTTCCTCCACGCAGGAAAAAGCCCTGAATGGATATATAGCCCTTGTCGACATAATAGCCAAATACATCCCGGTCCTTGCGGTCCTTAAAGTCGATCTGCTGCTTTGCCGTCACATGCTCAATCGCATGAATCAGGCTCAGCTTCTCCTGTGCCTTTTCAAACAGCAGCTCCTCACTTGCCTGCTCCATTTCCCGATGCAGGGTATCCAGCATCTCCCGGACATCCCCCCGCATGAATTTCTGAATGCCGCTGACCATATCCGCATACACACGCTCATCAATGTCCCTGATGCAGGGAGCCAGACACTGTCCCATGTGATAGTACAGACATTCCTTTTTCGGCATCCGCCTGCACTTTCTCAGCGGATAGATACGATTCAGCAGCTTTGCCGTTTCCCAGGCCGCCCCGGAATCCGGAAATGGTCCGAAGTAATAGGCCTTACGGTCCTTCGTATTGCGCACCACCTTTAATACCGGAGCATTTTCCTTTGTGAGCTTCAGATACGGATAGGATTTATCATCCATAAACATGATGTTGTATGGAGGTGTATGCTTTTTGATCAGATTGATTTCCAGCAGCAGCGCCTCTTTTTCACTGGATGTTACAATATATTCAAAATCGTCGATATTACTGACAAGGCGGGTGGTTTTAAAATCGTGAGCGCCGACAAAATACTGCCGTACGCGCTGCTTCAGCTTTTTTGCTTTTCCGACATAAATAATATCTCCGTCCTTGTTTTTCATTAAATAGCAGCCAGGCATAGCAGGAAGAATTTTCAGCTTATCCTCGATTTTGGCCATATTTGCCATTATTTACCGCTTCCCTTCTGCTTTAAAACAACAACAGTCGCTCCCAGACCGCCTTCGCCCTGACCTCCCATGCGAAAGCTCTCCACACGCGGATTGCGCTTCAGAAAGTCATGTACCCCCTTGCGCAGGGCTCCGGTTCCCATACCGTGAATGATGCGGACATTGTTCGCTTTTGCAAGCATTGCATTATCCAGATATTTATCAATGATCGGCAGGGCTTCCGCCACCCGCATACCGATGACGTTGCATTCCATGGAAAAGGAGCGCACGCCTGCCTTGGCGTATCCCTTTTTCTTTGTTTTCTGCACCTGCTTCACAGCCGGTTCGATTTCCTGCAGCGTTGTATTCATTTTCATACCGTTTGCCAGTACGCAGACCTTATCCTTGTTCATGGAAATAATTTCTCCATAATAGTTCAGCTTGCTGATTTTTACATAATCCCCCACCTGATAGGAAGGCAGCTTTTGCGGTGTAGCGTCTGTTTCCGCATCGTCCATCGAAGACAGCTGCTTTAATCTGGCCTTGCGGTCACTGATTTCATGCGGCTTGGCTTCACTGTGCATATGCTTCAGCTCATCAATGATATCCTGTGCTTCCTCCAGAGAGGACTCCAGCTGTTTTCTGGCATCCTCTCTGACCGTTTCCAGAATTTCCTCCCGCCGCTGCGCCAGCTGTTTTTTCTCCTGCTCCAGATCTGCCTGCAGCTGCCTGACATCCTTTAGTCTGGCAGCCAGCTTTTCCTTCAGCTCGTAATTTTCCATCAGGGATTGTTCCAGCTTTTCCATCGCGATGTCCGCCTTGCTGCGGTCCGCTTCCTTGCGTTCCCTCGCAAATCGAATGATGCTTTCCTTCAAGCCATAACGGCGGGCGATTTCAAATGCATTGGACTGTCCGCTGATTCCCTCGATATACCGGTAGGTCGGCAGCATTTTTTCCATATCGAATTCCACACTGGACAACAGGATGTCCTCATTATCCGCACCATAGGTTTTCAATGCGGAGTAATGGGTTGTGGCAATCACCATGGCACCGATGGCACGCAGATGATCCAGTACAGCAACCGCCAGCGGTTCCCCCTCCTTCGGGTCCGTCCCGCTTCCAAGCTCATCCAGAAGGACGAGAGAGCGTGCCGTCGCATGATCACAAATATCCGCCATTTTGGATATATGGGATGAAAAGGTGGACAGGGATTCCTGAATGGACTGATCGTCACCGATATCCACATACAGGGCGTCAAACAGCGGTACGACGGCCTGCTCCGCACTCAGCGGCAGACCGCTCATCGTCAGGGCGACAAACAGACCGATGGTTTTCAGTGTCACCGTCTTTCCTCCGGTATTGCTTCCGGTAATCAGAAGGCTGTGATGCGGTGAGCGGATTTCGTATGTATTTGCGACAACCTTCTGCGGATCGATCAGCGGATGTCTGGCTGTCTTCAGATACAGATGGTCATCCTTTGTATTCAGCTCGGCAATGCAGCCGTCCATTTCCTTCGTCCATAGCCCGCGGGCAAAGATACTGTCCAGCAGAGCGAAGGTTTCCAGATTGGACAGCAGCTCATGACTAACCGACTTGACCTGCTGACTTAATTCAAACAGGATGCGTGTGATTTCCTCCTGCTCCTGACTTTTCAGCGTTTGCAGACGGTTATTGAGCACCAGCAGACTGCGTGGCTCAACATAGGCCGTCTGACCGGAAGCACTCTCTCCGTGAACAAAGCCGTCCACACTGTTTTTCTCACTGATTTTCACAAGCACGCAGGTACGGTTGTTGCGCATCGTCGTGATCGTATCCATCAGCTTGCTTGCATTGCGTGAGAGAAACCGCTGTACCTCGCTGCTGATATCCGCATTGCAGGACAAAATGGATTTCCGGATGCTTTTCAATGCCGGGCTTGCGGAATCCAGAACCTCCGCATTTAAGGAAATGCAGCGATCGATCGAGGAAGCCAGCTGCTGATGCTCCGCAAAGGAATCACACAGCTCCTTGATCAGTGGTGTATCCAGATCACTTGCTTTCATATATTTGCGAACCTGCTCCACACCGCGTGTACTATCCGCAATTCCGCGCAGCTCATGCGGTGTCAGTGTCATGTCCTTCATGGCTGCCTCTATGCTGTCACGCGTATCATGGATACCGCCAAACGGCATGTTCCCAAATCGCACGACGAGGGCATAGGCCTCTTTTACTCTTGCCAGCTCACGCCTGACCCAAAGGGCATCAAAGCGCGGCATCATTTGTCGAATCAGCTGTTTTCCCAGGGAAAAGGACGCGTGTTTCGCAACCTGCTCCTTTACCTCATGCAGCTCCAACGGCTCATACATATCTTTCATATTCT
Source organism: Erysipelatoclostridium sp. DFI.2.3 (assembly GCF_019132535.1). Taxonomy (NCBI): domain Bacteria; kingdom Bacillati; phylum Bacillota; class Erysipelotrichia; order Erysipelotrichales; family Coprobacillaceae; genus Thomasclavelia; species Erysipelatoclostridium sp. DFI.2.3. Next base: position 102,300 of record NZ_JAHOOJ010000005.1, on the reverse strand, counting down.
TACCTCTATTGCAGCGCAGACAGCAGCGTGTCCACGTCTTCTTTCTTCATATTCTGCTCCAGCAGCCAGCTGCGGATATTCTCCTTTTCTGCTGTACTGAGCGTTTGTTTTTCATCCAATGCCGATGTCAGTCTGGATAACTCCTGCAGCGGTTCCCTGGCATAAAAGGTCAGGGCATCCATCATCCCATCGCTGTATCGCAAAAGAGATGCGGATGCAATCTCATTCCCGGTTTTCCAGAATGGCAGACGGCAGACCATGGCAGCCAGCACCATCAGCAGCACGGCCTGCAGTGCCCCCAGCGCAGCTCCCAGAAGCCGGTTGATACCGGATACGACCGGTACATGATTGGCCGCCTTTGTAAACGGCTTTATAACCAGCACCGCCAGCTGCAGCAGGACAAAGAGAATCACGAAAATGAGCAGGCGATTCAGGTTGTCATACAGGACAGCCTCCAGCGGTGTATCCTGCAATGGGAGCGCATGCTTGGGATACAGGTGGATAAAACTGCCGACATAGGAGGATGCCCACCATGCCAGAAAGCCGCATACAAAGAAAGACAGTATGCTCAGCAGCTTTAATAGGAAGCCGTCGCGGTATCCGCCGAATACGAGTGCACAAAGCACACACAGGATGACCATATTTACTAGCATAATCAGGGACACAGGCATCACCTACTTTCTTTTGTCCGTCTCATTATTTTACCATGAACGCATAAAAAAATGAATGGGAACACCCGATTTCTGTATCCTGTTGTCTCATTTTATGCTAAAATGGAAAAGTTATGAGGAGGAATACCATGGGAACATGTACCATACAGACAGATCGATCCAGCATGATGGCGCTGAAGCAGCGGTTGAAAACTGCGGAAATCCGTAAGACACCGCCCTATGCGATTTATCAGATCAAGACGAGGGATTGTGTCATTACCGCTTATGAGTCCGGCAAGCTCGTATTTCAGGGAAATGGCGCCGAGGAATGTGCAGCGCTGATTGCCCCGTCTGCCATACAGAAAACGCAGAGCGGGACAACAGCAAAAAAAACACAGGGACAGCCGAAAGCAATCTATCCGCAGGCCGGCAGCGATGAGGTTGGGACCGGTGATTATTTCGGTCCCGTGACCGTTTGTGCAACCTGTGTCCGTCATGAGGATGTGGAGTTTTTACGCAGTCTTGGGATACAAGACTCCAAGGCCATTGATGATACCGCCATACGGCGCATGGCTCCCAAGCTGATGGAACGACTGCCTCACAGTCTTTTGATTTTGGACAATGCCACCTATAATCGAATTCACGGTGAAAATAATATGGTTGCTATTAAATCCCGTATGCATAACCAGGCCTACGTACATCTGCGTAAAAAGATGGGATCACTGCCGCAGTTCTGCATCATTGACCAGTTCGTGCAGAAGACTTCCTATTACCGCTATCTGAAACATGAGCGCGAGGTCGTCTATGATATTCATTTTGAAACCAAGGCGGAAAATAAGTATCTGTCGGTTGCAGCCGGATCAATCATTGCCCGGTATGCGTTTTTGAAGGCCTTCGATGCGATGTGTGAGCAGTACGACTTCACCTTTCTGAAGGGTGCCGGCAGCAAGGTGGATCAGAATATTCGTGAGTTTGTGGCAATGCACGGAAAAGAGGCACTGCTCCAGGTTGCCAAGCTGCATTTTGCAAACACAAAAAAAGCCTTAGGCTAAAACAAACCCGTTTCCTGCATGAACAGAAAACGGGTTTTTCGTATGCCTTCATCTGCCAAAGCACAAATGAAATAGAAAGACAGAATCAATAAAAGGGCAGAAGGCCAGCAAAACTCGAAGGCCCTCTGTATCTTTTTATAAATCATGATGCAAAAGCAGACTCAAATCGTAAAGCCATAGGTCAAAGGGTCATTCTCATCGATCACATATACTGCCTTCCCCGTGATATAGGCACTACCTGTAATCATCGGTTGAATACCACGATAGTGTCCGATAACATCCTCCGCTTCATACCGTCCATAAAATTTTGCTCCGGTAAAGCTTTCATTCACAAAAATTTCGTTTGCAGATAAGTTTCCTTTCGCATGCAAATATGCCAGCTTTGCACTTGTTCCTGTCCCACATGGTGAGCGATCGATCTGACCTTCCTCGGCAATAACGATATTCTTCTGTTTCTTTTCTCCAGTAGCTACATAATATTCAGCATTTACAACGCGTGTGATTGCAAGTGAGGGATGCTTTATCTCATATTGCTTATTCAGCTGAGCCAGCAGTTTCCTTGTAAAGGGTATCAGAAACTCAATATCCTTTGCATCCAGCTGCAATGAAAGCTGTGCAGCATCAAACAAAGCAAAGAACGTACCGCCAAAAGAAATCGCAACCCTATATTCCTTGCCATCTACCCTTACCTTTACCTCATCAGCAAACAGAAATGAAGGAACATTATGCAAGGTAACCTCCTGCGCTTTTTTATTCTCCACCCTTACACTTGCGCATATAGTTCCTGATGGCGTATCCATCACAACCTCTGTATGCGGTTCGCACACAGGTACTAGCCCGGCCTCCACCGCATACATAGCACAACCGATGGATGCATGCCCGCACATATTTACCCATCTCTTCGCATCCATGAAAACAACACCGAATGCAGATGCTGTATGCTCTGCAGGCAGAATAAGCGCCCCAACCATATCCTTATGTCCCCTCGGCTCACACATCAAGGCACGGCGCAGATGGTCATACCGTTGTTCAAGGATCTCCTTTTTCTCCATCATTGTAATGCCCGGTATATCTGGAAAGCCAGAAGTGATAATGCGGGTAGGTTCTCCCAATGTATGCGTTTCAACCGTTGTAAAAACAATTTTCTGCATATCCCTCTTCCTTACAGGCACACTACTCAATGCAGCTGCCGTTTGTCTGAATGATTTTTTGATAATGATAGAAGGAATCCTTTCTGATTCTTTTCAGGCTTCCCTTCCCCTGATCATCCATATCTACATAAATAAACCCATAACGCTTTTTCATTTCACCGGTAGATGCACTAACCAGATCAATGGGTCCCCACCACGTATACCCAAGCAAATCAACACCATCCTCCAATGCATCCCGCATTGCGGACACATGTTCATTCAGATACTGGATACGATAAGGATCATGAACCTTTCCATCCTCACTTACCTCATCAATTGCGCCTAAGCCGTTTTCAGCGATAAACACCGGAATATGATATCTTCCATACAACTCATTCAGCATCCAGCGAAGCCCCTGCGGATCAAACACCCAGCCCCAGTCAGATTTTTTCAGATACGGATTGGCAACCCCTAAAGAGAAATTACCTGCAGTTGTTTCATGATGCTCATCCACTGCATGACAGCCGGATGTATAGTAGCTGAATGCCAGAAAATCAATCGTCCCTTTTTTCAAAATACACTTGTCCTCCTCGGTGATTCCAAGTGCTTCTATATCGACACCCTTGCCTTTCAGATAATGTCTGCTGGCATAGGAATATTCTCCGCGTACCATCACGTCCCCACAATACCAGAGGCGGTTCATGCTTTGCTGTGCTTCAATGACATTCACGGGGTTACAGGAATATGGGTAATGCGCATCCCCCGCAACCATGGAACCGATTTGAAAGTCCGGATTGATGTCATGACCTGCCTGTACAGCCAGCGCACTGGCGATAAACTGATGATGCAGAGCCGTAAAGCGTTTCGTCATTTTATCTGCAGACAAAGACTCCTCACTCGCCTGTGCGATATCCAAATATCGGGTTCCGTTAGAAAGAATCCCACCTGTATATATATCGCCGAAATAATTTGTCATCATATTGATTTCATTAAACGTGATCCAATACTTCACTTCATCCCGATACTCGCGGAAAATCGTTTTACAGTACGTGACAAAGGCAGGAATCGTCTTTCTGCTTAGCCATCCATCCTGTTTCAATGCCAGTGCCAGCGGTACATCGTGATGAGAAATGGTAACCAGCGGCTCGATATCATATTTTTTGCACTCCTGAAATATTTTATGATAGAATGCAAGACCAGCAGGATTGGGCACCTCGTCATCACCGTTGGGAAAGATTCTTACCCAGGAAATCGACATGCGGTATACCTTAAATCCCATTTCCGCAAACAACGCGATATCTTCCTTGTAATGATGATAGTGATCAATAGCTATCGCTGCCGGATAATAACAATCCTTTTCAACTGGTGTAAACTCTCTTGGGATTTCTCGACTTCCCGCTGTCAACAAATCAGTGACCGCAAAGCCTTTTCCATCCTCTTTCCAGGCTCCCTCACACTGATAGGCGGAAGTTGCCCCTCCCCACAAAAAATTTTCCGGAAACTGTATCTTATGCATGCTGTGTTCTCCTTTCTATTAGCATTTCAACACCCTTTTTTAATCGATTCAGACCTTCGCTGAGAATTTCCATACTGGTGGCAAGACAAATACGAACATGCCCCTCCGACTCATCACCGAAGTATTGGTGTCCTCCCGGTACAATCGCCAGCTGCACTTCCTCTTTCAGAAATTCGACAAATTCAGCTCCTGTAACATGAAGCTCCCGAATATCTACATACAGCAGGAATGTCGCCTGTGGTCTGTAGGCATGTAAGCCCGGAATATGTTCATTGATAAACGCCACTGCATAATCCCGGTTTTTTGTGATATGCTTTAAAAATGCCGCACGCCATTCTTGCGTTTCTTCCATAGCCGCAATCGCGGCAATCTGCGATAGTGAGGTAGCACCACCCGCAGTAGACAGCACATCGGAAGCATCAACCAGCTTCTGGAATTTTTCATCATCGTTCGCATAAACGCAGCCAATTCTCAATCCGGCAAGACCAAAGCTCTTAGAGAACCCAAATACAGATACTACGCGTTTACAGCGCTCCTCGCCTAAACAATAAATGCTGTTGAACTGTGCATCGGGATACAGGATATCCGACCATATTTCATCGTTCATAATCAGTAGATCATGTTTCTCACACAATCGCATGATTGCCTCCAGCTCCTCCTTCGTATAGACAAGACCGTATGGGTTATGCGGATTACACAATCCAATCATTTTGGTTCTCTCGCTTATGCACTCCTCCAGTCTTGAAAGATCCATTTTCCTATTCTCCGTATCAAGCTTTGCTGCGTAGCTGATTGGAGTTGCTCCAGCCGCTAAACAGGATTCCCGGAAAAGGAAATCGCAGGGATCAAAGACAATCATTTCATCTCCAGGCTTCAAAAAAGCCTTCGCCACGATGAACATCGCTCTTGCTGCACTGTCTACCGCCAGTACCTGCTCCGCTTTGATTTCCTCCCCCTTTGTTTCCTTCACATAATTTGAAAATGCCTGATTAAACGCAGGCAGGCCCAGTTTCGGTGTATAGGAGAAATAGCCTTCCTCCACGTACGCAAGCAATGCCTGTTTAATCGCCGGAGCACATGGGTAATCCATATCGGCAGCAGTGAGTGGGATAGTTCCATCCGCTACCTCCGCCCAGCGCAGATTGTATGCTTTCTTTTTTAATATATCGAGCTTAATGTTGCTGTTATCAAAGTAATTCATATCGTTCCTCCAATTCTAAAATTTTTGGCAGAAAACTCTGCCAAAAATTCCGGTTCTATTTTTCCAATTTCTTAAACCGCTCATCAATTGCTTCGCAGATATCCACGAGCTGCTGTGCGATGTTGATTTCACTGCATACGGTCATACACGTATCCTGTGCATGTGTGAATAGAATCGAATACTCAATTTCTTCTCCATTTGATTCCGCCTGCAGAGAGGCTGTCTGTGATTGGTGCGCAGCCACAATATCTTCATTTGCATCCAAAAGCTGCTGCTTTGCACGTTCTATATCAAAGGTTTTTAAAGATTTTAATGCCTCTGCTGTTTTCAAGCGGGCATCGCCGGCATGCAGGATGATCTGCATTGCCGCCTGCGCATTTTCTAATTTCATATGATCTCCCTTTCCTTTCTGTTTTCCAGCTCTTCTTTGTACTGCTGTTTTTCAAATACCCTAAAGAATGGCATCCAAATCAGCCAGGATACAGCAAACAATGCAATTACCAGAATAACCCCGGACATACTGTTCGTTGTCAGATAGCCTTGTACGATATTTGGAAGATACCACATCTGCATAGGTGCACTCGGAATAGGAACAAGGCCGATGCGCATAACAAGATACATAAGACTTGGAATAATAATTGAATTAAGGCACAGTGGAATCATAAGGATCGGATTCCATACAACAGGAGCACCAAACACAATTGGCTCATTGATATTGAAGATTGCAGGGAAGATACAAACGCGCCCGATGGATTTCAGTTTTTTTACATTTGAACGCATACACATCAGAACCAATGCAAGCGTACACCCCTGTCCACCGATATAGGTGATTCCCATTACCGTTTCCATAAGGTTAATACTTGACGCCGCCTGTCCTGCCGCAACCGCAGCCATATTGGCATCCATACCCTCCATCCAGATTGCCCATGCGATGGGGAACAGAATCCAGGTAAAGCCAAAGGAATACAGGAAGCAGGTGAAGAAACAAATCATAACAAGACCAAGCCAGGTCTGTCCAAAGGAAGAAATCGGTGCAAACAAGCCACGGATAAACAGTGGTAAATCAAATCCGGTGCTCATAATAAATAAACCGATGGCCAGTGTGATTGTTACAGGAACAAGTGCATCCATCCATGCCACAACCATATCCGGCATAACCGTATCCTCCTTAAACATAGAGTGCCTAGAAGCAAAATTAAAAATCCATGCTGTAAAAACGGATGTCACAACTGCTGTCAGCATACCACCTGTTCCAATTTTATCCATGATGAAATTCATCGTACCGGCTTCTCCGTCAATAACCGGAAGTGTGATGATAAAGAAGAGAGCAAGACTGGTCAGCATCGCAGAAATTTTCAATTTTTCATTTCCTCTTTTTTCCAGTACCTTCATCGGTACCAGAATAGCCAGAAATACTGCAATCAAGCCAAAGGAATATGTATTCAGCATGGAGATATCCGGAATCCAGCTCATCACCTCAAAGTTACGGAATACACCGACGATTGAGGAAACTGAACCGATCATAATCATTGGCAGAATACTCATGATGGATTGTTGTATTGCGGATATATAAATATTCTGTGTAAGCTTATCCAGTTTAGGAGCCAGTGATTTGGTAATCCATCCCATAAAGCCCTTCGCCGGTTCCTCCGAAGCCTCACTGCTCTGCGTTGGTTTTTCCTCTTTTACAGAGATTTCTTCGACAGGCTTTTTTACTTCCCGCAACGCATCCAATGCCTGCTTCAGCGTGGCAGCTCCATCAATACTTCCATACGCATCCTTGTCAATAAAGGCAAACGGAATATTAAACTTTTTTAAATCCTTTTCAAGCGCTTCCCTTTTAAACGCTAGATGAGGACCAAACATGACAAGATCTGTCCCCTGTAAATTGTTCATCATTTCTGCTTCACTTCGTGCAATTATTTCAAAATTTTCAATTCCCTGTTCTTTTGCGGCTTTTCGCATTGCCTGCGCCATAAAACCACTGGACGCACCTGCTCCGCACATTAACAAAATTTTCATAAGTTCTCTCCTTGTTATTTACACGCAATAACTTCTAATTCAAACAATGCCTGTTTCGGAAGCTCCTTCACGGATACACAGGATCTTGCCGGATAATTTCCTACAAAATACTCAGCATAAATTTCATTTACCACAGCAAAATTCTCCATTTCTGTCAAGTAACATGTCGTCTTTACAACATCCCTCATTTCATAGCCGGCCTTTTCCAAAATCGCCTTCACATTTTCAAGTGATTGTCTTGCCTGTTCAGCAATATCCCCGCTCACGATCACCCCCTGCCCGGGTTCTATCGGAAGCTGTCCGGATACAAACAACAAATTGCCATTCGTGACTGCCTGTGAATAGGGGCCGATTGCAGCAGGTGCGCTATCGGCATCAATAATTTTGTTCATTCCTTTCTCCTTTCTAATGAAATATTTTTTATTCCTATACTATAATACATTATTTTATTTTAGTAAATAAAATAATTATCATTTGTTAGATGAATTATATTTTAAGATTACAAAACTTTAGCAGTATTAAGCAATTTTCGCATTTATTTAGTTTACTTAATGAATTTTTTTGAAATTGTTTTGAATAAATGAAATTAGTACGCTATAATAGACAGCGAAGGGAGTGGAGGATACCATGAAACCACAAGAAGTTCAATTAACCCTGATTGATAAGATGATTCTGCAAAGCTACCGCTCAATGGTTGAAGGTCTGGGCAACTATTTGGGAGAGGCCTATGAAATCGTGCTTCATAGTCTGGAGGACTTTCAGCACTCCGTCATTTATATCAACCATGGTGAGCATACCGGCAGAAAGGTCGGTGCCCCGATTACAGATAAGGCATTAGACTTTCTCATCAAGTTCAGTGAGAACAGCTCGAAACAGGAAACCTATTATTCGGTCAATGCAAAGGGAGAACCTCTGAAAAGCACAACGATTGCCATCAAAGGAGAAAATGACCGCATTATCGGTTTATTGTGTATGAATTTTTATATGAATATCAGTTTTTATGATTTCATTCATACGTTCGTACAAAAAGAAACTCTCACAGCAGAAAACGATTCCGCAACAGAAACCTTTGCCAGTAATGTAGATGATATGATTACATCAACATTAAATACCGTAAAAGAGAGGATATACAATGACCCTGCTATAAGCTCGTCAAATAAAAACAAAGAAATTATTTATGACCTGTATAATAAAGGAATTTTCCAAATCAAAGACGCTGTTACAGTTATCGCTAAGCTTTTGAACATTTCAAAAAACACGGTGTATTTGCATTTGCGAAAATGCAGCAATCATAAATTCTGATATCATATGAATACCAGCATATAACAAAAAAGCTATTTCACTTAAACTTTTATCGTGAAATAGCTTTTCTTCATACTGACGGATTCTATAAGTACGAGCATACATAACAATCGCATAAATGCACAGCGAACAATTGGTATTCACACAAGGAATGCTGGTCCTATGATTGCCTGAACCTTCTTATCGTATTGTCGGATTGATTTTTCTGGATACCTGCAAATCAATGGCATAGGGAAGCTGTACCAGCTCTACCCCCGCACTGCGCAGCATCCGCTTGCTGGCAATCGTCCCTTCCGTATGTGCATACTTATCGGACTCATACACAATACGGCTGATTCCGCTCTGTATGATCGCCTTTGCGCACTCATTGCATGGAAACAGCGACACATAAATACTGCATCCTTTTAAATCATGTTTGCTGTTTAAAATCGCATTCAGCTCCGCATGCACGACATAGGGATATTTGGTGTTACCGAAATCCCCTTCCCGATCCCACGGAAACTCATCATCGCTGCAGCCGTTTGGAAATCCGTTATAGCCGATACTGACAACACGATGCTCACTGCTGACAATGACAGCCCCCACCTGTGTGGAAGGATCCTTGCTCCGTTTGGCACTCAGGTGCGCCAGTCCCATGAAATATTCATCCCAAGTTAGTACATCTTCCCGTTTCATTAAATACCTCCTGTTTTTTCATACTGCTGATGAAAATGCTCCTGCAGATATTCTGCATAGGCATTGAGCGGTGTATGACGGTAAACACTGATTATGGCTTCATCCAAATGCCGATCCAGCGGTGCAACCGTATCCACAGCAGCACCATAGGCAAACAGACTTGCCGCATACAGAACAAGCGCCAGACAGGCATGCTGCTTCATACCGGATTCACTCTGTCTGCCATGCATCCATAAGCCGTACAGAATTCCGCACAGAATCCCCGCAATACAGGCGATAAAGGACACCGAGGGCACCAGTGCGAGTACGGCCAGAATTGCCATACAGTTATACAGCGGAATACGCAGTAGTGGATGTCGCAGTGTATGCGACAGCAGCTGACTGGTGAGATAGGCTGCCGCCACACCAAAGATCCCGGCACTCATACCAGTCGCAATCCCGTTGGGTGCCGCAATCAGCTGTGCAGCATTCCCCAAAATCACAGAGGAAAGAAAAACCGCCATATACCAGCCTCTTCCCAAACGCTGTTCACACAGCTTTCCGGTCGCATACAGGGCATACAGGCTGATGACGAAATGAACAACACCGTTATGTACAAAGCCGCCGCTGAGAATACGCCAGTATTCATGCGCCGCAACAATACTCATCTTATAGTAACCGCCGACAGCCACGATGGCACTTTCCATATTACCGTCCAGATAGGCCAGTAGATATTCCAGTACGAGAAATATCGTACAAATCGCCATTATAGCAACTGTGCAGCGTGGAATACTTTTCTTACGCGCTTTTTTTATGAAATCCTGCTGCTGCTTCAGCTCTGCCTCTTCCACCTGAGCCATGAGTGTACTGCTTTCCTTATCCGGATCTGCCACGCGATGCACGACACGGTCAATGCCATGAAAGACGCTGGTCAGCTGCGGTTCACTGAGGGCTGAAGGAGTGATGCAAATCTGTGTCAGAAACGCATTGTGCACCGGACTGGATTGCGGATTGGTATTCAATATCAGCATCGGTCCCTCTCTGTGCATCAGATTGAGTATGATGCGGTGAACGTTGCGCACATAATCCGTGTCCGCAAAGGTTCCGGCATTGCCGCTGGATGAAATGCGGATCACCGGATATACCTGATGATTTTCATTCATCAGCCACAGATCATCCTTGTGCTGCTGAACCCTTACAATGCGATAATGCTGTTGTACGACCAGGTAATGCAGCAGCTGATAGGCAAACAAATCATATTCACTAATCTGCATCCAGTCACCTCGATTCCTGTCGCAGTTCTTCCAGTATGTCCGCAAACTGCTTCGGCAGCTCTGCTTCCACTGTCATCACTTCCCCCGTTCTCGGATGCTGAAAGGTAAGCTGGTGCGCATGCAGGAGTTGTCCGTTTGTCTGCATGGTCTTGCGATAGCTGTATTTCTCATCCCCCACTACCGGATGTCCGATATACTGCATATGAACACGTATCTGATGCGTTCGTCCGGTTTCCAGACGACATTCCACCAGGGTATAATTTTCAAATCGCTCAATCACCTGGAAATGTGTACGCGCATCCTTTGAGTTGGTTGCCGTTACCGCCATCTTCTGGCGATCCTTCACATCCCGTCCTATCGGCGCGTCAATGGTACCGAAATCATGCTGAATCACACCGTGTACCAGCGCATAATACAAACGGTTCACTGTCTTGCTTTGCAGCTGTTTGGACAATGACGCATGGGCGAGATCATTTTTAGCGATAATCAGCAGTCCCGTTGTATCCTTATCAATGCGATGCACGATTCCCGGACGCAGTGTACCATTGATTCCGGAAAGATCCTTACAGTGATACAGCAGTCCGTTGACAAGTGTCCCGCTTTGATTTCCTGCAGCAGGATGCACGACAATGTTTTTTGGCTTATTGATGACGATCACATCTTCATCCTCATATCGCACGTCCAGCTCCATTTTTTCCGGACGGGCTTCCATTTCCATTTCATCATTGAATACGGCCGTAATGCAATCGTCTGCCTTCACCTTATAATTTGCCTTCACCGCATTCTGATTGACCAGAATGCTTCCCGCAGCCAGCAGCGCCTGCACCCGGCTGCGGGATAAATCCTCCTGCTCACTGATGTATTTATCAATGCGAGCCCCTGCATCCTCTGCAGCGGCGATAATCTTTATTTCGCGCATATCCTACGACCTCCATATGTTTCCAGAACCATTGATAAAACAATGAGCCCTACACCGACACAAAGTGATATGTCAGCGACGTTGAATACCGGAAAATCATATCCGAAGATAATGAAATCCAGAAAATCACGAACATACTGGAAAATAAGACGATCAATAAAATTTCCCAGTGTACCGGCCATCATCAATACCACACCAATGCGTGTCAGTCTGTCCCTGTGATCTGTAGTACGGTAAAAATACAGCATGCCAATCAGAAAAACAATGGAAATCAGATAAAAGAAAACCATCTTTCCTTCCAGCATGCTCCAGGCTGCCCCTGTATTGTGCAGATACGTAATTCTGAAAAATCCCGGAATTACGTCAAAGCTCTCATCTATTTGCATGGACGTCTGTACGCCCCACTTGCTCAGCTGATCCAGCAGTAGTACTGCCGCCATCATCAGAATATGCTTAGCCTTCATGCGATTCACCTTTCCTTATATGTTCTGTGGGCTATCCTTTAAAAAGCACACAAAACAGTATCGTATCATATTATAACAAAAAAAACCGCCATTGGCGATTTTTATGTGTACTTTTTATTTCGAATCACGGTAATTAGGAAAGTTTATAAATAAGGAGGATGAGCTCGACACGTTCATACAAAGATTCTGAATAAAAAGTCCATTGGCAGATTCTTATGAAATTTGCTTACAGTATACCACGAAGAAACCACACTTTCAACACATTTTTCAATTTTTATTCATTTTATTTCTGAAAATATTTTCACAGATTCAACAATTCATGTATGAGCTTCCATCCGTCATCATCCAGCAAAAAATCGTCATTGATACATACATACGTATCATCACGGATGAACAACACCTCATACTCTCCCTTATACATGGTGACCCCCTGTGTCTTTATCGGCTCACCATATCCCCTGCACATCTGCTCCATTCCATTCTCACTTTGATAACGGCGCTTCGTCCAATCCCTGAAAAACCCATCGCGGATGCGATACCAATCAATATACAAATTCTTATCCGCTGCATCCTCTTTCTCACTGTAGGCACTGAAGGACATATGCTCGCTCAGCATGGAAGATTCGCTGTAGCTGTCCAGAGTCAGACCTGCGGTATTTACATGCTGCAGGACAAAATCCGATAACCTTGTCTGTTCCATCGGCTTTTGAAACGAAAGCGAATCATAGGTGCTGGTAAGTGTGATATTCACGCCGATCGCAAAGGTTACCCAAAGCAGTGCTATACTGCCGATCACCTTGAATCCCATTGGGTATCTGGTTTTCCAAAAACGGTAAATGAGCCAGCCGAAGACCAGAAAGATCACAGTGAATGCGATCACATAAAGAACATTGACTGTGAACAAAGAGCCGATCAGCATACAGATCAGCAGCACTACACTGCCATACACGATTCTTGACTGCCGAAGCAGCATTTTTGAAGAGGTCATATTCCTTCTGCGCACAAGCCATATAAAGTAAGGGAGAAGATGGATCAGCCATGTAATATTCAATGCGGCCATCAAAAGAAAATTCTGAAACTGGGAACCATCGGCGTACATGCTCCAAAGAAGTCCGTGATAGCTTTGCAGCAACAGCAGTACATACAGCGCCCATGATATGAAAAGCCATACAGCTGTCTTATGCATACTCACATTCATGATACGGCGATCCTCCTGTGTTCCCTCACGCAAGGTAAGGTTAGGATCATCGCAGCGATACACCATGAGCGGGCCATTTGATCCGACAAACGTATACCCGAATTCTTCAACAAAGGTGCGATACTTATGGGCATCCGCTGTTTCTGAATCCGGTATAATCATGGAGTAATCCTTTGTATAGTCCACAAGGTAATACTCCTTCTGTGAAGCATCCGCTTCAAATGTGAGCCAGCAGGAGCGGTCCCCTTTTAAGCTTACCAGCTTCCAGCCCTTCTCCGCCATGTCATTCAGATATGCCTGTAAAGCCGGGTATTCAAACGGATATACAATCAGCCATACATTTTTCTTCCTTCGTTTCATGATGCCGCCTCCTTTTCATCGCTTTGCTTTTCAATCCATACTTCCCCATCCTGCAGCATGGTTTTCAAGCGCCTGTATTCCTGCATCAGCATTTCCTTTCCTTTTTCTGTAATCAGATAGAACCGTTTCCTGCCATCCGACTCCGTTTCCCGAATCATATCTTCATTTTCAAACTTCGACAGCATGGTATACAGGGTTCCCGGTACTAGGTGTACTCTTCCCCTGGTCAGCTTCAGAACAAACTCTGTAATCTCCATCCCGCAGCGTGCCTGAAGCAGCGCAATCAGCGTATAGTACATTGGCTCTGTCAATGTTTCCAGCTGTTTCTTCGGCACAGCACCACCTCCAATATCGTTTAACGATATATCTCTGTTATCATTATATTATCGTTTAACGATATTGTCAATACGCTTAGAAAATCACAGAGGTAGAAAGCGTTGCTTTTCAGCATGTGAATGGAACTAAACAGATAACTTTGAAACTCGCGAAGGTCTCAGCTTCAGACACTTCCATCGAGCTTGAATTTTATAACGGCGAAGCAACAAGCTTCAACATAGATTTCTTATATAAGCAGCTGTACTTGCTTTATCTCCTACACTGCTGTGCTCTGTACATGCCGCAGGTCGAACCATCCTTCCGTAACTTGTCACGCTGCAGCAGCCATGCTATACTACGTTTAACACAACATGATGAAAAGGAGAACACCTATGAAAAGACTTAAAAGCATACCTGGCAAATGGATGCTGACCATCATGCTTGCCCTGCTTCTCACCACATGCTACTTCGTCCTGAACAGCCGGGTTTACCTGCTGGAACAAAAGGAGCAGCTTGTACAGCAGGAACAAAAGCTGATTGCACAGGAGGAAGCAGGAATTCCCATCCGCACACAGCATGTTTCTCCTGCATCTGTTCATGTCGGGGCTGCCTACCTGTGGATCATCCCCTTTGGCATTTTGGAGGTCTGCTTTCTAATTTTATACATTGTGCGCTACCTTGCATAGCTTTCTTTTTACGGCAGCTGCATTGTAGATTATACGAAAGCATGCTATACTGAAGCCACAAGGAAGTGTGATAATATGAAGCTAAATGAAGCAAGACTCCATGCAACGCCGGATTGCTGCGACACCTGCATGGAGTAAACAAGTCGCAGCATTTGCCGGCTTTGCATCCTGAACAGAATTGTAAAGGAGGAGCCTGCATGAAATATGTAAATGCCCATACGATTTTACCGAAAGACCTGGTGGAGGAGCTGCAGAAGTATATACAGGCAGGATACATTTATATTCCTGCTGCCGGAAAGAAAAAACGCTGGGGAGAGCACAGCGGCTATCGAACCGAGCTACAGCTGCGAAATGAAGGCATCCGGCAACGCTATGTGTCCGGCTGCACGATTGAGGAGCTTTCCACTCAGTATGCATTATCGGCACATGCTATCAAGAAAATCATTTATCAAAAATCATAAGAATGCTGCGGCATTCTTTTTTTCTACAAAACAGGTCTGTACGATTTTGTGGCTTGCCGCATCCGCACCTCTTCCCATACAATGAACTGGTAAAAAGGAGAACAAACATGAATAAACATCTGATTTATCCACGCAGCGGTGATCCAAATACCGTCTATATCAAAAATGTCATAACCCGACCGGAAATTACGGCAGGTGATTTTTCGATGTACAATGACCATGCACAGGATCCCCGTGATTTTGAAAAGCATAACGTTTTATACCAGTACCCTGCCAATTGCGATCAGCTGATCATCGGAAAATTCTGTTCCATTGCCTGCGGTGCAAAATTTTTATTAAACAGTGCTAATCATGCCCTGCAGTCCCTGTCAACCTATCCCTTCCCCATATTTTTCGAGGAATGGCAGCAACAGCCAAAGGATGTCCGGGATGCTGGGGGATATCGTGATTGGCAATGATGTATGGATCGGATACGAAGCAGTGATACTGGCCGGTGTTACGATCGGTGACGGCGCCATTATCGGAACACGGGCACTTGTCACAAGGGATGTTGCGCCCTATACCATCGTCGGCGGTGTGCCTGCCAGAGAACTACGCCTGCGGTTTCCTGAGGAAACCATAGCGGAGCTGCTCACCCTGAAATGGTGGGATTGGCCGATTGAGCTGATCCAAAGCAATCTCGCGGCACTGCAAAGCGGTGATATCCGCCGATTAAAAGCAGCATGCCCGCATCAAACACACATATAAGGATGAAAAAAACGCGGTGTAATTCCGCGTTTTCCTTTGTTTCACATCAATCAATCCGAAATCACATGTACACGATCACGCATCTGTGAGGAGGATACAATGACAACATTGTCTCTGTAATCCATCGTATAA
The DNA here is from genome assembly GCF_019132535.1 of Erysipelatoclostridium sp. DFI.2.3. Lineage (NCBI taxonomy): Bacteria > Bacillati > Bacillota > Erysipelotrichia > Erysipelotrichales > Coprobacillaceae > Thomasclavelia > Erysipelatoclostridium sp. DFI.2.3. The sequence goes on along the minus strand of NZ_JAHOOJ010000005.1, from coordinate 86,217 downwards.
ACCTTGCGTTGCTTCAGGCCATCCAGAAAGGTATTCAGGAAATCCATGCCGTCATTGACACCCCATTCATGATTGTAGCGCTCTTCAATAATCATCGTATTGCCGTTCGTTTTCACCTGCATGTCCGAAGTATATTCAATACGAACCTCATCCTTCATGCTCTCATCGTATTTCCACTCATAGCCGGTGTAATAATCATCCTCAAACACGATATTCAAATCCTGATCCTTTACACGGAAGGTCTGTGTCTTTACCGTATCAGAGCCATAATAGGCACTTCTTCCGTCCACAAACTCAAATTCCTTGATTTCAAAAACCAGCATGGTCGTTCCAATCGCCATCATCGTAATACCGACAATCAGGGATATCAGAAATTTTTTCATATGCCTACCCCCTTCTCCATAAGACGCTGTACAGCAGTGACAGGAAGCCTCCGGTTGCCACCAATGCACCGATTACGATAAAGTAGGCGCCAAACAGGGTCAGTCCTTCAAAGCTGAGCACGATCATGGCCCCCAGGGCGCAGCACAATGCCACAATGATACCGACAAAAGGAATCATCATCAGACAGAAGAATATCCGCATCAGAATCGTCGCAACACTTGTTACACCGCGTTCCATGTGATCACCTTCATAGCTTCGGCGATATTCTCTTCTGCGGGGTTCCTCATACATGCTTTCATCCTCATATTCATCATCCGTTTCGCCACGCTGCGTATCTCTTTCCTGATATTTTATATCATCTCGCTCATCATATACCGTTTCGCGACGCGTGCTGCGATCGTTTGTAAAGGAATGAACCGTCTTCTTTGCCTGATCAAAATCAAAGCTTTCCTTGAAATCATCAAATACACTGGCTCCCTCCCCGTTTCTCGAATGACTGCGATAGCGGTTCAGCCGCTTTGTACACAGGTTGACCAGCACGACAACAAAGATTGCCACATAGGCGACACCGATAATAAATTTCCATATCGCCGCCAGCAGACTCCCGATTCCAAAGCCCGCCACGGAATGCAGCAGGCTGCTTCCCAGAGAAGAAATCATACGGAACGGAATATGCAGAACAGCCAGCAGAATCAGTATCACCAGGATTTCAAACACCAGGCGTACGACATCATCCATCTGCAGGGAGGTAAAGGAGCCCAGAAACCGCTGAAAGCCGTTGAACAGATCATCCATAAAACGGTTCAGCTTGGTATCGAAGGAGCGGTTGACACGATCCGTATTGATTTTATAGGCATCCAGAATATCATCCACCAGTTCATCGATATTTCCAAAATCCTCAATCGCCTCTTCCTCCGATTTCCCCTCTTTCATTTTCATTTCAATATGCGTGCGGTACTCATCAATGATATCACGTCGTTCCCTTTCATTGATCACATCCAGCTTGCGATCCAGCAATCGCAGAAATTCATCTTTCGTCATCGATTTCACTCTCCTTTATAAATCTGCTGACCTGTTCATGGAATTCATTCCATTCCTGCAGCAGCTCCGTTGTCCTCGTTTTTCCATTCCCGGTTATGCGATAATATTTTCGCGGAGGTCCCTCCGTGGATTCACTGAGGTAGGTTTCAAAATAGTGCTCATTGGTCAGACGCTTCAACAGCGGGTAGATGGTCCCCTCATTCACATTGATAACCTTACTGACCTCGGACACCAGCTCATATCCGTACATATCCTTTTTATATACGCAAAGCAGCACAATCAGTTCCAGAACACCCTTCTTGAATTGTGTATTCACCAGCATCACCTCCACTATTATAATACCCTTAGTACTTTGCATTGTCAAGTACTAAAATAAAAGTAATACTGTGGATTGCAGAATAGAACAGATCATATACAAAAAAAACTACAGGCTATCCGACAGATATACCTGTAGTCCCTTCGTATATGAATAAAACGATACTCACCGTCCAGATTCAGGAATGCAGATCATACAATGCATTTAATCGCATCGATGCAAGCTTCAAAAGCTCCTCTGCATCTGTTTTCTTTGCCACACAGCGGACAATAGCGCTTTTCGGTTCCACAAAGACCTTTTTCCCTTGTATTTTCTTTTTCCAGAATAGCTGAAGTATAAAGTCCTCGATTGCCTCCATTGCCTTTTCGCTCCTCGTATCTTCGAAGATTGCTATGACGAATTCCTCTTCACTCAGACGTGCAGCAATACTTCCCACAGGCAGATGCTCCTGAACACCCTGCTGTATGATTTGCAAATATGCCTGCATTTCCTCCATACTGGAGTTTTTGCACAGCTTATAAAAATTATACAGCTGAATATACAGTACAGATACCTCCTTGTCCCCCTGCATTTGTTTCGCACGCTTCATAAAATAGAAGAATCCCTCACGAGTCAGCAGGCCGCTGTCTGCATCAGTATAGGATTCCCTTATCAATTGCTTTTTCTGTACATGCACACGCAGTGCGAGGTATACAAGGGCGAGGATGAGCAAAGCATTGAGTAAGCATATGCCGTTGATTGCAAGCTTCACGGAATAAGGCAGCCAACCATTCTCTGGCAGAATGCTGAGATTCCATGTCGCAGGTAAGCTAACCTCCAGCTTTACAGCCTCGGAGAAATCAACACTCGGATCAGACACCCTCACAACCGTCTTTTTTTCACCAAGCGCATTTACTCTCCACAGCTCATACTCATAGCCTCTTTTCTGGAGATATTCCAGATTCATGGCTTTTATAAGATACGCACTATCCACTGCCGCGATAATCTCTCCCTTGTACTGATTATTTTCATACAGCGGCTCAATAAAGAGAAATACCTCCTCCTTTGTCGAAGACAGTTTCTCCGGTCCGGCAATAACTCCGTCCTTTATCACCTTTGCAAGGGTATAGCTATAGGATACATCATGTAATTTCATGCCGATTGCCGATTTGTATTTCTCCCTCGGATAAATTGCCTGTAAGGTATCCTGCTCAAAGTAGGACAGAAAACGGATTTCGGCATGGTCCTTTTGAAGCTTCGCTGCCTTCTCTTCAAACAGTGTCAGATTTGTTTTCTCCTTTGTATTCAGTGCAAACATCAATTTGGATGCGAAATTCTCTGCCTCCAATTGCTGTATCAGATGCTTGCCGAAAAGCTCAATGACGGTTTCCGCAGCCTGCCGCCGTTTGCTGATCAATGCTGCCTGTATGCTTTTTCCGGTATGCAGACTCAGCCCCAGTACAAGAATAACCAAGAGAAGTACGGGGAGTTTTCTCTTTAATGACATCCGCCTCATATCAGGACTCTCCCTTCAGAAAGAGGGAATACGCTTTTTTGCCATGCCGCTTTACATCATACAGGGCCTTATCCGCCTTTGCAATCAGCACATCCAAAGAATCTGTTTTGTTCCAGATACAGGCACCGATACTGCAATGCACGGCCACAGCTTTCTGTCTGACAGCGATTGAGAAATTCAGTTTTTCAACAAGCTCGGATAATACGGCATGAACCTCCTGTGCGGTATCTACATCGTTTAAAACAAGAATGAATTCATCTCCGCCATAGCGCCCGACAATGCCCTCGTATTTCATTTCGTATTCCCGTAGAATGGAACCGATTTTTCTTAAAGCACTATCACCTGCCTGATGCCCGTGTGTATCGTTTAGTGTTTTCAGGTCATCAAGATCAACAAAGCAAAGTGTCATACAGCTCCCGTATTCTCCACTCTCCAGCAGCTTCTGCATCCTGCTTAGGAACACCGTTCGCGTTACGACGCCGGTCAATCCGTCCCGCAGCCCTGTACTGCTCATTTGCAGTAAATCATCATAATCCACTTGCTCGGGAATGCTGTTCTTGTACAATTTCCGCTCCATCCTGTGGACGGCAGCTACCATGCTTTCCATATTCGCTTTTTGCTGCCGGCTGTATGCTCTCACCAGCAGATAAAGAGAGAGTGTGATTGCAGCAGTGATCGCAGCAATCAGCAGCAGATGGGGCAGCATAGCTGAAAACAGGCGAAAGAAGTCGATTGTTATCAGAATATCCCAATTCGTATTTTTGACAGGACCGTATGCAGTATACATCAGATTTCCGTCTTTTCTACTATAGAAAGCGCCGGATTCACGCGCCAGCAGTTTAGTTTCCAGCGTATCCGTCGTCATACTGTACATACGGACATCCTGCAGTTGACCCACGTAGGAGGAACCATAGGATAACCCATTTGTCGATGACATGATCTGTCCCTTAGAACCGATCAGAACAGCTTCGCTTTGATTTGCGGATGCCGCCTTTTTCAATAGCTCTACGGTATCATCAAAATATATCGAGCAAAACAGGCTTCCGGTCATAACACCGTCCTGAAGCAGCGGAACAGCAACCGTATAGTTCAGGGTAACGCCGTCTGCACCGGCAACAAAGCTGTCGGTAACAATCGGCTGCTTTGTGGCATACAGCTTCTGCATATGCTCACGAGCAGCCAGACTGGCCGGTTCCTCCCCCAATGTGTAAACCTGTATATCCTCATCAACGTAGCAGATAAACATATAGCCGAACTGTGTATTGATGCTGTCCAGCTTTTCCACCTTTTCCTCCCATTTTACAGAGGGATCATAAAATTCAGGAAGTGCCGCAAGTGAGTTTAAAAGCTTCAGGGATTCATCAATCCGCTGCGATATCTGCGCTGCTGCACTTTGCTGTGCCGCCTGCGCCGAATGCTTCATCGAACGAATCGTCAGCAGGGATCCCGCGCATATCACCAGAAGCAGATACAGCATCAAAAAAAGCAGAAAATAGGTACGAACCGGTGTAAACGGGAGGATTCGGCTTTCCTGCTTCTGCTGTACCTTTCTCTTGATTTTATGCATACATATTCACCTCATAGCCTTTATTTAATAAGTATAACATGTCTGTCACACGATACACCATGTTTCCATAAAACTTTACATATATATTTATTTATACTCACAATGTGTATGCGTACTTGCTGTACACATATCGCACAAAGCAAAAAAAGCTGCAGATTCAATGTCCTGCAGCTACTCATTCGTACTCCCAAAGCCGCCGTTTCGCTGCTTTTGCACATCATCATCCTCACAAATGCCAAACGGAAGAAAAATCCCCTGCGCAAAGCCGTCTCCTTTGCGAATCTGAACGGTTTTTCCCTCTGTGGAATCGTTCATCATTTTTATGAAGATATGCCCTTCGTTGTCGCTTTCAAAATAATCGCTGTCAATAATTCCTACCGTGTTGTTAAACTGCAGACGATAGGTAAAGCCCAGCGAGCTGCGGGGAAACAGCTGCAGCACCCAGCCCTCCTGAATTTCCGCACGGATACCGGTTGGTATTTTTATCGTTTCCCTTGGTTTCAGGGAAACTGCCGCAGGTGCAAAAAAATCATAGCCGGCTGATCCCTTTGTCGCACGCACAGGCAGCCTTAACGCCTCATATATTCTCTGAATTTCTGCCGCATCGGTCCCGGGAAATGCAGTGCCCCAGTCCTTCTCAAACCGCTGCATGCTCACCTTATGAAATTTCGCTATTTTCTCCATATCGGATACCTCCTTACATTCCTATTTATTCTACCACAGAAACCATACTGTTTACCTGCTGTATATATAAATTTTCAAGCAGACTCTATCCTGCTGGATAACAGCGCCACCGTGCTTCCATAGCCTCCCAATGCCGTGTTTCTGTATGCAAAACAGGCACAGATTCACCCATTGCGGTAATCTGTGCCTGCAGATAAGGATATCTGATCAGCATCTGTTTCATACAGGTATCATTCCATACAGCGCTGTATGCGCTCCTGGCGATACTGAGAAGTAAACAATTCATAGTAATATCCCTGCTTTGCCATCAGCTCCTCGTGTGTTCCCTGCTCGATGATCACCCCGTGCTGCAGCACGACAATGATATCCGCTGAAACAATCGTACTCAGACGGTGCGCAACCACAAAGCTTGTACGACCGTGCAGCAGCTGATCCATCGCATACTGGATCGCCTTTTCACTTTCAGTATCAATGGAGCTTGTCGCCTCGTCCAAAATTACGATAGCAGGATCACACAGCATGGCTCTTGCAAAGGAAATCAGCTGCTTCTGTCCGGTTGACAGACGATCTCCGCCCTCACCGACTTCAGTGTCATAGCCCTTTTCCATACGGCTGATGAAGTCATGTGCCTGAATCAGGCGGGCAACCTGCTCCACCTCTTCATCACTGGCGTCTCGACGGCCATAACGAATATTATCCCGTATGGTGCCGCTGAACAGATTCGGCGTCTGCAGTACATAGCCGATATGGGAATGCAGCCAGCCCACACTGCGCTCTCTTAAATTCTTGCCATCCATAAGGATACGTCCCGAGCAGGGCTCATAGAAGCGACAGAGCAGATTGACAATGGTGCTTTTCCCGGAACCGGTTTCCCCAACCAGAGCTACCGTCTGTCCTTTTTTCACTTGCAGACAGAAATCACGCAGAACGGGCTCATTTTCATAATAATAGAAATTTACATGGTCAAATACCACATCCCCGTAAAGGGGTTCGTAGGCATCTGTATGCTCCTTCAGCAGGGTTCCATAGCGTTCGATGACATCCGGATAATCCGTGATTTCGATTTCCTCCTCCAGCAATGCAACCACGCGCTCCGCACTTGCCTGCGCCATCTGTATCTCCGCAAGCACACGGGCAATCTGCTTCAGCGGATCAAAGAACAGCTGCGCATAGTTGATAAACATCGCCAGTGTTCCAAACTGAATGGTTTTCAAAAGCACCTGCTCCCCGCCCACATACAGCAGCAGGGCGATAACGACAGCGGACAGCAGATAAACGATTGGCTGAAAGATGGCATTGATTCGCAAGGCCCGCATGCTGTAGCGCTTCATATCATCGGTTTTCTTTTGAAATTCATTGTAATTCTGCTGCTCAATGCCCAATGTCTTTGTTGTCTTGGCACCGTTGATCCCTTCCGCAAAGGAAGCGGTAATACGGGAATTGGCTTTTCTTGACTGCCGCTGAGCAGAGAGGATGCGGCGCTGAAAATACAGGGAGACAAACCAGAGCAGCGGTACAACCACCAGTACACACAATGCCATCTGCCAGTTGACAAGCAGCATGACAACACTGATTCCCAGCATGACGAAGATCCCCCACACCACATCGACAAAGGCCCATGCCAGCGTTTCTGCCAGACGCGCCGTATCCGAGGTGATTCTGGCCATCAGCCAGCCGTTTGCAGTGCGGTCAAAATAGGAAAAGGTCTGCTCCTGCAGCTTGCGAAAGCACTTCTCCCGCAGATTTTTACCAAAATCACTCTCCACCCTTGCGGCAAGACGGAAAAACAGGTATACCAGCAGACACTGAGCCAGTATCATTCCGACATAAACAAGGATGAATACCGGCAGGGTATCTGCGCCTGTTTGATCATCGACATACGTATTCAGGGCGTAGCGGTTCAGCAGCGGCATGATGACATCGGTAACCGCCAGAATGGTGTTAAAGAATATCAGCGGAATCACACTTTTCTTATGCTCCCACAGCAGCTGGAAAACCTTTTGCCATGTACCGCGGTCGAATACATCACTCTCAAACTCCTGCTCCTTCATGATGCGCTGTGCCATATGCCTCACCTCCCTCCTTCTGAATTTCATAAATTCGCCGATACAAGCCGTCCTGTTTGATCAGCTCCTCGTGCGTTCCCTCCTGTACCAGACGTCCATGCTCTAAAACAAGAATACGATCGGCGTTCTGTGCGGAAGCCACACGATGAGTGATCATGAGCATCGTCATGGAATAGCGGATATCCTGCAGGGCTTCCTGTATCATCGCATCCGTTTTCATATCCAGTGCGGACAGAGAATCATCAAACACCATGATCGGACTTTTCGCCAGCAGGGATCGTGCAATCGCCACACGCTGCTTCTGTCCCCCGGACAGGGTAACCCCCTTTTCTCCAACCATTGTTTCATAGCCCTGATCAAACTCCTCGATATCATTGTGAATACAGGACATGCGGGCAGCCTCCACCACATCCTCCTTCATCGCATGATGATCGGACAGATGGATATTCTCATAAATCGTCTTGGAAAACAAAAACGGTTCCTGCAAGACGATCTGCACATGACGGCGCAGCCATGATTTGGCGATATCGCGCAGCTCCACACCGTTGATGGTTATGCTGCCCCGATCATAGTCATAGATGCCGCTCAGCAGATGCACCAGACTGGATTTTCCGCTCCCCGTCGGCCCCATGATGGCAATACGTTCTCCCTCACGAATGGTAAACGACAGATCATGCAGCGTATGCCGGCTTCCATCCTCATAACGGAAGCTAACATGATCGAAGCAGATATTTCCGCTGATATCCGGCCGCAGCCCGCTCTCCAGATCCTCTGCCTCCTCCTGCAGCACCTCCTCGATTCGTGTGATGGAAACGCTGACCTTACCAAGATCGGACAAAATCCTTCCAAGCTGACGCAGCGGCCATACAATGGTACTCTCATACATCACAAACACAAAGAATGTACCGACACTCAGCTCTCCCTGCAGCGCCATACCGATACCGAAAACAATCATGACCAGAATCTGCATCTGTCCCAGAAAATCCGTACCGCTCCAAAACAGTGCCAAAGCATGCATCAGATCGAAATATTTTTTGCGGTATGCATCATTTGCCTCCTCAAATTTATCAATTTCATGCTGCTCCTGATGAAACGCCTTTACCACACGCATGGCATTCAGATTTTCCTGCAGCACGGTGGTCATGGAGCTTTCCGCCAGATCGCATTCCAGAAAAATTTTCTTCGCTTTGGAAAAGAATACATAGCTGGCAATCAGAATCAGCGGAATCAGTGCAATGGATACCAGTGTCAGCTTCACACTGCGGCTGAACAGAATGAGTGATGCAAGCGTGACATTCAAAATCGCAAACAGCATCTCGGAAAACTGATTCGCCAGAAATCTGCGCACCGTTTCGATATCCGAGGTGCTTCGCTGAATCAAATCCCCGCTGTCCCTGCTTTTATGATAGGAAAACGGCAGCTTCTGCAGATGGTCATATAAATCATTGCGCACATTCAATGCCAGTGTTTCCGCGACATTACCGGCATGCATACTTCTGCGGTTGATCGCAAAGGCTACCATCAGATAGCTTCCCACGACCAGCGCGGAACCAATCCACAAATGAGACTGCAACGCCTCCATACCGCCTGCCATATCCACCAGCTGCTGTAAAAAAGCATTGTCAAACGGCACTCCCTTGATGACATTGTCAATCATCCAGGAAATGATCAGCGGCGCTGCCAGCATAAACAAGGAATATACAGCCACATCCAGCAGAATCAGTACAAACTGATAACGGTACGGCCTTACATATCTCCATACAAATCGTATTTTTTTCATAATCCCCTTCCTCTCTATAAACGAAAAAAATAGGCAATAAGCCTATTTCCCTTATGCCTTCACAGCCCTGTGCCACAGGCACAGAGATCCTGCCTATCCCAGCTTTCTGGCGTATTCACTCAACGCCTCTGCGATCTGATCCGGGCAGGATGTCGGCTTCGCTCCGCAGCGAACCCCACGAAATGCATCCAGTACTTCACTTATTTTTTTATCTTTTATAATTCTCGAAATGCCCAGCAGGTTGCCGGCACAGCCGCCAACGATGGTTACATTGCGAATGATATCGCCGTCCATCTCAAAACGCATTTCTCTTGAGCATACGCCCTTTGGTCTATATACAAATGTTTCCATATCCAATTTCCTCCTCAATCAACCGCAATCATTCTATGTGTATTCGTTTCAGAACCGCTTTTGCGACATGTGCCACAAACAGTCCGGTCGGGATGCCCAGCAATATCAGTACCGGCAGGATTGCCTGCATGAAGAACTGCTGGTAAATCAGCGTTACCGCAATGACCTGTCCGATCGCATGGGCGCTGCTTCCCGCAACACTGACACCATAGATACTCATCGGTGTTTTTCTGGCAAGGATACAGGCCAGTGTCGACAGCAGTACGCCGCACATCGACAGCCAGAAGCCGGTGCCAAACAGCATCCCTCTCAACAAAGAGGCCAGTACAACCCGCATGATGTTGACCGACAGCATCACCCTGGCATCAAACAGATAATACGCGATCAGGCCGACAATATTGGCCAGACCCAGCTTGAATCCCGGTACCGGTACGGGCACGGGAATCATGGATTCAATCATATGAAAGAGAATACTGACAGCCGTCAGCATTGTGATCGTTGTCATCCTCTGTGTGCGGCTCATCACTGTATCACCGTGTCCACATCATCATCTCGCACATCGCCTGCTTCAATTTGTACGACGATATTGTTGGGCAGACACACAATCGGACGATTGGCATCCTCCACCCATCCCTGAATGGAACAAAGATGATTGGGACTGTTTTCCTTTTCCACACGAACACGTTTATCCTTTACCTCCACCTGCACGTCGCCGAGTGTTCCCTTTACGGTATACACATCGTTGAGTGACAGGCTCTTTCTGAGTATTTCACGATCCTTATAGCTGACAACAACTTCCTTTTCCCGCCCTGCATCACGGTATGCGCTCCAGATCAAAGGGACATACAGCAGACAGGCACAAACTGCGACGATCATAATAAATAGTTTATCCGCTTTATTCATAGATCCTCCAACATTCTTATATTATACCCGAGAGAAAACGCTTTGCAAACCTTTTTCGTGAAAGAATGCAGAAGCTGACACCATTTGAAAGAAAAAAAGATATCTGCATCGGCTATTTTACAGCCCGCAGATATCCTGTTACCTATTTTGCATTTTTCTCTGCATCCTGAATGGCTTTTATAAAGCCGTCCACGCTGATGGTACAGCCGCTTCTCACATCATTATTCTCTGCCTTGCCATCCTGATTGAGCTTGATTTTATCGATGCCGTGCTTTTCGACATATTTTTCAAAGAAGGCAATCTGTTCATTCCATTCCTTTTTGATCGGACTGGCCTGCTTCATACCATAGTCCTCACCGAGCTCTTTTTTGGTCTTATCCTTTCCCTTGGCGGTTTCATCGATTTCGACCTCGGCAATCTTATCATTTTTCAATTTGACTCTGGCTGTTGTCTTTTCCCCGCTGTCATTCGTATAGGTTCCCGTACCTTCCTTTTCCACGCTCTTTCCGCCGCAGCCGCACAGCAGTACGGAAAGGCCCAGCATCATTACCTGCTTTTTCATGCATATCATCCTTTCGCTGCTGTTAGTATGCGATCATTTCACCCGTTTATACTACTGCCATGTGATTTCACCGTCATACAGCTGCTTCAGCTGTTCCCTGAGCCATGCATAGGTAAAATCAGCGCTGACGGTACGCTGACCATGCTCTGCCGCCAGCTCCTCGCTATAGGAAGAAAACGGAAGCAGCTGAAAGTTATCATAGGAGGCATCGAAGTGATTGACGATCGGTATCATTTTTTTATTTTTCACTTCTGTTTTTCCTGTTTCTGTATGAAACTCCACATCACATTGCACGATACCGCCGATTTCATACATATTGGTAAACTGCTCGCTGGCACGGTCAACCCCCATAGCCGCTGACACAAAATTACCGAGAGAATACATAACAAAGGTTTCCTTTCCCTGTGCATTCGTTAAGGTCTCCACCCTTTGCAGACAATGCGGATGGTTACCGATGATGATATCCACGCCCTGCTCATTGAGAAAGACTGCTGCATCGCGCTGTGCAGCATCCAGCTCATAGGTGAATTCGGTTCCCCAGTGCATCGCCGCAATCACCACATCCGCTTGCTCTTTTGCTTTCCGCACATCCTTTGCCAGCTGCTTTTTACAGCGGTCGTCAAACACATGCCCCTCATTGAGAAAATGATTGACCGCAAAGCCGTTTTCAGTGTCAATTGGCTGATTGGTGTCGTAGGTATAAGCGAGAATCGCAAACCGTACCCCGTTTCGTTCCACGACGAGAATATTATCCCGCTGCGCCTTATTTTCATAAGCCCCGGTTGTTCGGATACCGGCGTCCTCCAGATTCCTTTTGGTGTTCACGATTCCCTGCATCCCACGATCATAGCTGTGATTATTGGCGAAGGTCAAAACATCAAAGCCGATCTCTGGAAACTGTTTGGCGATTTCCTCAGGCGCATTAAAGGTATAGTCACTGCCTGTGATTCCCAGCTCACGGCCGCCGAGCACAACCTCCTGATTCCCGATGACAAGATCGCTGTCCAGATAGGGGGTTACCTTGTCAAAATAGTTTTTAAAGCTGCATCCCTTTCCCATCCAGTTGTATAATGCGTCCTCCATCAGGATATCTCCGGTAAAGCTCAGTGATACGCTGCGGACTGGATGTTCCTTTTTCGGCTTTGGCTGTGGCGCCGGTTGCTGTCTGCTGCAGCCGCCAAGCAACATAGCCATCATACAGCACAGCATAAGTATTTTTTTCATACAGATAATTTCCTTCCCTTTTATTTGTACATTATAGTATAAAAGAACGGCTCTGTTAAGAGAAATGGCACACAAACAGCGAAAAATCACCTGTCTGAAAATCGGTTCTATGATTACGTGCATGCATGTCATGCGTGTACTTACATTGAGACAGACCATGCCCAAAGCAGCTGATAAAGCAGCCGCAAACCGTGTATCATAAAAGGAGGCGTAGATTGGCGGTACCCTTTTGTAACATTTTAACAAATAACAGGCAGAAGTCCCCTATCTCTGCGACGATAAGCAGATGGTGGGATGAATGCAGCCATTTTCCTTTATCCTTCACACAGGATAAACACGATTAAATTTCTTAGATTCAAAAAAAGTAAAAACATTTGCTATATACAGCTTTAAAAATACGATGAATCCGATTGCAGACAGGAAGCTGAAATCCGGATTTGCACAAAAAAAAGAACGAAGATAGCTGGTATCTCCGTCTTTCACAGGCTATTTTATTTTGCGTTGTCCTTTGCGTTCTTTGCCGCATCCATCAGATTTTTCACATTGATGGTGCAGCCAGCCAGAACATCGTCATTCACAGGATAGCCTGCATCATTCATTTCGACCTTGTCCAGACCGTTTTTCTCAATGTAATTCTCCAGGAATTCCACCTGCTCATCCCATTCCTTTTTCGCTTTCTTGCTTGCGGCCTTCATTCCATATTTGTCGCCAAGCTCTTTTTTGGATTTTCCCTCTTTTGTTTCGTCAAGATTGATGGCAACGACATCATCACCCTGTACCGTGATTTCAGCAGTCGCGTAGTCTCCATTCTTGTCTTTTGCGGATTCACCGTTTCCTTTTTTTTCAGGCTCGGAATTACCGCCGCAGGCTGCTAGTAACATCGTCATTGCTAGTAGTACTGTGAGTTTTTTCATCGTAATATTCTCCTCCATGTGGCTGTATGATAACAGCGCTTTGATTGTCCCTCATCGTATGATATGATGCTGGCAATCCTATGGTAACAGATAGGATAAAGAATCGTCAACTGTTTTGCTCATGTTTTCACAAGTTAATATTTTCCAGTAACCATCAAAAGTCAAGAATCGCATGGATTGCTTTGTTCCAGCCCTGCAGACAGTCTGCTCTTTGCTGCGCATCCATCTGTGGTGTAAAGCGCCGTGATACCTGAAACTGGGAACGGATTTCTTCCTTGGATTTCCAAAAGCCCATGGCAAGCCCGGACAGGTAGGCAGCCCCCAGTGCAGTTGTTTCACTGATGGTGGAGCGTACAATGCACGTATCGGTGATATCACTTTGAAACTGCAGCAGATAATCGTTGCGGCTGGCACCACCATCCACCTGCATCTGTGCGATGTCCAGTCCGCTGTCCTGCTTCATCGCCTGGAGTACATCATTGGTCTGATATGCCAGAGCTTCCAGCGTAGCACGTATGATATGCTCCTGTGTTGTGCCTCTGGTCAGCCCAAACATACCGCCCTTTACCTGCGGCTTCCAGTATGGAGCACCCAGACCGGTAAAGCTCGGTACGACATATACACCGTCACTATCCGCAACCTGCAGGGCACGCTGCTCGCTTTCCGCACTGCTGTGCAGAATTTTCAGGCCGTCGCGAAGCCACTGTATGGCAGCTCCTGCGACAAAGACGCTGCCCTCCAGAACATAATCCGTCTCCCCCCGGATTCTCCAGCCAACACAGCTGACGAGCCCGTGTGCGGAGTGAATCGGGCGCTCCTTTGTATTCATCAACAGGAAACAGCCGGTTCCATACGTGTTTTTTACATTTCCCGCATCAAAGCAGGTCTGTCCGAACAGGGCCGCCTGCTGGTCACCGATCAATGCCGCAACCGGAACCGGATGATCAAACACACCACTGGTAACCCCGTACACCTCACTGGAATCACGGATTTCCGGAAGCATACAGCGGGGAATATTCCATAGCTTCAGCAGCTCCTCATCGTATTGCAGCGTCTTCAGATTCATCAGCATCGTTCGGGACGCATTGGATACATCACTCATATGCTTCGCTCCCTTGGTCAGCTTCCACAGCAGCCAGGTATCCATGGTTCCGAACAGCAGCTCCCCTTTTTCCGCACGCGCTTGAGCACCCTCCACATGATCCAGTATCCAGCGAATCTTACTGGCAGAGAAATACGGATCCAGAAGCAGACCGGTTTTTTCGCGAATCATCCCCTCCAGCCCCTGCTCCTTCAGCTTTTGGCAATAGGTGTCCGACTGACGGGACTGCCAGACGATGGCGAAATATATCGGCTGACCGCTCTCCTTATCCCAGACAACTGTCGTCTCTCTTTGATTGGTGATGCCGATGGCAGCCACCTGGGTATCCCTTACACCGGTTTTGGCCAGCACCTCAAACATCACACCGATGGTACTTGCCCATATATCGTTTGCGTTTTGTTCCACCCAGCCCGGATGCGGATAATAATTTTCCAGCTCCTTTTGCGCTACTCCGACGATGTTGCTGGCTTTATCAAACAGAATGGCGCGGGTACTGGTCGTTCCCTGATCAATCGCCATAATATAGGATGTCATATAAGCTTCCTCCTTCGTTATTTTCTTTCATTATACCATAGAATGATAGCGGTTTACACAGGATTCCAAGGTCTCTGTTCACCCTTTTTCAATTTCATGAACAAGGAAGCTTTATGGATTCACCAACCGATACCTACAGCTGCATTCGCGATAACCGGATTGCTTTCCCTATTCCTGACAGGGATGTATCCAACGGCATACAATCCGGTCATATGCTTTCCTGTCGAATCGTTTCCATCAGATTATCGTGCTTCATCGCCTGCAGTGCCAGGCGCATGCTCATAAACAGCAAAGCCGCCAGCAGAAGGATGATAAACAGCAGTCCCTGCCACGGAAATGCAAAGGCAAAGGCGAAATTACGCTGCAGAACTGCGTACACACCGTAGATGACAAGCAGTGTAAGCGGTATGCCAAACAGCATGGTCCTGCCCAGATATTGCATAATTTCCATACGGATCATTGCGCGAAAGGCGCCCGGTGTGATTCCTATGGATTTCAGCATGGCAAATTCCCGTCTGCGCAAGGCGATTCCTGTGGAAATCGTGTTATAAATATTGGCTGCGCTGACCAGCAGGATCAGTGCCACAAAGCCATACAGGAAGACATTCAGAAACAGCGACAGCTGATTCTGCCGATCCTTCAATGCCCGGATATTGCTTTTGAAAATCGTTCCTGCCGGATGCTGAGACTGCAGCTGTGTCAGCTCATTTTCCAGTGCATAGGGCTGAGAGGAGCGATACTGAAACTTCATGGAAAGCATGTCCTGTGTAAGCTGCAGCTGTTTTTTCAAAATCCGCATGGACTGCTCATTCGTTATCAGATAAATCGTATGAATATCATCAACATTGGCCGGCATAAACCATGGATGCACTTCACTGACTGCCGCAACATGTATCGCTGTTTCATAGGAGCGCTTATCCATAGCGGCCTGCAGCGTCATTCCCTTTTCCGCATTCTCCAGCAGCCGGTAATCGGTAAAGGTATTCTCTTTTTTGCAGGTCAGCTTATTCAGCAGGATCGCCTGAGCATCACTGCCTGTAAAGTCTTCCATAGAAGCATTGACCTCCCCGGCATAGCGGGCAAAGCTCTGATCATTCAAAGCGATAATCTCAAAAGACAAGCGCTGCTGCGGTTCATCAAAATGCCGTCCCTGCTCATCCAAAAGCTGCTGCAGCTGATCGCTGTAGGCTGCGGTCGAATGATCCTGCAGCGTCACACTTTCCATATAGAGAAACTCTTCGGCAGAGGGAAGCCGGGACAGCTGTTCTCGTATCGCATCCCCTTCCGGCTGGCTGTATCCATTCATTCCTCCGGTTACATCAGCCGGTATTTCCCCCTGTGCCATTGAAAAGGCCTGTGAAATAAAGGTGGAAAAGCTGTAAGCTGTCATAAAGAGAACCATACTGATAATCAGTGAAAACAATGTGGCATAATAGCGGTGTCTGCTTCGCTTCATGTTCTTTGCACCCAGCGCGGCGGAAAAGCCGAACCACTTGCGGATCCAGCGTGTCCTACGCACATCCTTTACGCGGATACTGACATCCTGATTCTGCCGCAGCGCATCGATCGGTGTGATACGCGAAGCACGCCGTGCTGGCAGCCAGGCACTGATCAGCAGGACGATAAAGGAAAACAGAACGGAAACCAGCACACTCTGCCAGGTAATGACAAGCCTCAGCTCCACCATGGTTTCAAACATCCCCTGAATCAGCGGCTGGATGCAAAGAAAGGTGATACCGATCCCTGCATAGCCGCATAGAATACCGATTGGAATTGCAAAGGCACCAATCACAAACGCTTCAAAGAAAACGGAGGAGCGCTTCTGTTTCTGCGTAGCACCAATGCTGGCAAGCATTCCCAGATAACGGCTTCGCTGTGATAACGAAATGGCGAACGCATTGTAAATCAGAGAAATCGAGCCGATCATAATAATGAGAGCCACCATCCCCGTCGCAAGCGTAATTGTCGTCATAAAACCGTTATCGTCATTGATACCGTAAAACATCAGCAGCGTATTGTTGGGATTGATCTGTACATCCTGCAGACCGTAATCCTCTGCAAGCTGCTGTGCATCCTCATAAATGGATGCAGTTCGCTCCTTCATCGTAAAGGAAATGACATACCGGTTTTCCAAAGTCCCCTCATTTCCCTGAAACGGCAGATAAAAGGCATAGTTCTGGCTTCCGAAATGCACCTTTCCATCATCCATAATACCGGTGATACGAAAGGTACGCTCCCCGGTTTGATGAAAGCTTTCACCTGTCGCATCATCCGAATTCCATTGGGAATATGACCGGCTTCCATCCTTTTGTAGCGTATAACCGATAGGCAGAGTTATACTGTCTCCGATTTTCCAGGCGGTACCGCTTGTTTCCATAAAGCTTTCCGACAACAGAATTTCATTCTTTTGGCGCGGGAGCGTTCCCTTCACCAGCTGCAAGGCATTCAGATGCAGGTGCTCCATATCATAGACCTGAAGCTGTATATATTGTCGCTGCGCATCCTTTACATCCTTCAAGAATGCACAGGTATCGTGATAGGAAATCAGACTTTCCTTTATGCGGGAGTCCTTTACCAGCTTTTCTGCCTGTTTGGCAGGAACATCATAAAATTCCATTTCAAAATCTCCGAAATTGGAACGGGCATTGCGCAGCATCAAATCCTGAAAGGACTGTGCGATGGTTGAAACGGCCGCAATCATGGCAACAGACAGGATAACACCAAAGATGGTGACCATCGTTCTGCGCTTAGCGGCCTTCATGCATTTCCATGTCACCTTCTGTATGATATTCATCGGCGAATCACCTCATCACGCACAATGTGACCGTCCTCTATTTTTAAAATCCGATCTGCCTGCAAAGCAATGCCTTCATCATGTGTGATGATGATCAGTGTCTGGTGAAGCTCATCATGCAGGCGCTTCAGCAGGTCGATGATTTCCCTGCTGTTGGCCCGATCCAGATTTCCGGTCGGCTCATCCGCCAGTACGATGGCCGGAGATGCCATCAGTGCACGACCGATGGAAACGCGCTGCTGCTGTCCGCCGCTGAGCTGGCTGGGCAGATGCTGTAATCGCTTCTTCAGCCCCAGTGCCTCTACCATGCTGTCCAGCTGCTGCGTATTGACGCTGCGATTATCCAGCAGCAGGGGAAGTGTGATGTTTTCTTCCACATTCAGTACCGGAATCAAGTTGTAAAACTGATAGATCAGACCAATCTGTCTTCTGCGAAAAATCGCCAGTGCGGTTTCATCGAGTGCATACATATCCTTATCACTCACATACACCTTGCCGCCGGTTGGCCGATCCACACCGCCCAGCAGATGCAGCAGCGTGGATTTACCGCTTCCGCTCGGCCCTACAATGGCGACAAATTCACCCTGCTCCACACAGAAGGACACATCATCCAGCGCACTCACCTGCGCCTCCCCCTGTCCGTACCGTTTTGTTAAATGCTCTACTCGTGACGTACTCTCACCACTTATGCTATGACTAGCATAGAAGTGGGAGCTTCTTGTTCGATAGAACCGATGTCCTAAGCATAAGCAAGCTATCCCCGCTCGTCCAGCGGTTCTTTGTAATCCTTATTTTCTAACCTCTATGTAATCGTATACCTTCATCACGTATATTCTTCGCTGCATTGATATCACGATCCTCTATATGACCACATTTCGGACATTGATAGATTCTTTCATTCAGTCCTATCTTTCTCTTTGCTCCACAGTGATTACATATCTGCGTACTGGCATACCATTTATCGACCTTTATAAATCGTTTTCCTCCATCTTCTAACTTGTACTTCAAATAATTTCTCAAGATGCCAAAGCCATTATCCATGAGATTCTTTCCTAGCTGTAATCCTTGGCTCATAGCTTTCATGTCGATATCTTCTACAACTACCATATCCCAGGAATTGGCTATCTTCCTGCTTTCTTTATGTAGAAAATCTTTTCTTTGCTGTGCTACATGGGCATGCAGCTTGGCTACCTTGTTTCTTTGCTTCTTATAGTTATTACTTCCTTTGACCATCTTGGAAAGTTTGCGCTGTTCTCTTGCTAATCGCTTCTCACTCGCACGATAAAAATGGGGATAGTCACATACCTGACCTTCACTATCTACATATAAATATTTTTGCGAATAATCAAGACCTAACACATGTACCACTTCTTTACTTTCTACTTTATTTTCATATTCAAACAGACATGTCGCAATATAACGGTCCTGCTGTTTGCTTATCGTCACTGCTTTTAAGACCCCCTGTGGTATGCGATGCATATGGATCCTTATATTACCTGCCTTTGGTAAACGTAGATAGGTCGTCTGGTTTTGTATCGTACTAAACAATCGGATATTTCCGTTGACCATATTTGTCGTGTAACTTTGTTTCGCCTGATGCTTTGATTTCCATTTGGGAAAACCGATATCTGTTTCTTTGAAGAACTTTTTGAAAGCAGCTTCTAAATGTAGTTGAGCGTTTGCTAATGCCAAAGAATCTACTTCCTTGAGAAATGGATGATCCTTCTTATAGGATGCAGGTGTCGTTTGCTTCATTTTCTTAGTTTCTTCATAATATTTGATTTTGTCATCTAACATATGATTATACAAAAAACGGACACAACCAAATGTTTTGGTAAAGAAAATCTCTTGCTCCCTGTTTGGATAGATTCTAAACTGATACCCTTTTCTTGACACCATTCTTCTCACCTTGACTTTCGATATAAGCTTTGATGATGTCGGTGGTGACACCTCCTGTACTGATCAAACAGAAGCTCTGACTCCAAAATGCTTCTTTCCAAAGCTTTTCACGAATTTCAGGAAACTCCTTCTTCAATAAACGTGAACTGGCACTCTTATACGCATTGATGAATTTCGTAAGACAAGAGTTAGGGTGAGCAGAGAACAGGATATGAATATGATCGACATCATGATTCCATTCTTGAAGAGAGATGTTATAGGATCTGGCAATATGAAGAAAGATATCTTTTGCACGATCACTGATGACATCATCGAACACACGACGCCGATATTTGGTTGTCATGATCAAATGGTAATGGAGAGCAAACACTGAATGAGCATTACTGTCTAAATCTAGCATAAATACACCTCATCTCATAATATCGACCGAAACTATTTTTATACTCATAGTATACCACAAGGCGGTCTGATTTACCATATTCATAAAGAAAAAGGACAGGACTTACGCATTTATTTGACTTAAGATATAGATGGAAGATTATTCAGGAATTCCTTATTTAACAAAGTCATATCACATATATGTAATTGTGCTCATCTCTTGATTTTTTCACTCAACATGCATAAAAAAGCATTAGCAAAATTTCTCAAATGTTTTTGCTTTTTTTGAATCTAAGAAATTTAATCGTATTTATCCTGTGTGAAGGATAAAGGAAAATGGCTGCATTCATCCCACCATCTGCTTATCGTCGCAGAGATGGGGGAATTCTGCCTGTTATTTGTTAAAAATTCCATAAGCTACCTCCTCCTCTACAGCATACCGCATCGGTATGACACCCTCGTGACGGCGTGCTTACAAAATTGTCACATCCTTGTAAATGCGAATGAGAAAGCAGGCTCCCTGTTCGCTGGCAATCGCCTCCACATCGCCGTTCTGCTGCTGAAAAACCGCCTTACTCATGGCAAGACCGATTCCCGCGCTGTCTATCGAGGCATTCCTTCCCCTGTAAAAGCGTTCAAAAATATGCGGCAGCTCCTCTGCCGGGATCCCCTTTCCGCTATCCTGGATTCGAATACAGGTATGCAGCGGATTATCCTGTACAGAAATATGAATACTGCCCTGCTGCGGCGTATGCTCCACACAGTTTTTCAGTATATTTCCCAATGCCTCCACACTCCATTTCATATCCAGTGTAACCTCCAGCCCCTCATCACAGACGAGTGTACAGGTCTGCTCCTTCAGCTCCATCATGATATGCAGAGGCTCCAGACTTTCCTGCAAAAGCTGATACACCGATAGCTGCTGCGGGTGAAACTGTAAAACCTGCGCATCAATGCGGGATAGCTTCAGCAGTGTGGAAACCAGCCACTCCATGCGTTTCAGCTGCTGGCGCAAAGCATCCGCAAACTGATTGTGCTGCTTTCTGGGTAATTCCTCATCCTGAAGCAGCTCACTCATAATCATCATGGAGGTCAGCGGTGTTTTCAGCTGATGGGAAATATCGGAAAGAGAATCTGCCAGAAACAGCTTATCCTTCTGCAGACTCTCCTTTTGCAGCTGCAGCGTGCGCGTGATTTTATAGAGATCACTGTGCAGTATGCTGAGCTCTCCTTCCCTGTATTGGGGAATATCAAATGCTCCATCGCCCTGATATACTTGCTGTAAATACATTGACAGCTTTTTCAGCTGTGCATAGCGGTACCGGCTGAGCAGCAGATATATTGTAAGAAGCATCCCCTGTGTAATAAAAGTAATCAGCATGGCGGCGGTTGAAATCGGCTGCAAAAGACAGGCGGTAACCAGCATGAGCGCAAGGCTGGCCCAAATTGCGATACGCAGCTCTGTATTACGCAGCATGATGAAGCTCCAGACGGTAGCCCAGCCCCCGCACCGTCACAATGATCGACGGATTCTGCGGATCGCGCTCCAGCTTTTCACGAAGACGTTTAATATAAACGGTAAGTGTATTATCATTGACAAAATCACCGGCAGCATCCCAGATTCCCTCCAGCAGCTGAGAGCGGCTGAGCACCTGCTGAGGATGATTGATAAACACCATGAGCAGACGATATTCCAGTGCAGTAAGCAGCACCTCCTCCTGTTCCCTGTATACCTTTCCCTGTTTAGGATAGATGCTTAGATATTGTATCTGAACAATATCCTCCTCCTGACGGTGATAGCGGCGCTGTACGCTTCGCATCCGGCTGAGCAGCTCATTGATTCGAAACGGCTTTGTAATGTAATCGTCACCGCCCATGTCCAGCCCCATCACTACATTCCCCTCATCATCCAGCGCAGTCAAAAACAGCACCGGCACATCCTGCCGGCTTTTTGCATACGTACAGATATCATAGCCACTTCCATCAGGAAGACCGACATCCAGCAGCAGCAAATCAAACGTCTGCTGATCCAGCTGCTGCAGTGCCGAACGTTTATGGTCGCACCACACCACCTCATAGCCTTCCTTTTTCAATGTATACACAAGACCCATCGCAATGGCCTGATCATCCTCAACAAACAGCAATTTCATAAGCATCCGCTACCTTTCCTTTTCTGTATTATAAAAAATAAATATCACCCTGTCTATGTCTGTGACAAAACTGTCACAATCTGACCTGCTGTACAGATTTTCTATTCCATTTTTTACAGCCTTGCGGCATCGGGATATCAGAATCCGGACAAGCCCAGGGAATGTAGTGCTGATCCTCATGTTCCTCGTTCTAAAGCGCATGCTCAATCATCCTTTATGCTATGGTCACCGCTAAGTGAGTCTTTAAAAGCAGCATAATTGAATGCACTTGATGCTATAGCTCTGCTTGCTGTTTCTAAAGCTGCTGTATTGGAAAATCGGATCGAATCAGCTCTCTGCAATTCTTCATATCATGGAAATCCTTACAATATCATGGAAGGTTTTCTATACTATTTTCCTTCCATAAGTAACTATAAAGGCAGGCAGACACTCGCTAAAAAATATGTCCTCTTCGAGTAAGCTGTATATACCGCAATGCTTTATGGAATGACAAAGACCCTTCCCGTTTTTCCATTCCAGTTCATGCATACAGAAGCAGTCCCACAGCAACCTTTACAGCCTTCTGAGCGGTACGGTTCGTCATACAGAAAACACGCTGTAAAGGCATTTTGAATCCTATACGAAAGTAGAAGCACACATCATTCTTCATGTAACCAGCAGCCCTGCATCATGTTGTCAATAACATGGATATGGATTACCCGGATTTTGTTTATCACAAACGGATAGCAGCTATCCTTGACTCATTCTTCCTTCAGAGTACAAAAAAACGAGAATTCCATTTCCATTGAAAAATACAACAGGCTTGAATTCTCTTATTATTTATCCCCCGAAATCGAATAAGCACCGTATCCTTTCACTATCCGCTTTTTCTATGCACTCCGCTTGCCTTGTATCCTCAGCTGCGATACAGGTGCTTTCTGTTTCTGATTTCCAGCTTCCAGCGACAGCAGTCATTCAGATGCAGCAGAATATGACGGGTCGGCGGCATGAGAAGAATACCGGCAACGTCCTTTTTGCCCCAGAATTCCAAAAGCCATAAGGAATCCGGATGCTCACTTACACCCCCGCATAAACGAATCCGTGCGAGGTCCTGCTGTGAAACGTGACGCTTCATATCCGCAAACGTAAGCTCCTGTACAAGCTGTCTGCTTCTGCGTCCGACTGCATTTCGATATGCCAGCAGCTCAGGAATACAAACCGTTTTACTGAAATCCATGATTTCATCATCCGTTAACGCATTACCTGTATCGTCCAGCCTGATCTGCAATCGCTGCTTCCAATCGGGATTCCATACCTGCTCCTGCCTTGCCACCAGCATATTCATTGTCAGATCCTCAATGCGTGCGATATGCCAGATAACCCAGGCAATTGTTTCCGCTTCCCTTGTCGGCATAATTGCATACTCATATTCCTGTAAATCCTGTAAAAGAGCATCCACCTCATTGCAGGGCATTTCGGAAACCGCGGACGCATGCAATGCCGCATGAAGGGAAAGAAACAGCTCCTTCGCTGCCTCCAGCTCCTGCTCCTTTCGAATCATATGCTGCAGCTTTTTATGCTGTTCACTTAAGCCTTCACCAAAATATTTCATCCTATACTCCTTTCGATTCCCGGATTGCCGCTTCCTTTACAGCCTACAGCCATCATCAGAATCACAGATAATCAAGGCTCATAGCGCCTTCTCTCTATGACAGGGAATTCTGTGCCGATTTCCATAATAGCTTACTAACACCCGTTACAATATATTGAAATATAGTGCGTCATAAATCTCTACCCCCATTATACCATGCCCATACCCTGAATAAAACCGTACATTCATCTATGTAGTCCTGCTTGCATATCCGGTACGAATCTTGTAACCTGCGCATTCTGTGACAAGACAAACGCAAGAAATCCTAGTATACTGTAAACATGAAGCATGAGGAGGTACTATATGGATATACAGCAGGACAGCACACACATCCCGCAGATTGAGGATTTTTACGCCGTCATCCATAACAAGCTGTTTGAAAAATTTCTGCAGGCAATGAAGGACATCTTTTCCTGTGAACCGCAAATGGAATTCAGCAGATGCACATGGGAATACGGATGGAATATGAAGTTCAAAAAAAGAGGCAGAAATCTTTGTACCCTGTATGCACGGGAGCAGTATTTCACCCTGCTGATCGTCATCGGCAAGAAAGAAGCGCCGTATTTGGAAGCACTGCTGCCGCACCTCGGTGATGCAATGCAGGAAATCATTCAGGAAACAGCAGAAGGGAATGGACAGCGCTGGCTGATGATTGACGTGGAGGATGAAGGCAGCGTATATCAGGATATCTGGAAGCTGCTTGCCTTACGTGCAGGCTGCTATGATGTTGCAGAGTCTGAATGAAAAAGAGCGCCATACAAAAAGGCATGGATTCCTAGAAAAGATTCCATGCTTTTTTGTATCCTGTTCTATGCGTTAGGTTCGCTGAATTTTGCGTACAGGAAACTGGATTTCTGTGAGCCAGTCGTCCTCACTGTCCTTGTTCCAGATACCGTCAATATAGGCTTCTCTTTGATGCCCGATCATCTCGTAGCCGTTGTCCTCAATAAAGGAAACGATGGCACGATATGCCAGCGGCAGTGTACGATACGCCCCCTTATGCATGACGCATGCAGCAAGTTCAACAGCCGGCAGCTCACGAAATTTCAAATCACCGCGATCCTCTTTCATTTCAGTAACCGCCTCGCAGATTTCCGCATCCACATCCTGCTCCCGGTACTCATCATCGTAATACATGGTGAA
Organism: Erysipelatoclostridium sp. DFI.2.3; assembly: GCF_019132535.1. NCBI lineage: Bacteria > Bacillati > Bacillota > Erysipelotrichia > Erysipelotrichales > Coprobacillaceae > Thomasclavelia > Erysipelatoclostridium sp. DFI.2.3. The sequence goes on along the minus strand of NZ_JAHOOJ010000005.1, from coordinate 61,300 downwards.
GCAGTATTCCGGCTCCTTACATTCACAGCCTGCCTTCTCCATTTCCAGCCCCATATCCGGCATTTTATAAAACAGATCCGCATAGCTGTCGAGATGTACCCGCATAGAGGCAATGGTAACCGCTGGCAGTGATTTCAGAATGACACGGTATTCATCATCCAGATGTCCACCACTCAGATAGCCCTCCACACGCGCCAGCTTTTCGCCTGTTTCCGCCATGATTTTCAGCAGCTGCTGTTTTCTTTTCTTCAACAGCTGTTCCTGCGAAGCGCCATTACACACCTGCCGTATTTCCTCCAGAGAGAATCCCATATCCCGAAGAGCCAGTATCTTATGCAGCGGCAGCAGCTGATTCGAGGTATAGTAGCGATACCCGCTGTCCTCATCTACATAAGCAGGCTTCAGTAAACCGATTTCATCATAATGGCGTAGTGTTTTCACTGTTATATGGTTCATTTGTGAAAATACCCCGATCCGATACAGCTTTTCAGGTTCATCCTGATGACAGAAAAAATCTTTGTTCATAGTGGTTTCCACCTTTCTTAATCCCATTTAAATGATACAACAGAAAGGATACAGCCGACAACTGCGAATACAATCAAAAGGGCGACAGATATCCATATCTCCTGACTCCACATGTTTAAAGAAACCGCCTTTAACAGCTTGATACCATGTGTCAGCGGCAGGACATTGCATACCTTTTGCACAGTGTCCGGAAACAACTCGAAGGGGATGGTTGCCCCCGATAAAAACAGCATGGGAAAATAGACGAAGGTTGTAACGACATTCGCAATTTTCACCGTCTTGCACAAGCTTGCCAGAATCATGCCGATGCTGTACATGGACAACATGACAAGCAGAAATGCACCGATGAAAAGGAACGGATCCCCTTCCATGCGGTATCCGAATCCAAACACAGCCAAAACGGTAACCAACGCTGCTGAGAAGAATGACGTCAGCATGCCAATCACCACCTGAACGGACAGAATCATAAACGGGCGAATCGGTGTCGCAAAGAAGTGCTTCAGGATTTTCTTGTCACGGTAATCTGCGATCGTCAGCGGCAGTCCCATAAAGGCAGTCGCACAGATTCCGACCGTCAACAGCGACGCAAATGCACTCTGTAAAAAGGAATAATCAGCACCTCCTGCGGATTGCGAACCGGCTACGACTGCAATCAGAAGCAGGACACCGACCGGCATACCGATTCCGAAAATGATGCCATCCGGACTGCGCAGACTCAGCTTCCCCTCCACCTTTAAAAATGTCAGAAATCGTTTCATATGCTCACTTCCTCCTCACTGTACCATAGATATGCCTCTTCCAGATTTTCATAGGGACTGTTTTCGATAAGTTCTTCAACGCTTCCCTCACACAGCTTTCTGCCCTGTTTCAAAATAAGTAGGCGATCACATAAATTCTCAGCCTCCTCCATATAATGCGTTGTCAGGAAAATTGTCATTCCCTTTTGCTTCAGTGATTTCAGAATATGCCATACCTCGCGACGGGCTGCCACATCCAGTCCGGTTGTCAGCTCATCCAGAAAAATCACCTGTGGATTTGGAATCAGTGCCACGACTACGGATAGCTTTTGCCGCTCACCTCCCGACAGCTGTTCCACCTTTTGATTGGTGAACGCTTCCAGCTGAAACTGCTTTAAAAGCGCATGATAGTCCGCAGGCTCATGGTAAAGTGCCGCGGTTTCCTCACATACCTCACAAACGCGAATATTGTTTGCGTGTGCCGCATGCTGCAGCTGGACACCGACATGCTCAAACAACGTTTTTCTGTGTTTGGCTGCATTCTGTCCTAAGATACGTGCACTGCCGCTGTCCGGCTTTGTAAGACCCAGTAAACAGTCAATCGTCGTACTCTTGCCGGCACCGTTATGTCCCAGCAGTCCGAACACCTCTCCTTTGTCAACGGAGAAGCTCAGTCTGTCTACGACTGTTCTTCCGTTATATGTCTTCGTTATATCCGAAACTTCAATACTTTTCATTGCAATTCCTCCTTTCACCTTCAGCTTACATGCTCCTGTAGGGGGAGAGTCAACAAAATTTTGTCAGGAATTTTTTTCCTATGAAAAGACAGAAAAACACATATAGCTGCTAAGAACTCCTACCCTCGAATCCTCTTTTCGCTTTATGTGCTTCGTTATATAATAGGTGTATGTCTTTTTAGCGAGCTTCTGCCTCCTGCTGCAACTGGTGCTGTTCCTCAAGCAGCTGCTCTGCAATCTGCATCGCATGAATCATTGGCTCGTGGCGATTATAATGGGCGGTTTCCTTTTCATATTTACTTTGTGCCTTTCTGCATTTTCTGATGATGGAGCGAACCGGCTCTATGGCGGAAGCCAATTCCTGAAGGGAAACTATATTTGCGTTTTCTATCGCAGCATTCATTTGCAGTGCTGTCAGCTTTTCTTCGATCAGCTGCTTTGCCACACGCATGGAAAACAGCCGATTTTTCAGTAAGGTATGCTGCGAGGTCCCTGCTGCGAATTTCCCTTCCATATTCTCACATTTTCTGATAATCGCCACGATTTCCTTATGCGCAGATTCCAGCTGCTCCTTTGTAATGTTCCTCATTCTCTTCTCCTTATTGCTTTTAGCTATGGATTTTATCCGGTTCCTGCTCTATTACTTGCAGTGTGCTGGTTATGAGGCACGCTTTTGAACTATGATATTTGATGCAGTCCATGAGATTGCAAACAGCAGCAAAGACGAACCTAATAGAATCTGAAGAAACATATCTGCATAATCCATCAGCTGAATACCAAACAGCATCAGCAGCTTGCTGGCAAGATATACAGCTCCAAAGGATACAAAACCGCTCATCATCATGGATACCTCCATTTTCTCGCCCTTGTTGTAATAGGTGGCAGGAATAAAGACAGCCGCAAAGCTCAATGCCAGTGCAATGCCCATTGAGAATCCCTGCCACATAGCAAACCGGGTTCCAAGAGCAGTAATTCCCATTGTAAATTGAATCACATAACCATATACAACGGTTATCAGAAAACCAATGCCCGTAAAAGCCAGATATGCGAAATAACGAGCTGCCACAACATTTCGAAAGGAAATGGGAAGAACCCGGTAATAGTCATACCATTTGTTCTGTGCATCCATCTGAATACATCCCATAATGCTCAATCCGAAAAAGGTTGGCAAAATCACGATTAGAATCGCTCCAAAGCCTTTCCATGTAGAAAATCCGCCAATGATGAAGACAGACAGCAGCAACGGCTTCCAGCTGGAGGCTAAATAATATAAATCCTTTCGTATCAACCCGATCATATCCGTTCTCCTTTCACATACAGCAGCATGATATCATCCAGTGTTGCACGCTCAACAATGCAATTTGGATAGTTATGTGCAGCCGCCTCGCGACCTTCGACAAGCACCACTGTTTCATAAGGCTGTTTGCGGTAGCGAATAATATCATCCGGGTTTAGCTGTTTAAAATCTTCTTCACGGCATTTCATGATACCATATTGATAAATCAATTCATCCTTAAGAGCAGACAGTACAAGCTCTCCATTATGAACAAATGTAATGTAATCAGCCACCTTTTCCAAATCGGTAGAGATATGGGAGGATATGAGGATAGAATGATGCTCATCCTGAACAAATTCCATGAATACTTCCAGAATTTCATCCCGCATGACGGGATCCAGACCGCTTGTTGCCTCATCAAGTATGAGAAGCCGCGGCTTGCGGGATAATGCAATAGCAATCGCTGTTTTCATTTTCATACCACGACTGAATTCTTTCATACGCTTTTTATCAGGTAATGCAAACTGTTGTTTGTATCTTTGAAAGGTTTCATGATCCCAGTTTTTATAAACATCCTGTAAAATTTTTTCCGTATGCTCAATACTGAAGCTGTCATAGAAATCACTGACATCGAAAACGATTCCGATATCTTCGCGCAGTGCCAGATTGTCTTTATCCATTTGCTGTCCAAGAACCGTAATCTCCCCGCTGTCCCGCTTTACCAAATCCATAATGCAGTTGATAATGGTTGATTTGCCTGCGCCGTTTTCACCAATAAGTCCCATAATGGTTCCTTCCGGCAGTGTAAAGCTGATATCCTTCAGCTGAAAATTCTCATATGCTTTTGATACATTTTTTAGCATGAGTGCATCCATAGTGATACTCCTTCCCTATCCTTCATCATAAAACATCGTAAGCAGCTTCGTTAATGTTTCAAGCGATATTCCATTTAACCGTCCGATTTCTGCGGCTTCCTGCAGCTTTGCTTCCGCCAGACGCAGTTGTTCCTCACGGATGAATTCCTTGTTTTGTGAGGATACGAAGGTTCCACGGCCCGCAGCACTTTCGATAAAGCCATCCCGCTGCAGATCCTCATACGCTTTTTGTGTCGTAATAACGCTGATATGCAGATCCTTTGCCAATGCACGCATGGATGGAAGCGGATCGCCGCTCTTTAATTCTCCGTTCATAATGGCATGCTTGATCTGTGAGGTTATCTGCTCATAAATCGGTTTTGTGGTATGATTACTGATCAGTATTTGCACAAGGCCACCTCCGTTGTACTTAAATGTACTTATTGTACATATACATTATAATACACTTAACAGGATTGTCAATACAAGAGTTAGCATTTGCAAGCTCCTTATAGGACTGAATACTGGATATAACAGCTTACCTGATGAACATGGATACTATTTTCCCATGTTTATCATGAGGAAAGGGGCTATGTTTACCCGCTATGCACATCTGCTTACCTCACAATGATTTTTTAGTAAAATAAAAATGAGATTGCTCTCATTTCTTTATTTGTTTATCTTATTATAGACAGTCCAAATTACGCAGTTTTAATTATCCGACTCAGTCAAAGAAGGCTGCATAATTCTAATCGTTGATCATGGTAAAATACATAACCATGATCAGAACAATCTTCTTCCGTCTGTTATATCAATCCCGCATTGCTTCGCTTTTCCTGTCTGTTTGAATGGATTCACTCGTTCTATGATACCGTCATGTCTGAAAAAAGAGCCTGTATTTTTAAACCAGAAGGTTTTACCGGCTTCCCCGCACTGCCTGTGAAGGTCAAGCACCCACTCATAATCACATATGCGTGCCTCTCTTCCGGTTTCTCCGCCTACAGTGACATGATCAACACCATCGAGATATGGTGTTAAATCAATCGCTTCCAGTAACGGGGCACAGGCGATAAACCGACGCTTCATGGGATAGGATAGAAATAAGGGCAGTCTGTAATCGGCTGCTTCCTGATTTTCGACGGTACATCCTATATTCACGTGCTCATATCCGCTTCCCCAGTCATCCGGCAAGGCGACAGGAAAACGATCAATTCGCTTTGTCAGAATCAAAAATTCTATATCCGTCCGCTGCTTGATCATCGCCCAGATTTCCTCACGCCAGGCATCGGCTTCCGGCAGAAAGAAATCCGTGGCAAAGCAGGTCGCAAGAATCTTGTTTCCTTTGATATTGTATTCACCCTTTGCGTTCTTTCGGATCGTCCAGTCAAATTTATCCGTCTTCTGTATGGTATTCTGACCATACCGTTTTGCATGAGGACCGTAAAAATAGCAATTTGTACAGCCCTCGCTGATTTTATAGCACCCTGTCCATGGTTCCCAGTTCATACGGCTTCCTCACTTTCAAATATTGTTTTACCTGAATTTTTACATGCATACTAGCAGCTTCCATAAAGACTGAAGTTTTCCTGCATATATGTTTCGGTTTGCAGCTTTGATTAAATTATCTTATGTATAGCTGACACATTACACGCTGGCATCGTTTAGTTCAAATAGATTTCCTTCCGGGTCTCTGAAGTAAGTACACCGCATGCCCCATGCTTCTATAAATTGCGGCTCTCCAAGAAATTCCACACCGGCTTCCTGTAAACGATAGTAATCCTGATCCAGATCATCTGTAGGTATGACTGCAGTTACCGTGTCCGGCTGCTTATTTGTATCCGGCTGCACATATCCCTGAAACATCGGCATGGCATCACCTAAAAAGATAGCGAAGCAGGGCTCCTCCTGCGAATCTGCCGCAAAGGAAGTATAGGGACCATTTCGGTCTCCCCAAACTACATGCAGTCCCAGCTTCTGTGTGTAAAAATCAAAGCATTCTCCATAATTCTTCCGTACCAGTACACGAATCGTCGTTTCCTTGAATTTCATATCCTAATTTCCTTCCTTTTTCAATTATATATATTCTTTATTATATCGCAAGATTTGTGATGTAATTGTATAAACTGGACAAATTGTGTCTGTTTCCATCATAGGATTCACGGACGCTTTTGATAGATATTGCTTCTGTAATATGATATCACTAATTTATTTGGGAAGATTGTGAAATTTAAGATATAGGCGCATCCCTGTATATTTAGAAGCATATTAAAAAATACCTTATCCTGTTTATGGATTCGTTCCTTTTTCGAAAGCGGCAAGACTTTTATACGTATCAACTATTTCTTTTTGCTTGATTTATTATCGGATATAAACACCTGTATGAAAAAGGAATATTTTACGCATTCATACAAATATAAATGGCTTCAATAATAAAGTCATGATTCACTAAAATTCTTTGTGACATTTGGATCACTTGTTATAAATTCATCAACTTCATTATTCATTGAATTCAAAGTTTCAATCCAATCTCGTTGAAATGTATCGATTTGGAAACCATTTTTATCAAAATCATTCTTCACTAATTCTTTAATATAAATTACTAGCATTATATCTATTTCTACAAAAACATAGTATCACTGAATAAGATTTACTCATTTTCTAAAACAAAATCTAATGAATCAAAACAGAAACTTTCTATTGATGTTAAATCAACTACTTTTATATGAGTGATTAACCAATGCATCTCATCTGACTCTAATTTTAAATTCAAAATCTCAGCAGCCTCAGTATATATAAACTCATTGCTATGATCAGAAGATTCAAGTATTGAACGACAGCTTAAGCCATCCTCTTGATTTCTTTTTCAAATGCTATTTTACTGAACTGTCGGACCTCAATTTATGGAACTTGCGATTTTGATTCAAAAAACAAGTATTCATTTTTTATTCGACACATGACATCACTTGAATTAAGGAAAAAGATTATAGTATCATTTGAGAATCTTAGAAAAAAGAAAACCTCAGAATTCCCTTTATCAATAGGGTTTTCTGAGGTTTTTAGTATTATTCCCACTCAATCGTTCCGCACGGTTTCGGTGTCAAATCATAGCACACACGATTCACATTCGCAACTTCCTTCAAAATACGATCCGTAATCCTATGCAGCACCGGCCAGTCAATATCCTCTATCGAAGCCGTCATTGCATCAATCGTATTCACCGCACGCAGAATCACAGGATACTCAAAGCTTCTCGCATTATTCTTCACACCGACAGACTTGAAATCCGGAACGATGGTGAAATACTGCCAAACCTTCTGATCCAGACCCGCTGTCGCAAACTCTTCGCGTAAAATCGCATCCGACTCACGCACCGCCTCCAGACGATCCTTTGTAATAGCTCCAAGACAGCGCACACCCAAACCAGGTCCCGGGAACGGCTGACGGAACACCATATCATGAGGCAATCCCAGCTCCAGTCCACACGCACGTACTTCATCCTTAAACAGCTGACGCAATGGCTCTACCAGCTCAAACGCCAGATCATCCGGCAATCCACCGACATTGTGATGAGATTTGACAACCTTTGCTGTCTTGGTGCCGCTCTCCACGATATCCGGATAAATGGTCCCCTGTGCCAGGAAATCGATACCCTTCAGCTTACGAGCCTCTTCCTCAAACACACGGATAAACTCCGCACCGATAATCTTACGCTTCTGTTCCGGCTCTGCCACATCCTTCAGCTTTCCAAGAAACCGTTCGCTTGCATCCACATAAATCAGATTCGCATCCATCTGATTCTTAAACACTTCAATTACACTTTCCGATTCCCCTTTGCGCATCAGCCCATGATTGACATGCACACAATACAGCTGCTTACCGATTGCCTTTAACAGCAATGCTGCCACTACAGAGCTGTCCACACCGCCGGACAATGCAAGCAGCACCTTGCGATCCTTCACCTGTTCGCGAATCAGTTCCACCTGATCCGCCACAAAATTCTTCATATTCCAGTTTGCCTCTGCCTTGCAGACAGTGAAAACAAACGTTTTTAACACTTCCTCTGACGGCCATTCCTCCAGCTTCTGTTCACATAATGCCGGTGCATGGTCAATCGCAATCACCGGATATCCCGCTTCATAAATTTCCGACAAGACATCGATATCCTTACCGTCGACATTGCGGTGTTCCCCACCGTTTAAGATGACACCCTTTACATTCGGCAGCTTCTGCAGCTCCGCTTTTGTGATATCATGCGGATAAATCTCGCTGTATACACCCAATGCACGAATTTCTCTGGCAAGTGTTGTATTCTCACTGCTGCCAAGATCCAGAATAACAATCATATCTTGTTTCATACGCTAATCTCCTCTACTCTTTTTATCCAAATCAAGTGTAACATATTTCATTGTTCAGTAACATAAAAAAATGGAAAATATTAACCGAAAAACGCACAAAATTACACGCGGAAAGAAAACACCGCAATTTTTACAAACCACGGTGTCTGTTTCAGCACACTGCTTCCTGCGAAGCTGATGGCTGCTGTACAAAGGTACTGGATAGTACCTTATCCTTCTTGCGAATGCGTATAAACAGCAGAACCGCCACACCGGCAGCGATACTTTCAGCGATTAGGAAGGAATACCATATACCATCCAGACCGAACCAGGCTGCAAACAGCCAGGATAACGGCAGAGTGATACAAAGCTGACGAAGCAGGAAAACAATCAGGGACTGCAAGCCAAGCCCCATTGCCTGAAATAATGTGGGCAGAATAAACCCAAGGGCTGCCGGAAGGAAGCTGATACTGATGATACGCAGGGCCGGAACACCGATACGCAGCATATCCTCACTGGCATGAAACAGCATCAGCAGCTGTGTTGGAAACAGCAGGAAAATCGCACAGCCGCAAACCATGATGGCAAGCGTCACCATGATGGCATACTTCAATGTCTGCAAAAGACGTTCATGGCTGCCTGCTCCGTAATTGTAGCCCATGATCGGCATCGCTCCCTGCGTCAGACCGCTCGCCGGCATAAATACAAAGGTCTGCAGCTTATAATAAATCCCATATACGGAAACAGCCGTATTGGAAAACTGAATCAGAATGGAATTTAAACCAATCACAAGAACACTGCCCAGTGCATTCATGCAGGCATTGGGAATCCCCACAGAAAGAATGCGGCGAATGGTATCCCAGGAGAAATGAAACTGCTTCAAATCCAGCTTCACATCGAATTTTCTTGTCAGGAATATAAACAGTGATAGCGACATAGCGAAAATCTGTCCGATAACCGTTGCGATTGCCGCTCCCTTTACCCCCATTGCAGGAAAGCCCAGCAGACCGAAAATCATGATGGGATCCAGGATGATGTTTGTGATTGCTCCTGCCGCCTGTATCGCCATGGGGAAGATCATTTTTCCCATGGACTGAAATACCTTTTCAATCAAAATATGAAAGAAACAGCCAAAGCACAGAAATACACAGACATACGTATACATGCAGGCGTCATCCAGTATTGCCGCAGAATCTGTAAACATTTCAAAAAACGGACGAATCGTAAAGCTGCCAATTGCGACAAACAGCAGATATCCGATCAGCGACAGCAGCAGACCATGGGCCACAGCACTGTTTGCTTCCTTCTGATTCTGCTCTCCAAGCTTTCTTGCTATATAGGAATTCACCCCTACACCGATTCCCACGGAACAGGCTACAATCAGCGTCTGTATCGGAAAAGCCAGGGAAACAGCCGTAAGTGCATCTTCTCCAATCTGTGCCACAAACATACTGTCTACAATGTTGTACAGCGACTGTATCAGCATGGACAGCATCGGAGGAAAAGCCATTGACATCAGCAATGGTAAAACAGGCTTATAACCCATTTTGTTTTGTTCAATTGTTTGCATGACAAACCTCCTCTTCTCACAAAAAACCTCCATTCATCTATTTTGGAAACATGAAAATAGAAAAAATGGAGGTTATTCAAACCTATTTGGTTGTTGACATCATTCTAATATAAAAATCAGGATTTGGCAATACCCTATGCATCAATTTCATGAATATATGCCACATCATGAAACATATCCAGCAGCTTGGCAGCCTGATACGTATCCGGCAGAACAACGATCAACTCCACCTGATAGCAGCTATGCTCCTGTGTCAGACTCACATTCAGTATCTCAATCTGCATACGCTTCAAGCGTTCCTGCAAATCCTGCAAGTCCTCCTTATTCTGGTCAATCACAAAGGACAGCTCCTCCTTATATGACTCCCGCAGCCAGCGATGATTCCGGTGAAGGATGATCTGCACAAATACAATCAGCACTGCTGTAAGAATCCCAAGTGCATACAGGCCGCTGCCAATCGCCATTCCGATCGCACTGGTTGCCCATATGCCTGCCGCCGTCGTCAGTCCGCTGATCGTGTTTTTCCGCATGAAAATCATACCGGCTCCAAGAAAGCCGACTCCGGTCACAATCTGTGCCGCGATACGGGAGGGATCCAGTGCGATACCTTTATCTCCCAGAATATCAGAAAATCCGTACTTGGATACGATCATAATCAAGGCAGCGCCACTCGCCACTATCAGGTGCGTGCGAATGCCAGCCTCCTTATTGCGGCTTTTCCGTTCATAGCCGATGATACCTCCGCAGATTCCCGCAAGCAGGATCCGAACAAGAAATTCCATCTGTGTTTCCAGCTGCATGATGTTCATCATACTATCATCTTCTTTCTTCTGTATCCTTCTTTATATTATACAACACCTTGTGTGAATCGTATATGCTGACGCAAGAAAAACGGCAAACGAAAAGCTTTATCAGCGTCTATCTCTCGATGCCTCTCAGGTATATAAAAAACCATATCCCGAACCGATGATAGTCCACTCCTTCTGAGCGGATGAGCGCCGCAATACCCACGGATACGCAGTATACTCCGCATTGGGCTCCAGCGTATGATCCCCTGCATGGAATACATTGGACACCGTAATAAAATCCGTATAAATAACCATTACCTCATCGGATTTCTGCTTCTTAAAGCCGTCCGCAAACTGCCTGTATGCTGATTCATCATAGCTGATCCTTGTCATTTTACACTCCTGCAGCTCCTGAGAAAATGTGTGCTCCACCAGTGTCATAGCGTGTTCAACATCCTTTCTTTCATAGATAGCAGACTGTATCACCTCCCGTTTGAGTTCGACATTTCTCCATGAATTGGAAAAGAAATACGGTACAAAGAAAACGAGGATTCCGCAAACAAAGATGACTGCAATGGCGATTTTCTTTTTCATGGCATAGCCCCCTTCAGAATGTAATCTTTTACTACACCAGTATATCACCCGCACAGTACAAAGAATCTTAAGAAATCTTATGCGCACCTTACAATTTTCTTACGGTACGGCTCTTTGTTTCAGTGATTCCTTCCCGTCGCAGCTTCCAGTAGGGAATGCAGCAGCCGCACAGCCTCCTCCATATCCTCCATTTTGATTGCCGCAAAAGAAAGAACAAGCTCTCCCTGCGCATTTCTCTGCAGCATCATGCTGTGCTTTCTGGCTTCCTGTATAAGCGATTCCAGCGGCAGCAAATACGGAAAGCGCAGTATAAACTGCAAAGCGGCCTCCTCCAGCAATATATCCGCCTGTGGAAACCACTGTTCCAGCAGTGTCCGCATATGACTGCTCTTCTGTTCATAGTGTCTGCGCAGACGCCGTACATGTCGCTCCAGATGCCCATCCGCAATATATCTTGCCAAAGCCAGCTGTTCGATTTTGCTGGAGGTTGGTGAATAGCTGTTTGCGCGCTGATCATAGCGGTGTTGCAAAGCCTGCGGAATCACCATATAGCTGATTCGCAGAGACGGCAACAGAATTTTTGAAAAGGAGCCGATGTATACGACATGTCCCCCGGTATCAAAGCCCTGCATGGCAGGCGTCATACGCGTATGGTAGCGCAGCTCCCCGTTATGGTCATCCTCGATGATCATGGCATTTCGCTGTGCCGCCCAGGCCAGCAGCTCCCTGCGTTTTTTCTTATCCAGAGGCTGATGGTTGTATCCCGCAGACGCGCTGTTTACATACAGCAGATTGACATCACTTGCCAGTAGCTCCTGCTTGCAGATACCATCTGCTTCCCTGCTTAATCTGCGTACAGGAAATGCATAATCATGAAAGACGGCTTCTGCCTGCGGAAAGCCACTCTCCTCCAACCCGATCACGACGGGTTTATCCAGCAAGCCGCACAACACATACAGCAGCGATTGAAAGCTGGAGCCGATGAGAAGCTGATTGCTTGTACACAATACACCCCGCACGGTATAGGCGTATTTCTGCAGTGCCATCCGCAGCCGCAGCTCTCCTCTTGCCTCTCCGTATGTCGCTATCTCATAATGACCGTCCAGGACCTCCTTGAGGTACTTCTTCCACAAAGTCAGATCAAATGAGCTGACATCCATTGTCTGCGACCGGAAGTCATAGCGGATTTTTTCATCCTGCAGCGCCGCCCCCTGCGCCAGCACCGCCTTACGCAGTTGAACATTCTCCGGCTCGACATCCACAAAAAAACCCTTCTGCGGGATTGACAGGATATAGCCCTCCTCCAGCAGCTTTTCATAGGCACGCTCAATGCTCGTCTTGGATACCTTCATCAAAGCCTCGCATTTCCGTATGCTAGGCAGCTGGTCACCTTTTACCAGATAGCCGGAAAGGATATCCGAGCGCAGTTTTTCATAAATTTGCAGATACAATGCCTTACCCGTGGTTCGTTCAAAATTTATCGTTTTTAATTTCATTGTTATCACCATCCTCAGTATAGCATACTGTACCTTAAATTTATAATAAATCTGTATATTTTTAAATGAACAGAAAGCTGATAGAATAACGGCAGAAACGAAGGGAGTAGCACATATGAAAACAATGAAGGTAAACGATATCGTGACAGCCGCACTAGGTATAGCCCTTGTATTTCTGGCAACATGGCTGCTTAAGGTGCCAAACGGCATACAGGGATATTTCAATCTGGGTGACGGCTTTCTTCTGCTGTTCGCCTCTGTACTGAACCCCTTTCTTGCCTTTATGGTGGGCGGTGTCGGCAGTGCGCTGGCAGATATTACCGGCGGATATGGCATGTATGCCCTTTTCACCCTGCTCATTAAAGGGATGGAGGCTGTTCTTGTTTCCTGGCTTGTCTGCAGGGGACGATCCTCATTTCGCTATGTTGCCTATATACTGGGCGGTTTACTGATGGTTGGCGGATATTTTCTTGCGGATGCATATATCAATCAAAGCTGGCAGCTTTCACTGACCGGTATCCCGGGGAATCTGGTACAGGCCGCAGCAGGCTATGTCATTGCACTGGCAGCCTATCCTCTCCTGCAAAAAAGGATGCACAGGCATCCGGATATGCATCATAAAACCGTCTAATACAGACGGTTCTTTTTTCTATCTGCCAGGTGACAGGTAAGCGTATGCCGCTGTATGCTTAGCAGAGATACAAGCAGGGAGCAGCCCTCTGCCAGCACGATCGCCAGCCACACGCCTCTGCTTCCCAGCCAGCGTGGCAGAATGAGCAGAAACAGCAGATAAAAGCCAAAGGTTCTGGAAAATGAGATCAAGGCGGATAATCTGCCCTGTGACAATGCGGTAAACATTGCCGAAGAGAATATATTGAAGCCGCTAAACAGCAGGCTGAAGGTAAATATGGCAAAGCCCTGCAGGGCAATCCTATATACACTGGTATCCTTGTCGGTAAACAAAGTGACAAGAGGTCTTTGAAACAGAATGGTTGTGACAAAGATGGCAAGGGAGCTGATTACCACAATTCCGATGCATTTACGTAGAAGCTGCAATAAACGCGCAGTATCCTTTCTGCCATATTGATAGCTGATCAACGGGGCAGCGCCCATGGAAAATCCGATATACAAACTGGTGAGCAGAAACTGTGTATAAACGATAATCGTTCCTGCGGCAACACCATCCTCTTGATGCAGACGAAATAGAATCGTGTTCAAAAGCAGAGTTGTCAGTGCTGATGCCAGCTGACTCACCATCTCACTGGAGCCGTTAAGACAGCTTTCCTTCAGCATGGAAGCATCCCAAGCTGGCCGTGCGAAATGCAGCTCCCTTTCCTTTCTCTGCAGGAAATACAGCGTTCCATATATAGCCGGAACCATATAGCCAATCCCGGTTGCAAGGGCACTGCCTTCGATTCCCATATGAAAGCCGGACATGAAGGCCAGATCCAATGCAACATTGACTCCCCCGGCACACATTGCCAGCAGCATTCCCAGCAGCGGACGTCCCGCCGCTACAAACATGCTTTGATACAATACCTGCAGCATGCAGAAGGGAGTAAAAAGAAGAAGCATGGACAGATATCCTCTTGCATATGGCAATATTCTACCCTTGGCATGAAGCAGCTGCAGCAGTTCATCCGTAAACAGCAGACCGCCAATAGCAAGCACACAGCCAAGACCGATCGTACAGACACAAAGCAAGGCCGCATTTTTGCGCACCTTTTCCAGCAGACCCGCCCCCATGTCGCGGCACAGCACAGCAACACCGCCGCTTGCCAGCATCGAGGATAAACCGATGATCAGATTGATCATGGGACAGACGATATTGATTGCGGAAAGCGCATCGGTATTCACCAGGCGCGAAACAAACAGGGTATCGGTTATCGTGTAAATACCCATCGCCAGCATCATCACAATAGATGGAGCCACAAAGCGAAGCAGCTGCGGCAGCGTACGGGTCGTATCCAGTGTATTCTCACGCATCCTGTGTTCTCCTGTAATACAGCCTCTGCACCGGATAGCCAAGCTCCACCAGCTCTTCACCGCATACAAAGCCGGCTTCCAGCAAAAGCCTGCGATATCCGGCATCTGCTCGATCAGCAGCGCGGAAACAGGTAATTACCAGATCGGTATGCGGGGCACAGGTACATTGCATCCATTCGATCAGCTGTTTCACAGCATCCAGACAGCGCAGCTGCGGATGAATTGCCAGAACATCAATCTGCCCGCTTTTTAGCTGCAGCTGGATCGCCGCAAACGCCGTCTTTTCAAAGGAAGCCAGAAATGCTTCCTTCTGCTTCATACACTTCAGCAGCTGCTGTTCATATGCTGCTTCCTCAAGGTAAGGAAAGAAATCCACAGCCTGACGCATCAGCTGCATCCATGTGTCCATATCCCTTGGTACTGCCTGTCGGATCTGCAGCTCCCGCATTGCAGATTCCGTCTGATTCAGCTCATGCAGCTGCAGAGGATGCTGTAGCGCATAATACTGCTGTTCTCTGCGAAACTGTGTACATGTCATCTTATATAGCTGCTTAAAGGCCTGAGAAAATGCCTGTGAGCTTTCATAACCGTAGGATATGGCGATTTCCAGTACAGATGCATCTGTTTCACACAGACATCGTGCTGCTTCACTTATTCTTCTTCGCTTCACATAATCATGCATCCGCATGCCGCACAGCTGTGTAAAGCTGCGGTGCAGATAATAGGGGGAATATTGCATAAGCTGAGCTACTGTCTGCAGGGAAAGCGTTTCCTGCAGATGCTCCTCCAGATAGGAAAGCGTCCTTATGACAAGCTCCTGTTTTTCATTCATGTCGTTACCTCCTAGCTTTTCTGCAAAAGTATAGCAGGTTTCCTGCATTTCTGCGTTATCAATCTTGCCCTGCCGGCCTTCAGATATCTTTACATTGCATACCTCTGTATACCGCATCGAATAATACAAAAAAAGCTGTATAGCTTCCTAAGGTTCTTACAGGGTGAATCATCCGTAGAAGAAAGTTGAGCAAGCTGATGCTTCTTATCATTTTGCTTCTGAATGAATCCAAAGAAGTAAGATTTTCACGGACGATACAGCTTTTCTTTTTCAGGAGCTCAAGCTCGGCTGGTGCTGATATGGTTAGCTCTTTCTTATCCGCATGCTTTTGAACTGGTATGCAGAAAACAGTCCGGCTCATGGTCATTCACAATACCGACTGCCTGCAGATAGGAATAGATAATAACGCTTCCGACAAACCGCATTCCACGCTTATACAGGTCTGCACTGATTTCATCGGAAAGCGCGGTGTGGGTTGGCAGCTCCTTTTGTGTTCTGTATATCACCTTACCCTCGGTGAAGCCCCAAAGATAAGCGGAAAAGCTGCCGTATTCCCGTTGTATCTGCTGGAAAATAACAGCATTTTTCACTGCGGCCCTGATTTTGAGACGGTTGCGAATAATGCCGGGATTCTGCATAAGCTCTTTCTGCTTTTCCTCGGTATAGCCTGCGACCTTCGCGACATCAAAGGCATCAAAGGCTTCCCGAAACGCCTCCCGCTTTTTCAGAATGGTAAGCCATGACAAACCAGCCTGAAACGATTCCAGAAGCAGCATTTCAAACAGCTTATGGTCATCATGTACCTCTCTTCCCCACTCCTCATCATGATAACGGACATAAATCTCAGGGACATTTTCTGCCCAGAAACAGCGTTTTTTCTCCATCTTCTCATCCTCATTTCTTTTGCTTTATTATACCAGAAGCAGCAGGCAGTTGACCAGCAATCGTTGACAGTTCCTCCTTGAAGCAGATGGGAAGCTGCAAAGCTGACACCGGATCAAGCCCTTTCGGAAATCCAGACGCATACAGGGCCTCCTGCATACGGGTTCTTACTTCATTCAACTGCCTCCCAAGTGCCTTGCCATATGCACTCAGCTCGATTTCATGCGCCCTTTGCACAATCAGCCCCTTTGCTTTCAGGCTTTTAACCGCACGGCAGACACTGGCACGGGAATATCCAAGATAGACAGCGACATCAATCTGGCGTACGACCCCCTGCTCCTGTTCCAGTATATCGATGACCTGCAGATATTTCTGCTGCGAGACAGTGAGCATCATTTCACACCCCATGCAATCAAGCTGCGCTCATTCACTCTTTGAACATGTACATCATGCAGCTGCTTCTGTAACAGCATACGAATCTCCTTTTCACTGTACATATGCACATCCCCCTCCTTTTGAAAATGGAAAAACAGATTCATGAGCATCCGGGACACTGTCCCCTGTGTACAATCACCAATTACAAAATAGCCTCCGTATCGCAATACCCTCACCACTTCCTGCAATACCCTACAGGGATCCGGATAATGATGAAAGGAATCATTGCAGTACACCAGATCAAAGCTCGCATCGGCAAAGGGCAGATTTGCCGCATCCCCCAACAGCAGAGTGGCTCGCTCCTTCATGACCTGTGTTCCGATATGCAGCATGCCTTCACTCAGATCGATTCCTGTAAACCGGCGTCCGCAATCCTCATCATACAGCTGCTTCATCAGTGCGCAGGTACCGCACCCAAGATCCAGTACATCCCGCACAGGAAGCTGTATCATCAGCTCCAGCATGAACGGATACAGTTCCCTTGCATGCTTACCATGAAAATCGCTATCATAGGTGTCCGCCTGTTGATCAAATGCAATTCTTGATTGTTCAGTTTTATTCATAAAAGGCCTCCTTAATGAACAATGTTCATTCATATATTAAAAAGCAATCCCTGATCAAATGGTATCATCAGGGATACATTCCTGCTTCAGCAGCAAATCAATATACACCCGCAGCTGATGGAGCTGCTGTGTGTCCGGTGAGCTCACAGATGCATGGCTACCAATCTGTCCATAGGTCAGAAAGCTGAGCAGCAATTCCTCATGCTGTATCTTCAGATGATTCTGTTTTGCATACCGTTGCAGTTCCTGCTGCAGATGAGGCTGCATGTACTTGCACAGCTTCACCGCCAGTTCTTCATGAAAGCCGATATTCTCCGGTTGATGAAAGAAATCATGGTAGCGCATCTGCTGTTCCTCCTCTTTCAGCATGTGAAACAGCAGGTCTAGCTTTTCCGTCAAATCCCTTGTTTCATCATGGAGTATGGTGAAATACGCCGCGCAAATATCCTCTACATACTGCTGCATCGCCTCCTGAAAAAGCTTCTGCTTGCTGTCATAATAACGATAGCACAGGCCCAGTGAAATATTAAGATGGCGGGCAATATCACGCATGGATGTCTGCTCGTATCCTTTTGTAGCGAACAGCTCCATTGCGCCATCCAGTATTTCCCGTTTTCTTTCTGCCGGGTCCTTCACAACCCTTGTCCGTATTCTTTGTCCCATAACATCACCTACAGGTATAGTATAACAGTTTCATGACCGCAGTCAATGAACACCGTTCATTCTTCTTAAGCTTTCTGTTAGCACTGCTTACAGGGATCGGTGTATGGCTCCTGTTTCAGCAAAACGATTTGTCTGATTCTACTATGCAAGGTATGGCAGCACAAGAAAAGCAGAGAACCTGTATTCTCTGCCCTGCTTGCTACATGATACCACCTTGTCTGAATAATTTGTACACTTGCCTTTCCTTGCCTTCGCGCGTATCCGCTTCATACATTCTCCTGCAATATGATGAGATGAACACATGAACGCACAGCGGTATTCTATGATTCAACAGCATTCGTGTTTATCACATGGGCATACCAGGAAAAGGACTTCTTCCTTTTGCGTACAAAGCTGCCGCTGCCATCATCCTGTCGGTCAACATAGATGAAGCCATAGCGTTTTTTCATTTCTCCACTCGAGGCACTGACCTGATCGATCGGACTCCATGCAAGGTACCCTAGCAGTTCGATTCCATCCTCACATACCGCCTGCTGCATCGCTTTGATATGATCATGCAGATAAGCAATCCGCCCATCATCACGAATGCTTCCGTCCTCTTCTATTTCATCCGCCATTCCCAAGCCGTTCTCAACAATGAACAGCGGCTTCTGATAGCGTTCGTATATATCATTCATCGTAATGCGTAATCCAAGTGGATCAATCGGCCAGCCCCAGTCACTGCATGTCAGATATGGATTTTTTACCGAAGCAAACAGATTTCCCTTATTCTGCTTCTTCGCCTCCTGCCGGGAAGATACACAGCGGCTGTTGTAATAGGAGAACGAAATGAAATCTACGGTATTCTTCAAAATATTCACATCATCCTCTTCCATATGCAGGTCGATTTGCTTCTCCTTCAGCAGCTGATGAAAATAGGAGGGATAGGCTCCCCGCACCTGTACATCACAGAACAGATAGCTTTTGCGATCCTCCATACGTGCCTGCCATACATCCTGCGGATGACAGCTGTAAGGATAGACACTGCCCGCAGCGAACATGCAGCCTATTTGATTCTTCGGATCAATATCATATGCCAGCTTTGTTGCGAGTGCGCCTGCAATCAACTCATGATGTGCAGCCTGATACATGACCTGCTCCTTGTTCTCTCCTGCTTCAAAGCAGATGCCTGCACCGAGAAAGGGAGCATGCAGTATCATGTTGATTTCATTAAACGGCAGCCAGTAGCGGACACGTCCCTTAAAATGCAGAAACAGGGTTTTGCACAAACGCAGATAATGCTCAATCATAGCACGGCTTCTCCAGCCGCCCAGCGTTTGGATCAGATGCATCGGACAGTCAAAGTGTGCAATCGTTATCATTACTTCCATTCCATGCCGCTCACATTCTGTAAGTACATTGTCATAGAACTGCAGCCCTGCAGCGTTGGGCTCCATCTCATCTCCCTTTGGATAGATACGTGTCCAGGAAATGCTGATACGAAGCATTTTGAAGCCCATTTCCGCAAAGAGTGCGATGTCTTCCTTATAATGATGGTAGAAATCCACTCCCTCATGAGATGGGTATACCTCATCAAGCAGGCAGCTCGTCCTTCTTTCTCTCCCTGTGATTATGGCACTGCGGTGATCACCGCGCGGACACACATCCACATTGGCCAGCCCTCTTCCCGCTGTCTGCCAGGCCCCCTCGCACTGATTTGCCGCGAGTGCGCCTCCCCATAAAAAGTTTTCAGGAAATTTCATATGCGCGAGCCTCCTAGGAATTCATGACATGCAGCAGCACATCATCCGACATGACCTCTTTCTGCATGGTACTCAGTATTTCCAGATAGTCATTCGTATTCGTAATGATAACCGGTGTCTGCAGACAATAGCCCTTGTCCTTTAATTCAGCCAGATCAAAGCTTAACAGATGCTGTCCACGACTTACCCGCTCTCCCTGCTGAACATGAGCTGTAAAGCCCTCACCGTTCAGCTGCACGGTATTCAATCCGATGTGAATCAGTACCTCCACACCATCATCCGAGGTGATGCCAAGAGCATGCTTTGTAGGAAACAGCGTAGTCAGGACACCGTCAACCGGTGCATAAACCTCACCCTCGGCAGGTACGATGGCACACCCCTTCCCAAGAATACCGGCAGAAAATGCTGCATCCTCTACCTGTGCGAGTTCCAGAACATCGCCCTTCAGGGGTGAGCAGATCGCAATGTCCTCCAGCAGGGCAGGCGTATCCTCAACGGATTCCTCCTGTTCCTTTGTATCCAACATCGTTTTGTCCGATTGACCTGCTTCCTTTTCCCTATAAAACAGAAGCATTAAGATGACCGCGACAATCATGGTTAAAAGAACACCGGATACCGCTACCAGCAGGTTTCCCCAGGAGCCGTCTGGTTCCATCATGGCAGGAAATTCAAAGATTCCCATACCTCCCATGCTGAATTTACGGAAATTACAGAAGCCATAAAATGCCCCGCCGATTCCCCCGGCGATACAGCTGATGATGAATGGTTTTTTCAAAGGCAGCAGGATCCCATAAATACCGGGCTCCGTCACACCGAAGATACCGGAAATGAAATTCGGCAGACAAAGCTCCTTCATTTTACGGTCTCTGGTTTTCAACATGATGACCAGAATCACCGCTGAGGTCGCAAAGGTACAGGCGAAGAACGGCATCATGACATTATCATAGCCGTTTGTCACAATGTTATTGATATAGACAGGAATAAAGCCCCAGTGAAGTCCGAAAATCACCAGTATCTGCCATGTCAGACCAACCAGACCGCCCGCCAGCATCGGGGATACATTTCGGATGCTGATGATGGTTTCCGCGATTATTTTCGAGCCGAAGGTTGCGACAGGTCCAATGAGCAGGAAGCCAATGGGAAGTGCCACAAGCAGCGTCAGCATCGGTACAAAGAAGAATTTCACCAGATCCGGTACGAATTTTGAAAACAGCTTCTCGCATTTGCTGGCAAAATATACAATAAAGATCACAGGAATTACGGTGCTGGTGTAGTCCATGGATATCACGGGAATACCGAAGAAATCAATGTATACCGGCGATGCAAACATCGTTCCCTCAAACATGGTATACAGGGGTTTTAGACTGCCGGACAGCGCACTGCTTTGAATGCCCGGATAACACATGATTCCGCCGATGACCAGTCCCACCATCGGCTTCAAACCAAACTTCCTGGCAGAGGTATATCCCAGAAAGAGGGGAAGGAAGGTAAACAATGCATCACCAATCGCATTGATGATCATATAGCCGCCGCTGGTTTCCGCGTACAGACCCAGTGTCATAAACAGCATGTTCAATCCCTTGATCATACCACACGCAGCCATGATACCTAAAATCGGCTGGAAAATACCGGATATGATATCCACAAAGCGATCCAGCAGCTTCTCTTTCTCAGCATCCTGCACCGTCTGCGGCTGCTCTGCATGTAATAACGGCACGAGTTGCTCATATACATCCTGTACCTGATTGCCGATAACCACCTGATACTGTCCGGCACTCTTCATAACCGTAACAACACCCTCCAGGTTTTTCAGCGCCTCATCCTGTGCTATGGATTCATCCTTTAATTTGAAGCGAAGCCGTGTAATGCAGTGTGTCAGCGAATTTACATTATCCTTTCCACCTACATAGTTCAGTATTTCTTTTGCTAAAGTTTCATAAACAGTCATGTTTTCGTCCTCCATTTCTGATGCTTATGCATACGTGAAACAAAGGTCAAGCCAACTAAATGTAACTATCCTTTATCCTGTTTTTTAAAGCTCTTAACGTCCTGTTAAACGGCCTCACCGCCCTTCACAGATACCTGGTGTATCCTTGATACGTGAATACTGAGATACAGAATCTCCTCTTCACTCAGCGTATAGCCATAGCGCTGCTTTAAGAAGGCAGCAATATCCAACACACATTCCACATCCTGCGGATATTTTTCCCTGATCAGCTCCAGCAGTCCGTCCATTTCCTTTGTTGGAATCTGCTTTTCCGAGAAAATTCGTTCCGCAAAAAATTTCAAATGTGTGATGAACCGATAATAATAAACAGAATCCGGGTCCAGCGTAATCGCGAAGCGCATGCGGACGATCGTTTCAATCTGTTGCATCAGGGTTGTGATTTCCCTGACGGATTTTGTTTCCAGATGCAGTTGTCCGTTGACGATATGCAATGCAATAAAGCCTGCTTCATCCTCACTCAGCTCCACACCGAAGCGCTCCCGGATAAGTGCTATCGCATACCGTCCAACCTTATACTCATCCCGATAAAATTTCTGAATATCCCAAAGCAGTACATTCTTCACTTCAATCCCCTGTTTTTTCCGCTCCACCGCCATATACATATGATCACAAAGCGCCACAATTACGTTTTCACTCACAGTTTCATCAATGTGAATTCTGGCATAGTTCATGATTTCCTCCGCCAGCTCCAAATGCTCCATGGGAATCGTTTCCAGCAGCTCCTGCAGGCGGCGGTTCATTACCTGATCCGCTAATGCAAACACCTTTTCAACACGGCTTTCCTCTACGGTGTCCTGTTCCTTCATCTGAAAGCCAAGGCCTTTCCCGCATAATATTTTCTCCTGTCCGTTTTCATCCAGAGCAATGACCACGTTGTTATTCAGCCGTTTCTTGAAAATCATACTTCTCGCCTCCTCATAAGAAAAGACCTGCATATCAAAAAACACGAAATCCGTGATCTATTGATTAGCAGGTCGAGCTTGTTTTCACAATAACTATCCTTACTTTACCCAAAGTATAGCAGATGGATATCGTGTTTGTCAACGGTTACATTTGAAAAATGTTGAAGCGTTGAAGCCTGCATGGCCACATGCAGCCATATTCGTATGCAGCGAGTACTTTCATAAAAATTCGGATACAGAAATTGGAATACGTAGGTTACGATCCATGAGCATATGAGTATTCTGGTTTACCTGAAATGCTCTATACTATGTGCATGAGAAAAGAGGAAATTCACATGAATACACTGGATATATTTTTAAGCCGTATCAACAAAACCTATTCGAATAAAGCTCAGCATACCGAAAATCCCCTGCTGCCACAGGCTGTCCATATCACCACACCGGTGAATGAACGTATCAAAAATCTGCCCGAGAATT
The DNA here is from genome assembly GCF_019132535.1 of Erysipelatoclostridium sp. DFI.2.3. Classification (NCBI taxonomy): domain Bacteria; kingdom Bacillati; phylum Bacillota; class Erysipelotrichia; order Erysipelotrichales; family Coprobacillaceae; genus Thomasclavelia; species Erysipelatoclostridium sp. DFI.2.3. The sequence continues at coordinate 37,899 of NZ_JAHOOJ010000005.1, read as the reverse complement.
TTGAAGATGTCTTTGTTATCGATGAAACCTATTACCATTATGATGATCATGTCACCCAGCTGCATCACCTTTACCGTTATCATGCACAACCGAACGGCAGAATTCAACTGGTGTCCTATGAAATCCCCTGCGAATACGCAAAGCATACATTCGACAGTCAGCATGTACAGCAGCTGCTGTATGATGAGCTTGTTGTAAAACAGGCCTTCACCCCCATCCTTTATTCCTTTGAACATGATGTCTTTGCAAGTGAGGGTACCAGTGAAATCACTTCTGGCATAACACTGCATGTCGTTATGAAGCTGTATCGTGACCATGATACCGTCATAGAAGCATGCTATGCAAATAGAAGACTTGTTTCCGGCTTCGAGGAGCCTGTGCGCTATGAGCGACTGATGAGCAAAAGCCGGAATGACATGCGGTTACAGAGCTTATTCTGATACTGTGCTGAAGCAAAGCTTTCATTGAGGCTTATATAGGCGTTTACCGTATATTGGAGAATGACTATTTCTTTTTGACTGACATATAAGATGCAAAAAAGATACGATTGGATAAGGTATCAGAGCTGCCTCATTTCCTCGTATCTTTTTATATTTTTCTATTCAGGCATGTCTTATTTCAGCACAGCGCCTTCATCCGCACTGGCGACAAGACGGGAATACCGGTACAGCCATCCCTCTTTGATTTTCGGCTCCTGCTTTTCCCATGCCTGCAGGCGCTGCTCGATTTCTGCTGCGTCCACATTCAGGCTGATATTGCCGTTGGGAATATCAATTGTGATGGAATCCCCTTCCTGTATAATGGCAATCGGTCCCTGTGCCGCAGCTTCCGGAGAAACATGCCCGATGGCAGCACCGCGGGTTGCCCCGGAGAAGCGTCCGTCTGTGATCAGTGCCACATCCTTATCCAGCTGCATACCGGCAAGTGCACTTGTCGGATTCAGCATTTCCCGCATACCAGGACCACCCTTCGGTCCTTCGTAGCGGATGACTACAACATCCCCCTTTACAATACTGCCGGCATAGATTGCCTCGATCGCAGCCTCCTCGCTGTCAAACACACGGGCAGGTCCGGTATGAGTCATCATTTTCGGATCCACAGCAGAGCGCTTTACAACACAGCCCTTCGGTGCAATGTTTCCAAACAATACGGCAATACCGCCGGTGGCAGAATTCGGATGCTCGATATCCTTGATGATATTCGTATCCATATTCACGGCAGTCGCGATATTCTCTGCGACTGTCTTTCCGGTAACGGTCATCAGGCCGGTATCAATCAGCTGCTTTCTTGACAGCTCCTTCATGACAGCCTGCACTCCGCCTGCATTATACAGATCCACAATGTGATCCGGTCCGGCAGGAGCCAGCTTGCACAGATTCGGCGTTTTCTGTGAAACCTCATTGATCATATCCAGATCAAGCTCCACCTTGGCTTCTTTGGCAATCGCCAAAAGATGCAGTACCGTATTGGAGGAACAGCCCAGTGCCATATCACAGGCCAGTCCGTTACGTAATGATTTCTCGTTTACGATATCCCTTGGACGGATATCCTTTTCCACCATATCCATAACCGCCATACCGGCCTTCTTCGCCAGCTGGGTTCGTGCGGAATACACTGCAGGAATCGTACCGTTGCCGGGTAATGCAATCCCCAGCACCTCACACAGACAGTTCATGGAATTGGCAGTAAACATACCGGAGCAGGAGCCGCAGCCCGGACAGGCATTCTGTTCGATATGCGTCAGCTCCGCCTGATCGATCAGACCTGCTTTCTTTGCACCGACCGCCTCAAACATGGTGGAAAGACTCATCGCCTTTCCTCTGTCATTTCCCGGCAGCATGGCACCGCCGCTCATGACAACACTTGGCACATTGACACGCAAGGCTCCCATCAGCATTCCCGGAACGATTTTATCACAGTTTGGCACCAGCACAAGACCGTCAAAGCCATGTGCCTTTGCCATTGTTTCCACACTGTCCGCAATCAGCTCACGGGATGCAAGAGAATATTTCATACCGATATGTCCCATGGCGATACCATCGCACACACCGATGGAAGGCACCATAATCGGGGTACCGCCGGCCATGCGGATTCCCGCCTTGACCGCTTCTGTGATTTTATCCAGATGCAGATGCCCCGGAACAATCTCGGAATAGGCGCTGACCACACCGATCAGCGGCTGATTCAATTCTTCTTCTGTCAGTCCCAGTGCATAGAACAGCGAACGCTGCGGTGCACAGGCATCTCCTCGAACGACAGAATCACTTGGTCTACCCATATTGAATGCCTCCTTATTTTTTCAGCCAGCTCATCATTTTACGCAGCTTCTCGCCAACCTTTTCCGATGGGTGTGCTGCATGAACGCGACGCATTGCCAGGAAGTGGGAGCGTCCTGCGGCCTTGTTTTCCGTAATCCAGTTTCCGGCAAAGGTTCCATCCTGAATCTCTGTTAAAACCTTCTTCATCTCCTTGCGCGTTTCTTCTGTAATCAGACGTTTTCCAGTCACATAGTCACCGTATTCTGCTGTATCGGAGATGGAATAGCGCATCATTGCGAAGCCACCGCTGTTGATCAGATCGACAATCAGCTTCATTTCATGGATACATTCGAAATATGCCATTTCCGGCTCATAGCCTGCTTCCACCAGCGTATCAAAGCCAGCCTGCATCAGCTCGCAGACACCGCCGCATAAGACAGCCTGCTCACCGAACAGATCGGTTTCCGTTTCTTCCTTAAAGGTTGTTTCAATGATTCCGGCACGTCCGGCACCGATACCTCCGGCATATGCCAAAGCATAATCATGTGCTTTTCCGCTTGCATCCTGATGTACGGCGATCAGTGATGGAACACCTCTGCCCTCCTGATACTGACTGCGTACGGTATGTCCGGGACCCTTTGGTGCACACATTGTAACATCGACACCAGCCGGTGCCACGATCTGATTAAAATGGATGGAGAAGCCATGTGCAAACATCAGCATATTTCCTTCTTCCAAATTTGGTTCAATATCTTTTTTATAGATATCCGGCTGATCCTGATCCGGTGTCAGAATCATGATAACATCACCTGCTTTTGCAGCCTCTGCCGTATCCAATACCGTTAATCCTGCTTCCTCTGCCTTTGCACGGCTCTTGGAGCCCGGACGAAGACCGACTACCACATTCACTCCGCTGTCCTTCAGGTTCAGTGCATGTGCATGTCCCTGACTTCCATACCCGATGATTGCCACGGTCTTTCCTTTCAGAAGATCCATATTGCAATCTGCATCATAATAAACTTTTACCATTTTCGTTTTCCTCCTTGTTTTTGGTAATTCCAGTTCTATCAAAACGTAAGTGCTTACGTTTAATAAACAGTTTCCGTACTCAGCTGCAGCGCAGCTCCGCCTGTGCGGCTGATTTCCTTAATGTGATACTCGCGCAGCTCCTCCAGAAAATAATTTACAGAAGCCGGTGTATCCGTCAGCTCCACGATACAGCAGCCATCCTCGATAATCTGCGTCCGTCCGTTAAAGTCCTCCACACATTTTTCAAATGCCTCCATCTGATTGACGCGCGGGGCCACCTTAACGAGCATGACCTCCCGGATAAACAGCTGTTCGTCCGGTATTTCCTGCACGATTTTCACATCCTCCAGCTTATCCAGCTGCAGCTTGATCTGATTGACACTCGCTGCATCCCCGCTCGTCGTAATCGTGATACGGGAATAATTTTCATTTTCCGTTTCTCCTACAGCCAGAGAATCTATGTTGAATCCTCTTTGGGAAAACAGATTCGTCACTCTTGTCAGTACCCCGAAGTGATTGGATACCAGAATGGATAATACCGCTCGATTCATGCTCTCATCTCCCTAGTTGCCATATAGAATAATATCCTTACCGCTTTTTCCCGGAGGTATGATCGGATAGACACAGTCATCCTTGTCAATCCAGCAGTCTACAATGCAGGGAACCCTGCTGGACAGCGCCTCCTTCATGACACCTTTAATATCATGCCTCGTTTGGATACGCAATCCCTTTCCGCCAAACGCCTCTGCCAGCTTCACAAAGTCCGTCTGCCGGTCAATCGTCGTATGAGAATAGCGGTGATCATAGAACAGAGTCTGCCACTGCCGCACCATGCCTAAAACATGATTGTTGAAGACAAGCACGACGATGGGAATATTGGCACTGACAGCCGCTGCCATCTCATTCATATTCATATGGAAGCTTCCATCCCCCGTAACCAGAATAACCGGACGGTGCGGATTGGCAACCTTGGCACCGATCGCCGCTCCCATACCATAGCCCATCGTCCCCAGACCGCAGGAACTGATCCAGCTGCGCGGACGGGAAAACTGATAATACTGTGCCATGATCATCTGATGCTGTCCGACATCGGTAACGATAATCGCATCCTCTCCGACGATTTCATGCAGGGTCAGGGCAAGATCTCTGGGATCGACATTTTCTCCCGGCTTCGGCTTTGGCAGCCCTAGCTTGGTTTTAAAATCCTTAAGTGTTCCCGTCCAGTCATCATGCTTGGTTTCCGGCATGCGCTGTATCATTTTCTTCAGAATATAGCGGGCATCTCCGACGATGGAAATGTCACTGGCCACATTCTTGGAAATTTCAGAGGCATCGATATCGAAATGGATGATTTTCGCCTCTCTGCCGAATTCTTCCCGGTTTCCCGCAACACGATCGGAAAATCTGGAGCCGATTGCGATAATCAGATCGGTATTCAGGGTTGCGTAATTGGAGACCGGTGTCCCATGCATCCCCAGCATACCCATATATAAATCATAGTCATACGGCACACTGCCAAGTCCCATCATGGAACAGCAGATAGGAATATCCATATGCCTGGAAAAATTCATTAGCTCTCTGGTCGCATTGGAGGAAATAATCCCTCCTCCGGCATAGATCATCGGACGCTCGGCCCTGCGGATGACCTCCAGCGCCTGTTCAAATACGACATCATCCACCTTTGGAAGCTTGCGGATGCGATAGCGCGGCAGCTTGACATATTCGCTGTGCGCTGCGGTAACATCCTTCGGTATATCGATCAGAACAGGACCCTTTCGTCCGGAATTGGCGATGACAAACGCCTTGCGTACCACCGCCGCCAAATCCTCGACATTCTGCACGATAAAGTTATGCTTGGTGATCGGCATGGTGATCCCCGTGATATTAACCTCCTGAAAGGAATCACGTCCCAGCAGATCATTGGGAACATTGCCGGTAATGGCCACCATGGGAATGGAGTCCATATAGGCTGTCGCAATACCGGTAACCAGATTGGTAGCGCCCGGTCCGCTGGTTGCCAGACAGACCCCGCATTTGCCGGTGCTTCTCGCATAGCCGTCTGCCGCATGGGCTGCCCCCTGCTCATGTGAGGTGATAATGTGACGGATATCCTCACTTCGTTCATATAACGCATCATAGATATTCAGCACCGATCCTCCGGGATATCCGAAGATGGTATCCACACCCTGGTCGATCAATGCCTGTATCAGTATCTGCGAACCATTCATTTTCATAAAACAGCCTCCCTATTCCATCGTTATTTCATATCCCTTTTGCTTTAACACCTTAATCAGTGCCTCCCCATGTTCCTTGCTGCTGACCTCAACAGCCAGATGGAGTATGGTTTCATTCAGATTCAAATCAGCCTGGATACGGTCATACTGTATTTCAATAATATTCGCATTCTGTTCACACAGGATATGCGTGAAATGCTCCAGAGCACCCGGTACATCCAGCATCAGTGTTTTGAATTTCATGTTTCTGCCGCGGCTTACCAGTCCCTTTTCAACAACCTTGTGTATAAAGGAAACATCGATATTTCCTCCGGACAGAACACAGACAACACGTTTTCCCGCAACATTGATTTTTCCGTTGAGCACAGCTGCCAGACTCGCTGCCCCCGCCGGCTCCACGACCTGCTTTTCTCTTTCCAGCAGCAGCAGAATCGTCGCTGCGATTTCACTGTCACTGACACTTACCATCTCATCCACATTTTCCTGAATAAGCTTTACCGTGGTTTTTCCCGGATTCATCACCGCGATTCCATCCGCGATCGTATTTACATGTTTAATCGCACAGTGCTTCTGCTTCTGAAAGCTCTGCACGATGGCATTGGCTCCCTCCGCCTGAACCCCAACGATTTTGATACGCGGATTGATCTGCTTGGCATAAAAGCTGATTCCGGAAAGCAGTCCGCCTCCCCCGGCCGGTACGACGATCATATCCACATTGGGCAGATCATGACAGATCTCATAGGCGATTGTTCCCTGACCGGCTATGACATCCTCATCATCAAAGGGATGAATAAAGGTTGCCCCTTTTTCCTCCTGCAGACGAAGCGCTTCCTGATAGCACTCATCATAATTATCCCCTGCCAGCACCACATCGGCACCATAGCCCTTGGTTGCCAGCACCTTGGCGATCGGTGTGCTCTTCGGCATCACGATGGTCGCATGCATGCCCAGCTTGCTTGCGGCATAGCTGACGCCCTGTGCATGGTTGCCGGCACTGCTGGCAATAACCTCGCTCGTTTTCCCCTCTTCCTTCAGCTTCGCCAGCTTGTTGAAGGCGCCGCGAACCTTGAAAGATCCGGTTTTCTGGCGGTTCTCACATTTCAGAAACAGCTGACAGCTGCTCATTTCCGAAAATGTCCGCGAGCTGGTCACCTTCACATTGTGAATCTGCCCCTGCAGTCTGGCGGCCGCCTGCTCTACATCTTTACATTCCATTCCTCTTCCTCCTGTTTCGTAAAAAAGCAGCATATCCAACGATAAGCTGCTTTTCTTTCTATCCTCACGCCTTAGTGTTTATACAACGAAAGTGTTCTGTTATGGAAATCTCACGTATGAGACTCACTAGAAAGAAAAACAGACTTGCTTAGGACTATGAGAATAATAATAATGACGATAATGTATAGTGCCATCACTTGTCCACTTCCTTTCCAACTGTGATGGTATTAGAATAAAACTTTTTCACACTTTTGTCAATAGTTTTCAGTCATATTTTCATTTATTTTACAATCCTGTTACATACGCTGTGGAAAACGAATATTTATTTTCACAAAACCCTTTTCATTCCGCCATTCCTTCTTTATAATAAAAGGCATAGACAACGGAGGTATCCCCATGTATAAGGAAACAGCAAAACTTATTTTATACCGCAGCTTTGGTGATCACAGCATTTTATCAGAGCTTTCCAAGATATTTCATGACTTTGATGCAAAAACGGCAGAGGACGCAGAGCTGATTGAACGTATATACACACAGATCAAGGCACTGCTTGATCTGGCGACCAGCTATGGCTTTGATGAAAATCTCTGGCACAATTATCTGACCTTTCTGCTTCTGATGAATGAAAATTCATTCAGCCTCGTCAGTGAAAAGAGTCCGGTACAGGATGGCAGTGTGCATCATTTCGCCAAAAATGATTTCAGGGTAGTGAAGCGTCTCTTTGATTTTGACTTTCACCCGATTGAAAAAGCACTCGGCATCGACTGCTTCTCAACGATCAGCAATTATAAAGCCGTTGCCAAAAAGGAGCGCATGTACAACAGGAATGTCTCCGCAATGGTACAACGTATCTCCCGCAGCATTGAGACTGCCGCCGATGAGGAGGAAATCTTCCAAATCATCACCACCTTCTATCAGGAGTACGGTGTTGGGATGTTTGGCTTAAACAAGGCGTTTCGCATCCGCTCCTGTGAAAACGGGGATGTGGAATTTCTTCCCATCAACAATATGGACAGCGTGGTTCTTGATGATCTCATCGGCTATCAGATGCAAAAGGATATGCTGCGGGAAAACACACAGGCCTTTGTTGAGGGACGCAACGCCAACAATGCTCTTTTGTACGGAGACAGCGGAACCGGAAAGTCCACCAGCATCAAGGCCATCGTCAATGAGTACTATAAGGATGGCCTGCGCATGATTGAAATTTATAAGCATCAATTCAAGGATCTTTCAACCATTATATCGCATATCAAAAATCGCAATTACCGCTTTATCATTTATATGGATGATTTGTCCTTTGAGGAATTTGAAATCGAATATAAATTTTTAAAGGCGGTCATTGAGGGCGGCGTGGAAACAAAGCCGGATAATGTCCTGATCTATGCCACCAGCAACCGGCGCCATCTGGTACGGGAAACATGGAAGGACCGCAACGATATCAATGACGATGACGAGCTGCATCATTCCGATACCATGCAGGAGAAGCTCTCGCTTGTGGCACGCTTCGGTCTCAGCATCTGCTATGAGCGCCCAAATCAGAAGAACTACTTTGAAATCGTTACGGAGCTTGCCAAGCAGTATCCGGAAATCACGCTCAGTGAGGAGGAGCTGCAGGCAGAGGCCAGAAAATGGGGGCTTGGTCATGGCGGAAACAGCGGGCGTGCCGCACAGCAGCTCATCAATTATTTATCCGGACGCTCCGGTCTGAAAACATAAACGGGATATCCTGCCGCTTTCTTCCGGAAGCTTTGCGCTCTCTTTCATATCATAAAAAACCTGCAGATACCATTCTTTCCTACATAGAGGTGCCTGCATAAAGGAGAATTCAAATGGAATTCTCCCTATTTTTTTCACCCGCAATTGAGGAAGAACCACGGATATGCGCAGGCTTCTTTTCATTGCAATATCATTTTTCCATAAGATCACAGACCTATTGTGTCAGCAGCTGCTCTACAAGAGCGGAGGCATCGTTTGTCCAGATATCCGGCTCTATACCGTAATATTCTTTAGCATAGGAGTCCGAAAACTGCGTCAGCATATTGCCAAAGCTGACCTCCAGACTGGAATGCTTCAGATACACTGTCAGAAAGGAAGAACCACGCAGCATGCCTGCCGTCGGTGTACCGATGAACACAACATGATCAAGGCTGTGCAGCCGATCGATCAAATGCTCCGCTGCGGATGCGGTCTGATCATCCTGTAAGACGAACAGCAGTGTATCATTCTTTATTTGTTTCTCGCTTCTGCGCTCCACCACAGCATGCAGCTCATCCAGCTGCTTCCAGGCTTCTTTCTTTCGCAAATCCGATAAGGACTGTGCGAAGTCTTCTGCATGAAATTTCTCCTCCAGCAAGGGGTTTTCCAGAGGAAGCTTCAACAGTGTCTGCATATGACCGCCCTTTGCAGTCCCCGAGAAGCTGCGATACCAGCTTTCTGCCACCAGCAGATCACCACCGCTGTTTCCCCGCAAATCCAGAATCGCTGCTTTGCTGTCTTTGAACTTCTCTGCCGTTTTAAAAAATGCATCCGCCTTCTCCTGTTCACGTTTTGCATAAAACATCCGTGCCGTATGAACATAGGGAACACCCTGAATCTCCTTTTCAAGAATGGCTTTATCCGAAGGATGTGCGGTAAGAGGCAGCACCTTCTGCCGCTGTACCGTTTCCTTGGCAAAATGCAGGGTAACTTCTGTTTTCTGCTCGTTTGTTTTTTGATAATATACATAGCGTCCCGCATGCAGAGCATCCTCCTTCAGAACAGTCTCCAGCTTTGTTTCTTCATCTATTGCCGTTACCCTTTTATCTTTGAAATAAAATCCGTCTTTTCTCTTTTCAAACGTATCCTGCATCGTAAAGGTTACCATGGGACGTTTCAGCGGCATCTGGTCAATCAGAAAGTGCTGATCCTCAAGAAAGCGCAGATGTGTTCGAATACAGGAACGATAGGCCGTATAATCCAGCTCCCGAATTCTCTCGATGTCCTGCAGGATTGCCTCCTCTGCCTGCGCAAATGCATCACTCTGATTAAAATAGGCATAGCAGCCATACAGCTCCTTCAGCATTGCAAACAATGCCGTTGTATCCTCGCGCGCCTCTTTCTTCGTCAGTGTGCGGGAGGGTGAGGAGGCATGCTGATTTTCCAAAGCATAGTCCAGTGCCTTCCAGTACTTCTGCAGGCTGGATTTCTCTTTAGGCATTGCCGGCAGTTTGTAGGCTTCCGTTTTTCGAGTCTGATCGATCTGCTCTGCCAGCTGCTCCACCTTCCAGGGTATTTTCACTTCATCCTGTCCCTTCCTGCACCCCTGCAGCGGAAGAGAAAGCAGAACCACCATAATGATTCTGCCTGCTGTTTTATTCTTTATCAATGACATAATTATCCTTGCCCTGATGTTTAACATCATATAACGCAATATCCGCACGCTGATACAGACTGACAAAATCATCACCGGTGCGACTCAGCGATACCCCGATGCTGATGGTTGGAATCGGCAGTTTGGTGGTTTCTCTTTTATAACGCAGATTCTCTGTCAGAAGCTGACACTTCTCCTTCACCTGTTCTCTGCCACTGATATGCTTCATAAAGACGACAAACTCATCTCCCCCAAGCCGTCCTACAATTGCGGAATCACGGAAGACCTCCTGCAAGGCGGTTGCTGTCTGAATCAGCACCTGATCTCCCATATAATGGCCGTGTACATCATTTACCTCCTTGAAATCATCCAAGTCCATAATGTACAGCGCATGCGGTGTACTCTTTGCATTCAGTACCCCCTGAATCTGCTTCTTCACAGATGCTGCATTCAGAATATCCGTCAGAGAATCCAGCATGCTTATTTTACGCAGCTGCTCCTTTTCCATCTTTTCAGCATGGATGTTCTGCACACGTCCGATTGCGGAAACAGCCTGTGCCCCATCATAAATCACCTTGATATATATATGATACCATAAGGAAGACCCGTGAAAAATCAGATTTACGTCCGCATCCGTATCCACCTTCTTCATCAGCTGTTCATAAAGCGGATTGTTCCCCTTACCATCCACAACCAGAATCTCGGATTGATAGGAAGAAAAATGCTCAATCACTTCAGGTACCTTGAAAATCTCCACAGCCTCACTGGTAAGACGCAGCATATCACTCCTGTAATCATACTCAAAAATTACTTCCTTCATAATTTCCGAGAGATAGCGGTAACGCGTGTTTTCCAGCTCGATCTGCTTTTTCATTTTCATTTGATTACGATAGTACACATATCCAAGCATCAACAGAACCGAGGCTGCTGCCACGATCAGCATCATGAATTTCAGCGGGTTTTCCTGAATATATGTCATGAAGGTAAACGGCTTTTGCTGCTGTGCATTTTCATAGATATAGCTTTCCAGCTCACTGGTATCAATGGTACGGATACCCTTATTCAAAATTGTCGCAAGTGTGTTCTCACTGCTGTTGATAATACCCATGCTGTATTTCATCGAGGAGGAATTCGCCTGGGGATAAATAATGTAATGCGTGAAATCATCCCGGTACTGATAGAAGGATGCAGCATAGCTGTCCGTATACGTGTAATCACATATGCCCTCATCGACTGCACGCAGTGCTTCCTCGATGGAATCATAATAGACTGCATTTTTTGTATTCTCATACTTTTCTGTCACATTCCCCTTGTAGATTGCGGCCTTTTTCTCTTTCAATGTCGTTACATCGACATCATTCCCTGCGACAAGCACACGCTCCGTTTCCAGATATGGTGTACTCAGCAGCAGGGTACTGTGACTCACCAAATCATAATCATACTGTATGTTCAATACGATATCTGCTTCTTTATCTGCAATTTTCTTTGCAAAATCATCATAGCTGTCGGTATATATATTCCAGCCTCCAGCCCGCCTTTTTGCTGATGCTTTTCAAAAGATCATTTGCCACACCTTGTATTTCCCGATTGCCGTTATAATATTGCAGCGGTCCAAACCCGTCCTGTACCAGCACCTTCAACGCAGGATGCTCGTTGATATAGGCTTTTTCCCTGCTGTTTAAGAGCAGCTGATTGCTTGATTTCGTGAAATATTTATTGTACAGCGTAGACTGCAGCGTCGGATTGACTTCACTTATGCTGACAATGGCCCGATTCAGTTCGGAGATCAATGCGCTGTTGCCTTTTGTGGTCGCAAAATAAAATGGTGTTGGAGAAAATTTTGCAATGGAACGAAAATTATCATCAATGGAAAGATCGACGGTTATCAGAGCATCGGCTTTTCCAGACTCAACGGCCTTTTGCTGTTCCTTCGCATTTTCACACCATACCGTCTTGTATTTCATACCATTCAATTCCGCAAACTGCTCAAATGCTATATTACGATTTTCCGCATCCTTATCCAGCGCAATGCGAAAGTCTTTACTTTCTGTCAGATTATACTCATCGAAGCGCTCATCGTTTGAAAGCACTGCGATAACGCTGTATGCATTTCCATAATTCTCTGTCGGATAATCGTATATCTTGGAGAGTCCCTCATTGTAGCTCATGGCTCCAAGTAAATCCAAATCCCCTTTTTTCAGCATATCCAGCATGGTCGTCAGCTGCTCATTCAGATCCCCTTCTATTTCAACGAACTCATATGTCCATCCTGTGTATTGTGAGATTTCCTTCAGATAATCATAGGTGTAGCCTGTATAGGTGCCATCATCATTTTTTACTGTCAGGCCTGGCTGCGTAGGAAAGCCTACTCGTATGACACGCTTGTTTTCCTCTGCCTGCACTGATGGTACTGCCGATAGCAGAAACAGAAACATTACAACAATGCATGCCAGTATTCCCTTTTGCTTCATAATCTCACCTCGATGTCCATATATCTTATATTATACAGTATATAGAAGAAGAAAAGTAAATTTTTTCAAAGAAAAAGGCGCATTATACACCTTTTTGTCTGTTTTTGATTTTTTTTGTATCGGTTAATGCATAAACTTCATCCGCAAGGGATGCAACCACGGGTGAATGTGTGACAAGGATGATACATTTCTGTTCCTCATACGCAAGACCTTTAAAGATTTCCATGATTTCATCCTGCGTATCCTCGTCCAGATTTCCGGTAGGCTCATCCGCCAGAAGAATTGAGGGATCATACGATACTGCACGGGCGATGGCTACACGCTGCTGCTGCCCGCCGGAAAGCTTTAAAATACGGCGTTGGGATTCTTCCTTACTGAGCCCCACCTTTTCCAGCAGTTCCATTGCATATGCACGGTTGTTTTCTTTTTTTACTCCGGCGATGTCCATGGACAGCATCACATTTTCAACGGCAGTCAGATGCATCAGCAGATTAAAGCTTTGAAAAATCACACCTGCATACTGACTTCTGTATAGATACTGATCCACCTCGCTGACATCCAATCCATTGTACAGAATCTTTCCTTCCGTTGGCTTTGTCAGCTGTGAAAGCAGAGACAGCAAAGTGGTCTTACCTGCTCCGGAGCGACCGGTAATCGCGTAGATTCTGCCGCCTTCAAAGCGATAATTCACATGGCGCAGCACCAATTCCTTACCATTATAGCTGTAGCCGACATTCTGTAATTCCAGCTGCATGTTGCTTCCTCCTATTCTCTGTTCGATAATATATTCAGCGGTTCATAACGCAGAATACGCAGTACCGCCAGGGCGGCGGATAATAGCGTCAGCAATATGGCAATACCGCCCAGCTCCAGCAGGACCTTTCCATTGGCGGCACTGCTGATTTCCTGTATATAGGATACAGTTTCTTTCTCCATTCCCTTGCTCCTGCCGCCAAACTCTATCTGCGGACCGCCTTCCTTTGGAAAATCGGTTTCCTGCGCGGCAGATGTCTGTACAGTCTGTGTCTGCAGCAGTGTGTTGGTCAGCGGTACACTTGCGGCAGCACCGATTCCACAGCCCAGCATAATCGCCATAAGTGTTACTATGAGGATTTCACAGATGAACTGCAAAGCAATCCTGCGCTTGTTCATACCGATGGCCGCCAACACCCCGATTTCATATTTCCGTTCCCGGATGTGATAGATATTGAGCACCACTAGAATCACACCGCCGACCAGCAATACAACCGCCAGAAAATATCCGGCATACGTACTCAGATTTTCCAGCGGAGCAAGGCTTTGTTCATAAGCAGCCACATCCTCAGAGGAAACGGTATACATATCACTCAGCCCAAGCTTTCGGGCCTGTGCTTCAAATTTATCATATGCCTCAACATTTTCAAACACATACGTGCCACGGGTCTGGGCATGCAGGGCAGTATCCGTATCAGCGGTACTCTTTTCAACCATCGCATGCAGAGCCTCATAGGACATATAAATCTGATTGGCAGGATCCATCATATTCATCCCCATAAAAGAATCAGCGGTTTTTGTAGAGGTATAGATACCGACAACCCTGACCTTGTACGTTTCCTTCTCAGCAGCGGGATTGGTAAAGGTAATCGTATCCCCGATGGACAGGTTATTCAGTGTGGCAAGCTCCTGATGGATGATACACGTAAGCGCATCATCACCTTCCGTAAAACGGACTCCCTCACTCAGTTGGGCACTGCCATCCGCAAAGGCCGTCATCGCCGCATAGCTGCTATAGCCGGTTATGGTGAAATCCCCCTGATGTTGCATACCGCCAATGCCCTTCCCCTGTTGGGGAAATCCACGTTCCTGGGATGTGTCTGCCGGGGCTGTATCAGTAGTATCAGAGGAGGTGGAAACCGCTTCTATCGAGGATGCGTTCAGGGAAACACTTTCCGTATAATAGAAATCATGGACGGATTTTGCCTGTGCATAGGTTTTTAATTCCTCCAAAGACAGCTCTTTCATCGAAGACATCCAATCCTTCATACTGCCCTGCTCTGTTTCCTCTGCATTCTTACGCATATCCTCCATCATGGACTGGCGGTCCACACGGATGGTTGCGGTGATGTTCAAATCGGATAAGCCGCTTTCACGCTCCCTGTCCGCAGCCTCGCGAATCGACAATGCAAGGCAGGCTGACAGACCTATCACAAAGGCGATACAGCCGATCAGTATATTTCTGCCCTTTGCCCTGGTTATATTCCGCAATGCATTCTTTAAAATGTACATGAGTATTCTCCTTTCACGGTTACAGTATACAGGCGGCATGTGATAACTCTGTGAACAGGCTATGAAGAGCAAAAGAAAACACCCTCTCAGGTGTTTTAGTAAGCAAATCAACTGATTTTATTCAATCGGCCGCTGATAGAATTTCCCCTCAACACTTTCCGTCTTTGTCACATTGACAAAGCTGGTCTGATCAATTTCACGGATTCGGGTGACAAGCCCCTTGACATTCTGAGAATCCACAACTGTGTACAGCATGGTTCTCGGCCGCCCGTAATAGGTACCGATCCCCTCCAGCCGCGTTACACCGTGATGTGTGGAATTCTGAATTTCCTCAATCACGATATCCGGATTGCTGGTGACGATGAACAGCGTCATCCGCTTGTAACGGGTATGCACAAAATTGATAACCTGTGTGGAGCAGAACTGAAAGATTATGGAATACAGTGCAGCATTCCATCCGAACAGATATCCGGCAGCCACAAGCATTACAGCATTCATAGCCAGGATATAATTCCAGGCTGGCTGATTGGTCCTTTGTGAAATCCACATGGCGATGAAATCCGTTCCGCCGCTGCTGGCATTCCCGCGTAAGGCGATGCCCAAAGCGACACCCTGTAAAATTCCACCGAATATGGTAATCAGCAGAATATCCTCCGTGATATTGGTAACCGGCAGGATTTCAACAAACACACCGGTTAAAACAATCATCACACAGGAATACAGTGTGAATTTCTTTCCTACTGTTTTGTAGCCGATGTAGGCCGGTATGGCATTCAATGCAAAGTTGACCGCAGAATACGGAACCTGCAGGTTCATATATTTTTCCGCGCATCGCTGAATGAATACCGTCAGTCCGGTAAAGCCGCCCGGAAATAAGCCCCCGGCATTGATAAAGGTATTGATATTGATGGCGCAGAGAAGTGATCCGATAATCACACAGCCTACCGTAATCAGATCTCTGACACTTGGTTTTAATCTCATTCTTCTACTCCCTTTTTCCTCTGGTCATGCATAATTATACTATCTTTTTTTCTACATGCAACCGTTTTGCGGATGATACCTGTTTACTTTTTTCTATGTAAATTTTCATTCAGCCGTATCAGGTCTTACACGATTTCCCGCAAGCACTTACAGCTGTTTTTTAGCTGAACTGATACTATTGTGCTGTAAAAATTCATACAATGCATATGGAAGGAGAGTTGTTATGAAACAATTTTTAGCCGTAGCTGCCCTAAATGAGGCAGTCGAAATGCACTGCGATACCCGCAGGGATGTCAAGATATATACCGAGGGCTTCAAAGCTGTACAGCATGAAGCAATGGAATTTTCTGTTATGTGTGATGGTGAGCTGTATCAGCTTGAAAAATTACACGAGGAATTGCGACAGGCTGGTTTTCCTGATCCCTCCAGTTTGGAGGAAGCCGTCTTGTATGCCTATCTGCTCTGGGGCGAAAAAGCGATGGAGCATATGGAGGGTGCTTACTCCTTTATTATACGGAAAGGTGATTCCCTCTTCTGTGCCAAGGATCCGCTCGGGCTTCGCCCAATCTATTATCTGATCAAGGACAACTGCATTTGGATCAGCTGCCGGATTCAGCCTCTGCTGGATGCTTCGGATACACCGGCCGTTCTGAATCGCGAGGGACTTTTGGAGCTGTTTGCCTTTGGCCCCAGCATCAGTGAAAATCAGACGCTGTATAAGGATGTTCATGCATTGCCGATGGGCTCCCTGCTTCGTATATCCGCCGGTAAGCTGGAGATAAAAACATATTATAAGCTTTCCGCACATCCGCATACGGATACCTTACAGGAGACCATCACGAAGGTACACGATTTGATGAGTGCCTCTATCCACGCACAGGCGTCTGGTGCACAGGCAAGCTTTCTCTCAGGCGGACTGGATTCCAGCCTGATAACGAGCATTGCCGCAAAAAAGAATCCGCAATGGCGTACCTATTCTCTGGATTATGAAGGGAATAAAGAAAATTTCAAGGGGAATATGTATCAGGTTTCTCTGGATGCTTCCTTTATTCAGGATATGTGTGAGTTCTGTCAATGTGAGCATACACCGCTTATGCTGTCACAGCAAGAGCTCTGTGATCTGCTGGAGGATGCTATGCTGGCAAGAGAGGCACCGGGTATGGCAGATGTGGATTCCAGCTTGCTGTGGCTGTGCCGTAAGGTTGCTGAAAAGGAACAGATCATTTTAAGCGGAGAGTGCTCGGACGAGATTTTTGGCGGCTATCCGTGGTTTTACCGGGATGAGTTAAAGGATTTGGATACCTTTCCATGGCTGCGCTCCACAAAAGAGAGAATCTCTTTGCTTCATCCGGATTTGCAGAGTCTTCCGTATGAGGACTATATCGCAAAGCGTTATGCGGAAAGCATACAGGATATTGAATATCTGGATACCGACAGTGATGAGGACCGCCGTGCGCGTATTCACACCGTGCTGTGTCTGCACTGGTTTATGCAGACGCTGGTTACCCGTCAGGTATGCATGGGAGATGCAGCGCATTTGAATATCCGTGCCCCGTTTGCCAATGTGAAGCTGCTGGAATACGTATATAACATCCCATGGGAGATGAAGTTTCTGAAGCAGGAGGAAAAAGGCATTCTGCGAAAGGCATTTGAACATGAGCTGCCTGAAAGTGTTGCCCATCGGAAAAAGAACCCGTTTCCAAAGACACACAATCCCCGATACGCCGAGCTGGTCAGCAAACGTCTGCAGGAGCGTTATGAGGATCCGACAAGCCCGCTGCATGAGTTGTTTGATGATGTAAAATTAAAAGAGCTGATTGATACAAAGGGGGAAAGCTTTCAGCTGCCATGGTACGGTCAGCTTATGAGCGGACCACAGCTGCTTGCCTATCTGTATCAGATTGACCGATGGATCGTTACCAAGCATATCTCGATTGAAAAATAGTATAAGAAAAGCGGCAGAGCATCTCATCCTGCCGCTTCTTCCGTTTCCACCCCTGCCTCCTTCATGACCTTCTGCAGCTCCACAAGCTGACTGGTGCGCAGCATGTCCCGAATCTGCCGCAATTCCTTCAGACAGCTTCTCAGTAAATCAACAATGGAAGCAAGCAGAAACAAGGCACCGATAACAGCGCAGTAAGCAAGTATATCCATCCTCATCCTCCCTTTCAGACTCACAGCGATTGAATAAAAAGACGCGATTTCCTATAGCGATTCATGTATTGTCAGAATATCCTGCAATGTCTTTCTGTCAGTCTTTCGTCTCTGTTGACTGCCGTAGCCCACAGCAATAACGAGCCGTATTCTTTTTTTATCCGGTATCTGCAGCAGCTCTTTGATTTTCTTTTCGTGAAAATATCCAATCATGCATGTATCCAAACCAAGCTCAGCAGCCTGCAGGCACAGATATGCACACGCAATACCGATATCCACCTGATGAAATTCCTGATTCTTCATGCGATTCACGATTCGCTCAGAAACCACCGGCTTTTGTTCTTCAACAACGATAAAAGCTGCATGCTTTGTAAAGGGCTGTGTCAGGGCTACCATGGCCGGGTCTTGGATGATGTGAAATTTCCAAGGCTGCGAGTTGCATGCGGATGGTGCCAGCCCCGCGGTTTCCACACATGTTTTCAGCAGCGCTGAATCAATCGCACGCTCTGTAAAGCTGCGGCAGCTGTATCTTGCGGTAATCGCTTCCTGTAGTTCCATAAAGTGTCTCCTATTTCCAATCGAATGGTTGAATTTCTCTGTAATTGCGAAAGAAACAGGCTATGATTGATTCATATATGTATATCGTTATTCCTGTATTCTAACTCTTCAGATTTAGCATATAGTGGAATTCAACATTTGTCAATATATAGTTTACATCAATGATACTACCAAAAGGAGTCACTGCCGTGCCCTCTTGCGATTCCAGATTTCCTGTTAAGCTATTTCTTTACAGAATCAATCTGTCATTCTTTTTTTCATACCGTTTTGAGAACGCGGATTATGCTGCGCTATCCTTCTTTTTATCCAGCTGCACCTCCTGAATCTCTTCAAAGCGCTTCACGATCTTTCCAGCTGTAATCTGCAGCTGCCGCATATCCTGATAGGTTCGCTCAAAATCACTGCCGACTGTCTGATAACGCTTATGAAACCGCTCAAACTCGACCTGCAGATGCTTCAGCTCCTGCTGAATCTGTTCCACATGCTCATTGCGCTGTACGCCCAGATAGATCGCACGTATTGCGGTCAGATATGCCATCAGTGTCGTCGGTGAGACCATATACACCTTTTCTTCATAAGAGTAACGCACGACCTCATCACAGCTCGCATAAATATAGGAAAACACTGCTTCGGCAGGCAGAAACATGCAGGCAAATTCCGCTGTTTCCTGCGGCAGTATATACTTGGAAGCGATTGCGCGGATATGCCTTTTCACATCCTGTACAAACTGAGCATGTGCTCTGGCCTTTTCCTGCGCCGTATCCGCTGACATCAGACGGTTATAATTTTCCAGCGGAAATTTGGAATCAATACAAATCATACGCAGCGGTTCACTGGCGAACAGAACAGCATCGGCAATCGTTCCGTTGCTCAGCTTATACTGCTTCTGATAACGATGCTCATCCGTCCCCATCGCCGTTTCCAAAAGACTGTACAATTCTATTTCACCAAAGATGCCTCTGGTCTTTTTATCATTTAACACATTCTGCAGCTGCAGGATGGATGCAGAGACCTCCTTAATGCTCTGCTGACTTTCATCCAGCCTTCCCATCTGCTGCAGCACCTTGCCGAAAACCTGTGTTGTCGTCTGATAGCCATGGTGCAGATTCTCATTCAGCGTAAGCTCCAGATGGCTCATCCGCTGCTCGACATTTTCATGCAGAGACTGCAAATCGGTTTTCATCAGCTGGGAAATCTGCGTCTGCAGCATCATCAGCTGATTGTTGAATTGCTGCTGCATGGCTGCCATATCCTCTCGCTGTGCGTTCAGCTCCCGCAGCACTCGTTCACTGTCTGCTGATTTTGCCGGCCGCTGCTGCAGAAACAGAAAGATAAACAGCAGTACAACACACAGAATTAAAAATATCAACACGTAAAGTTCCATAATTATCTCTGCTACTCAAAACATGGACAAATATATCCATACCGAGATGTTGAAAGTTCTTGTGAACCTTTCTTACTGCTTCACCGTATATGCTTTTGTACTGGATACATCCAGATACTACTCACAAGTTCTTGTATACTCCACAGTCGTAAATTCCCGACTAAAGCCATCGGTACATGCCTACAAGTCCCTGGTTATGCTACTTTGTAGGATATAGCATCTCTTAAATTAAGACTTGCATTATAATCTCTGTCTGCATGATAGCCACATTCACATACGTATTCTCTGTCAGAAAGCTTTAAGTCCTTCTTGATACAACCACATTCATGACAAAGCTTACTGGATGCATACCATCTATCTACAATTCTTAATTCAATCCCATATTCTCTGCATTTTGCTCCCAGTTTCGCTCTAAATTCATAGAACTTCTGCGAAGCAACTGCTTTGGAAAGATGCCTGTTCTTCATCATGCCAGATATGTTCAAATCTTCAATCGTGATATAAGACGGCTTGGTCTTCACCATCTCATTAACACTTTTATTTATATAATCCGTACGGATATTCTCTATCTTATGATGAAGTCCTTGTACCTTTACTACTTGCTCTCGGATATTTTGTCGAGTAGCTTTTCCTCCTTCATTTTTATTGCGTTTCTTTAAGCTTTCGTATTTCCTCGAAAGGCAACGCTGTTCTCGTTTTAACTGTTTCTCTACTTTCTTTAATTTTGCAGTTTTATTGATGTTCTTCTTTACAATACCCTTCTGATAACGGCAAAGTCCTTGACACCAAGGTCAATTCCTAATCCGATATCTTTTAACTGTGGACTTACCTGTTCCGGTTGTTCAACGAAAACTGACACATACTATCGTCCAGCCTTACATGTAACAGCGCCGCTCTTAATAATGTAAATACTAGAGTCCGTAGGGATACAGCCCTTTTCTTTTCATCTTACCCATGCAAGCATCTGTGTTTTCATACGATGTCTATCGCATGGCATGGTTACTTTAGAATCTGTTTTCACTAACTACATCTTACCATCCGATTTGCCTTTTTTCTTGAATTTGGGAAACCCGGATTGTCCTTTGAAGAAACTCCTGAATTCCCTTTCGAAGTTCATAATACTTTGCTTTACAGATTTTGAACTGACTTCTTTTATCCATACATACTCAGGATTTTCTTTTAAATAGATGTTGTTTAACCATTTTGAGAAGTCCATGCCGGATATGAA
This sequence comes from Erysipelatoclostridium sp. DFI.2.3, assembly GCF_019132535.1. Classification (NCBI taxonomy): domain Bacteria; kingdom Bacillati; phylum Bacillota; class Erysipelotrichia; order Erysipelotrichales; family Coprobacillaceae; genus Thomasclavelia; species Erysipelatoclostridium sp. DFI.2.3. Next base: position 16,773 of record NZ_JAHOOJ010000005.1, on the reverse strand, counting down.
TTTCTTCTCTTTTTCATAAACTTCTTTATTACGGGCCAGATTAAAGTTATATACAAAGCGGCAAGTACCAATCGTTTTATTGATTTTCTGTATTTGTTCCAGAGTTGGGTTGATTTCCGTTTTGTAACTCTTCAGCAATTTCCTTGTCCTCCTTTATCTGTTTCTTGCATTACCTTAATCCATATAAGATAAATATCATATCCTGCACCAATTCTTCGTTTGGCGAAAGAGATTCATTATTTACAACAATGATTCTAGTATTGAATTTTTGGCAGAGCTTTTCAAACCAATCATAGCCAAAGCGTATAAAGCTATCTTTACTGGAAATTTTATTCTCCATAACTTCTTATACTTTCTTGCGTTGCAAAACTGCCTTAAAAAATCAATCTGATTTTTTAAATCGTCTTTCTGGTTTCTTGTAGACACTCTCGCATATTTAACAATATCTCTTATATCATTGTATGTATTTCTTTAAATTGTAAATATTGGTCATGAGTGTAATACCTACGATTTGTTGGAGTGCGATTTGCCTTCATATCCCCTCCCTATCCCAGCGTTGTAATGTTTTAACAGAAACACCTAATAATTCTGCAAAATCTTTTGGTTTATAATTTGCGGTATTTGATTTGTTCATAATAAGACACCTTTCTCACAAACACATTTTCTATGTTTTTATAATCTTATAATCTCTCCTTGCGGATATCATTATACCATATATATACCTCAGGAATTCAGAAAAGACAAATAGCGTTCACACAGACGCATGCTTCTGCGAATACAGCGGATATCGACTGATAAAGACAATTTACTTTCATCATGAAACTGTACCACACAGCCCTTTTCCAGACGGCGCACCTCATCTACTGCACGGTAATTGATCCAGATACAATCGGGATTGCGCATTGCTTTTGTCGGAAATAATACATCGCGGTAAATCTCCGATAACAGAATCGGCACCTTCTGATGAATATCCAGATTGCGTGCAGCTGCTGCTCTTCTCCCCTCAAAGGTGGAGCCATGACGCATACACAGTCTTTGTAATATGACAAGTACAGGCTCCTGCAGTCGTGCCTGCTGCTGATTCTCCTGCACCATTAAGCAGCTTCTCTCATCAATTCTTTGCAAATAATAAACCATTTCCCCGCCTCCCAAAAAGCATTCACCTAATCGTTATATCACAGAAATCGGAAAATGCACAAAAAGTAATCAAATACGAGAGAATTTCCTGCATAAAAAAAGGAACAGATTTACTCCGTTCCCATATGACCTTTTCTAGCAGCAGCCTCCGTCGCATCCGCCGCCACAGCCTGAGCATCCGCTTTCCTGCGCTGCCATCTGCTGTTCATAAACCAGGGTATCAATCACAATGCATTCGATTTCTACCTTAACATCCTTTGGCAGACGTGCTACCTGCACACAGCTTCTTGCCGGATATGGTTCCTCCAGATAGCTGCCGTATACCTCGTTCAGCTTATCAAAGTCATTCAGATCGCTGACAAAGATCGTCGTCTTAACGATGTGCTTGTAATCAAGCCCCATGTCCGCAAGAACAGCCTTGATGTTCTTCATGACCTGGTGAGTCTGCTCTTCGATTGTCGTTCCTTCTACCTCTCCTGTTTCCGGGTTTAAGGGAATCTGCCCGCTCAGGTAAACAAAGTCTCCCAGCTTCACTGCCGGAGAATAAGGCCCCAGCGCCTTTGGTGCGTTTGCAGGCTTTACTGCTTTCAAAAATACGTTCATAGTATTCCTCCTAGTCTAAATCGTCATCCATTTGTGACAAGATCTGCATTTCGATTCTGGCTGCCATACCATCCTTGGTATCCAGAACCTTGATTTCAAAGTTTTCAAATTCTATTTCACGGCCTTTGCGGACCTTGCGATGGTTATTCAGTTCAAAGATCCAGGCGGCGAAGGTTCTCGCCTTTGTTTTCGGCGCATCCTGATCTTCTACATATGTATCGAAGAAATCAACGAGCGACACATTCCCGTCAATCGTAAAGGTATGGTGTCCGATTTCCACGACGTGATTGGGAAGAGGATCATATTCATCATAGATCTCTCCTACCAGCTCTTCCAATACATCCTCCAGCGTGACAATTCCGACAAAAACATGGGAAGTCAAAGATTCCTCAACAATCGCCATATGCTCCCTCGATTTCTGAATATCCTCCAGAACCGCAGGCAGCTTCTTTCGCTGTGTAACGAATACCGGCTCCTGCATCATCTCAGAAATGACGATTTCCTTATCCTCCAGAAGAGCATCCAGTACATCGCGCACGCGCAGAATACCGACAACCTCGGTTGTCTGATAGGAAATCACCGGAAGCCGGGACAGCTTGTGATCATGAAGAACCTGCTTCATCTGCTCATAGGTGGCATTGTCATACAGAAAAACAACCTGATCCTTGGGTACCATGATATCGCGTACATTCTTATCATCAAACTCAATGACGCTTTCAATCAGCTCGCGCTCCTCCTGCTCCAGAACTCCCTCCTGTTCAATCGTTGAAACGATCTCCAGAAGCTCATCCTCCGTTGCCGTAACGTTTTCAATTTCCATTTTCTTTTCCCAGTGCGCTTCGATCGACTCCACAACAAAGGAAATCGGGCGAAACAGCAGCACCATGATGGAAAGCGGCTTTGCCATAAACAAAGCTACGGATTCCGCTTTTGCTTTCGCAACAATTTTCGGCGTAATTTCTCCAAATGTCAGAATCAGAACCGTCATGATTCCTGTGGCAACTGCCACACCGGCACTCCCGAACATCTGTGTAAACAGCTCTGTCGCAATGGAGGTTGCCAGAATATTCACCACGTTGTTTCCAATCAATATTGTTGTAATTGCAGCCGTAAAGTTTTTGGAAATGCTGTACGCTGTACGGGCACGCTTATCTCCGTTTTTCGCCATTTGCTTCAAACGTATCATATTCACAGAGGAATATGCCGTTTCTGTTGACGAAAACAGTGCACTGAAAGCTACCAGTATAAGTAAAACGATGAGAAGACATATTTGCGATCCATCCAAGAATTACCACTCCCTACCGTATGTCCGTTTAGAAAAAGATGGTTAAAGACTCTTCACCATAGACAATATTATAAACGAAAATCGGAAAATTTCAATGGAAACGACTATATTCTTCTTCAATCTTCACCGAACCCGTCACATTTTTCTTACAATGCCCTCATAATCCATATATACCGGTGCAGAAAGGTAGATTTTGTTGTTGGACCAGCGCAGAAGGCTTTTTCCGCCGCGGGATACGCCTACAGCTATTTTGTGCAGAAGATCGTCATGATATGCCTTGCGATAGACCGGAATCAGTGTTTCTGAGCCCTCCGGCGTACTGAAATGCATATCATCCTGTATTTCGTAGACTTCGGGCATGCGGTACGTATCATGCTCCCGGATTTCAAGAGTCACCAGATTGCGAAAGCATTTCATGCGGCATTCCCGCTCCTGCATCCGGATATTGCAGGTATCCTTCTCAAACTGCTTCATATACCAGAACCCCAGACAGCATACCGCCTCCAGACTGCACAAATTTGCAGGATTTGCATCCTCCACAATCTGAAAGCGGATATCCTCCCTTACAATACTCCCCGCAAAGCTTTGATGCTCCTGCTGCATCTGTTCACTGCACAGTGTAACATCCCGCATGTGCTCTCTTCGCACACTCACCAGCAGATAATTCCTGTCATTCATTTTTAATTTCCAGAATTTCACAGTATCCCTCCTATGTATAAATATGCGATTGGTGTTCACAATAATGTCAGGAGGTAAGAAAAAATGAAAAAAGAAAAAACAAGCAAAAAGACACGTTTCGTTGCAGCTCGTCGTAACAGTGATGGTACATTAAGCGAGTTCAAGGACAACAATGGAAAGACTTACGACTACGAACAGGCTTTAGAGGCTGTTGAACAGGGTATGATCGAAAACGCTCTTCCATTCACAGGACGTGACGGAGCTCGTCACATTCGTGGAATCAACGATGGAGACGAATCCACAAACCTGCGTAACCTGAAAGAGTTCTAAGAAACGCGTACAAAAGAAGAACATGTGCTGCCATCGGCAATCGCACATGTTCTTTTTTTATTTTCTGATATAAGCAGCAGTGGATGCGCATGGGCAGTCTGCCGTTTTCTTGCGCATATCACTTCGCTGATAAAATTCCTGTCATTATTTTCGAATACGGTAATAGACACATGTATGCAGATGGCCGCGATAGTCCACCTCTGCTGTTTTCTGTATCCGTTTCATACCGCACTTTTCCATAACGCGGCAGCTTGCAGTATTTTCCTGAAAGGCCCCTGCGCAGATTTCATGATAGCCTTTTTCAAACAGATCTGCTATTACTGCCTGTAACATCTCTGTGGCATAGCCGTGGTTATGATGTGCCGGATGGATCACATACCCCAGCTCAATGCAGCTTTTTTCTGCCTCCACAGTATTGACAAACCCGATGAGCTGATCACCAAGATAGATTCCACGCTCATAACGCGCTTCCTCATATGACCATTCCTTGAATTGATGAAACAGGCGCTCTGCCATGGATTTTGTTGCGAAATCCGGAATCATAAAGGTTTTCTTAATTTCTTCATTGCACAGCAGATTCACCATGCCGGTACAGTCTGCTTCCTGAAAGGGCTGTATGCTCAGCCGTTTTGTCTTTATCATAAGCTGCCTCCAGTTTCTTGTTCTTCCAATTCTTCTACCCGTATCTGCAATGCCAGATAATAGGATTTCAGCTGCCTGCGTGTATAATAGAATAGAAAGCATAATAGCAACCCGCCAAGAACACACAAAATTCCGCCGATGCAGCGGATATAGACGACTGCCTGTGCCAGCGATGTGCTGGAAAGTCCCTGCCAGGTACAGAAAAAGATACCACCTGCCGCAAGCAGTGCGGCACTCAGCACAACGGTCGTACTCCGTTTTTTCTCTACAGCCGGGAAGACGAGCAGAAACAGCAGTGCCGTTACCACCTCAAATGGACGCAGCTCCTTCAGCAGAATTGTGATCGCCTTTGTAAAAGAAAAGGATGCAAGGGAAATCGTATCCAGAATAATACGGGATACATAGGTCTGTGAAATCAGCGGTTCCTTCAGCAACGCGAATACTGAGGGATAATCAGATAGCTGCAGCAGGCGAAGGCCGAGAAACAGATAGGGCAGCACGAGCAGTATGCATGCGGATAAGGCAATTAAATACAATAAATGCCGGCGCTTTGCCCGGGTATCGACGAATTGATCGAGCCATTCAATCATGTTGTCAGCCAATCCTCTCCCTTAATAACCTCAACACCGGAAAGACCCGGATAGTCCAGCTGCCGCAAAGCCTCATAGAGGATGATTGCCGCGCAGTTGCTGAGGTTTAAGGAACGCGCATTGGCCACCATGGGAAGGCGCATACAGTGCTCCAGCTGCCGGGAAAGAATCGTCTTGGGAATTCCTGTACTCTCTTTGCCCAGAATAAAATAGATATCGCCCTCACATTTGGTAAAGTCAAACTGCGAAGGTGCTTTTTTGCCGTATCTCGTCATATAATAATAATTATCACTGGGATTTTGCTGAGTGAATTCCTCCCAGCTTTTATAGATTGTATACTCCAGCTCCTTCACATAATCCATACCTGCTCTTTTCAGATGCTGTTCATCCAGTGAAAAGCCCAGCGGCTGTATCAGATGCAGACGGGTGCCGGTTGCCATACAGGTCCGCATCATATTACCGGTGTTCTGCGGGATTTCCGGTTCATATAGTACAAGGTGCAGCATATCAGTTCTCCTTTTCCATAAAGGCTACCAGCTTTGCCAGCGCACGACCGCGATGGGAAACACGGTTTTTCTGTTCCTCCCTCACATTTGCCAGTGTGGTTCCATAAGGCGGATAATAGAAAATCGGGTCATAGCCAAAGCCCTTTGCGCCCTCCATATGGTCTGCTACAATGCCCTCTACGACTCCGGTAAAGACATGCTCACTGCCATCTGCCTGCACATAGGCGATCGCACAGATAAACTGACAGCCCTTATCCTCGGCATGCCTGCATTGATCGATCAGATATTGATTTTTCACATCATAGGAGGTATCCCTGCCCATAAAGCGTGCGGAATAGATACCCGGTGCGCCATCCAGCGCATTGACGGCAAGACCGCTGTCATCCGCAATCACCTCGATTCCCAGACGCTCATGAATTGCCTTTGCCTTAATCAGGGCATTTTCTTCAAAGGTTGTCCCTGTTTCTTCAATCTCGATATCCTCCTTTAGATCGAGCAATGTCTTCACGGTATATCCAAGCGGCCTGAGCATTTCTTCAAATTCCTGCGCCTTATGCGCATTGGCGCTTGCAAGCATGATTTCTTTCATCGTGTCATCTCCTTGATTTCTGTCATTTTCTCATTGATAAACCACTGTCTCGGATATTGCTGGTGACGATTGTACAGCACCAGCTGATAGCCCGCCTCCCCGCAATAGCCGATATCCGCCACCCCATAGCGAAACAGCGTATCCTGATTGGCAATCCCCTGCTTCAGGGCAAAGGAAAGCAGCTCCTTTTTTTTCTCCAGCGTTACCCATGGCCGTGTGAAGCGATGCGGCTTCTGTTTAAAATTACGGTAATACTGCATCAGCAGGATGGCATCCACCAGACGTTCATCCTGTGTATTCAGTAACGGATAAAAGCAGCAAAACAGCTCATAGGGCTGATAGGGACGCGGCAGCTTTTCATACTCCTGTCCCAGATCCATAAACAATGCAAATGCACTCTCATACCAGTGCAGCTTCAGGATTGCGGTAATCACACTGCGACAGGCTGCGCTGTTCCAGAATTTTTCAACCGCCTCTGCACACGCATGAATCCGCTGCATCTCCTCTTCCTTCAGCCACGCACTGGCCCGGACATCATAGGGGGCATTTTTCTGAAACACGAAGTGATAGCTTTCCCGCTGACTTCGCAGCTTGGTTCCCTTCAGCAGCTTGAGAATACCAAGCTGCAGCTCACTGGCCTGCAGGGAAAACAGGGTATCAAAGGAGACCTGAAACGAATTCAGATCCTCATAGGGCAGGCCGGCAATCAAATCCACATGCATGACAGCACCGCTTGCCTTCAGTCGCTGAATGACCTCTATGAGACGTTCGTTATTCTGGGTGCGTCCAACCGCGTGCAGCGTCCTGGTGTGAAAGGACTGCACGCCGATTTCAAAGCGGAAGCGGCCGGGAACAGCCTCCTCACAGAAAAACTGCAGCAGCTCCTCACTCAGTGTTTCCGCAACGATTTCAAATTGGAAAATCTGATGAGTGCAGTACTCATTCATATAGCGTGCAATCTGCAAAGCGCGCTTGGGATCTGCATTGAAGGTGCGATCCAGCAGCTTCACCTGCGTTACCCTGCTGTCCTTCAGCTTGTGCAGTATCCTCATGATATACTCCATGGAAAACATGCGGACAGCTCGATCGGCGGAGGACAGGCAGTAGGTGCAGCCGTATGGACAGCCTCTGCTTGTCTCCAGATAAAAATACTGCCTGTCCATCCCCGCCTCATCCATTTCCATGAAATACGGTGCTTCAAAGCGCTCCAGCCATGCAAGGTCAGTTTTGCGATATTCCGTATTGGGATACTGCTTTGTGTAAATGCCTGAAACCGGATACGCTTTTGCTTCCTCCAGCATGGTGATGTATTCCCATACACTCTGTTCCCCTTCTCCGATACTGATGGCATCCACACCCTCATCCAGCAGATCATAGGACTCGTAGCTGACCTCCGGACCGCCAACCAGTATATGCAGATCGCTGTTTTGCTGCTTCAGCAAAAGAATGACCCTTCGGATCAGCTGAATATTCCATATATAGCAGCTGAAGCATACCACCTCCGGCTGTACGGATAAAATATCCTGTGCGATCCACTCCTCCTGCTCTTTTATCGTATATTCCCTTATCGTGACGCATTCCTTATGCGGAGCTGTCGTATACAGCCAGCGCAAAGCAAGATTCTTATGTATATATTTAGCATTGCATGTCGTCAGCAGAACTTTTTTCACTTCTTCACCTTCTCGCTATTTATTCTAACAAATTTTACTTAAATATGCTATGATTAAACAGGTGATATGAATGAAAGCAATGGATTTTCTGGATACGCTGTTTTTCGATCCGGATATTACGATACGTGATATGCATAAAGGGCTGACCAATCAGAACTTCCTTCTGGAAATGAATCAGGAAACATATGTCCTGCGCATTCCCCGCGCAGACAGCGAGCATATTGTGAACCGGCATCACGAAACGATGGCTCTGGAGGCTGTACGGGACGCGGATATCGATGTGGAAACGATTTATTATGATGAAGCAAGCGGCTATAAGGTTACACGGTATCTGCCGGATGCCAGAACCTACAGGGAATGCGAAGACCCCTGCAAGCTGGAGCGGACAGCTGCCCTTATGAAACGGTTCCATTCGCTGCAGAAGCGTGTGGATGCCGATTTTGAACCGATTCGTCGACTGCAGGGCTATCGCAACCGCCTCCGACAGCCGCTGTACGATCTGACCCCGTATGAGGATGCCATACAGGCAGTTTATCATTTAAACAATCCCCGCACCCTCTGTCATAACGACTGGGTGGATGGGAATATCCTGTTCACAAAGGATAAGACCTATCTGATTGATTATGAATATGCAGCTAACAACGATCCGCTGTTTGATGTGATGTCCTTTCTGAGTGAGAACCAGATAGAGGATCCGGCCCTGCGGGAGCGCTTCTATGCCGTGTATTTCGACGAAATGAATGCTACCGTGCGCAGGCAGCTTGATATCTGGGAGAATTTCCAGAATCTGTTATGGTGCTGCTGGGCGATGATGATGTGGGAAAGCCGCCATGAGAGCATATACCGCGCAATCGCCCGTGATAAATACGAGGCCTTAAAAAGAAAAAATCCGAACACCTGATACCGTTGTGCCAAAGCTTCTCAACGTATGCTGTGATATGTTGTTTCGCATACGTTGAAGCTGGCTGATGCTGCCGCAGGTGAGCGGATTTTTTTATGCTGCATCCTTTTTCCGGAAGATCCAGCGTGTTGCAACATACAGGAGTCCGCAGGATATTCCCAACGTCAGAATACCATTCAGATAGGTATAGGACGTATAGCCGCTGAGAATGTCCACGGGATTGAAATAGGTGAACGGAAGCCATGCATACCATGTCTCGGTATTGGCCGGCTGTGCAATTCCCATGCCAAGCAGCAGAATGGCAAGCGTCAGAACCAGTGATGTCATCTTGTTTCTGCAAATGGCATTAAACAGCATATTCAGCAGCATGCAGAAGAGGATGACAAGCAGCGCCATCAGGACACACCAGCCTGTGAACTGCCACATCGGCAAAAAATCAAATTTGGAATTCGGACTCTGTGTCTGATAAGGAATGGAAAAATACCGCGTAATTCCAAGCGTATATGTCATTGCATTATTTTCTTCTGTTTCTGCCAGGGTGTTCTCCATCTGTTCCAGAGAGGTCAATCCCTGCACATTGGACAACACCGGTGCCTGCATACGCTCATAGTGATCAAAGATGCCGAAGCACAGGGAAAGCAGCAGAAGCGGTATAAAGAATATGGCACACAGCGCCGCAAGATTGGTGCGTATTTTCTGGTGCAGATAACAAATGCGTTTGCGTGGCTGTGACAGCAGTGTTTTGATAACCCCGCTATCCCGGTCCTCATGAATGGAGTCAAAGCACAGAAGCGTGATCAATATAACCGGCAGTATCGGAAACAGGGAGCGCATGAACTGTACGATCAGCGTAGCGCTGTCCGTTGTGGAATAGGTCAAAGTGGCAATCCCCTGCTTTTCCAGCTGATCATAAAACCGGGCGGTGAACTGATAATACGGAAACATCTGAGTTTCATCATTGTCCATGTAGCTGTTCGCCCAATCCTCTGATATTTCACGATCGGAAAATTCCGGAAGCTTTCGTTCCTTGCGCAATGCCTCCAGCGTATCCTCCTTCGTTACATATTCACGATAATACAAATCGAAGTTCCGTGTAGCATACAGAGCGGAAACACGTCTTGCATGCAGCAGATTCACTTCGGCATAATTTTTATTCACAGCCCTCCAGTCCTTATTCTGGATGGCTGATTTTAAGCGCTCACTCTTCTGTGTCAGGGTTTTGAAATACGCGGCATTGTCATCCGTCATCAGCATGAACAGCTGATGCTTCACTTTGTTCTCCGCCTCCAGTGCATCAGCGTAGAGCGCTCTGTGCTCGGTTGCTGCCTTCTCATTCAAATCCACTGCGCTCAGCACACCGCACAGCAGGACACAGACCATGGCAATCCACAACTTTCTCTTACGCAGCAGTTTTTTTATTTCCAGCATCATCGCATACCTCCTTCCAGGTCGGATCGGTTAATCACGTGTATGGTCCCGACAAATAAAAGCGGCAGCCACAGCGCACACATCATCATACACAGGGTACTGTTCGCTGCATATTCCTGTGCAGCAATTTCCAGCGGATGCAGATAGAAAAACGGAATCCAGGAAAACAGAGGGGACGAATTTCCAAAGATACGCATCATGAAATATATCACAAGCAAAAGGGAGCCGATACACAGCAGCGTATTGGACACCGTCTTCTGCCAAGATGCCAGCCATGCTGCCGCACAATATAGCACAAAACCACAAGCATGGAAAGCGGCACCGCTTTGATCATTAAGGATGACCAGGTACTCACCTCATACGAGCGAACGATGTATGGGTATTGCATGCTTCCCAGTCCATGCTGCAGAAGGGGCAGGATGGAAAACAGCAGCAGAGCAATCGTAAAGGAAAGCAGAATCACAAAGGATGCTGTCAGCAGTTTGGCAATCAGCAGAGTACCTCTGGAGATTGGCATACTGTATATGAGCTTATATGTCCCACTCTCAAAATCATGGCAAATCTGATCCGCCATCAATACGCCAACAACAAGCAGCAGCAACAGCATGGTATCCTGTTGAACTATCTGCATAAGAAAGTCTAACAGTGTCGGCTCATAGGGACTGGTATACGGCTTTATATCATGATTGAGGAAATACGCATAATAGGTATGATCACGGTGCAGCGTATCCTTTGTTATCCCCAGCTCCTTCACCATGTCCATGGATAAACCAAGCTCCTGCAGCTTCTGATAACCCAGTGCACGCTCCTTTGCATAGCGAACGGTATCATGCCAGTCAAAATATTCAGGAGATTGCTGCATATTGGTCCAGGAGGATGTCGCGTATTGGATATCACACCTCAAATACGCCTCCTCCCGCTGCTTCGGGGCTTCCTCCTCTTTCGGTGTACGCTGCAGATTGAACAGCAGTGTCTGACATTGATTATCTGCGACAGGATTTTCATAATGCAGCTGCATGACCAGTGCATCCCCATATGCCCTTTCCTTCTTTAAAGCAATTGCATATACTGCCGCAAAGAAACATAGAAATGCGAGAACGGATACCAGAAACCGCTTTGCTTTCCAGCTTTTCCGTATTTCCGCATACAGCAGAGCCCTCATGCAGTCCCCCTGTCCTGCCGGTATACGCAGAATCGCCGCTTCATGAGCGGACACCACCTTCCAAATCCCGTTTTTCTATGATAAAAATATGCAGCAGGAAAAACACAAGGCTGCCGGCAATGCAGAGAATTGTACACGGAAGCAAGTCCAACGTGAAATCATGCGCAGCGATTTCCATCGGATATATGTAGAAGAACGGTATCCAGGAAAACAGCGGTATGGAATATCCGAATATACGGATGAGGAAGTAAATGAGGATCAGCAGGGAGCCGATACAAAGCATGGTGTTGGATATCGTTTTCTGCCAGGAGGCCAGCAGCGCGGCCACAGTCATATAAAAGAGAATTACAAGAAGGGAGAACGGCAGGATCCGCTGCAGCAGCCATGTCCATGATACGACATCATAGGTATGTACAATGTACGGATATGCACTGCTTCCCATTCCATAGGCCGACAGCGGCACAACGGAAAATACAGCGAGTGCAGCCGGAAGGGTTAACAGAATTACAGCTGCAGCGGCGGATACCTTTGCGATAATAAGCTTTTTTCTGGAAATCGGCTGACTGTATATGGCTTTATAGGTGTCGCTGTCATAGTCATGACAAATCTGATCTGCCATTAACAGTGATACAACAACAATGAGCAGCAGCATCGTATCATGCTGAAACATCTGAAGGATGAAGTTTAAGAGATTGGGCTCATACGGTGTTGTGTATGGCGGTATATCCTGTGCTTCAAAATAACGGTAATACGCCCTGTCCGTTTCCAGGGTTTTCTTTGTGATTCCATAGCCCTTCAGCTCATCGTGGTAGTAACCGCGATCCATCAGCGCAAGAAGGGTTTCGGCACGCCCTATGGCATAGGCATTTGTATTATGCCAGTCGAAATATTCCGGTGCCTGTCGAAGATATGTCCAGCTGGATACATTATCCGTTACATTGCACCAGCCGTATGCTTCCTCACGCTGACCCGGGTTTTCTTTCTCAACAGGCGTATTCTGCAAGGTGTACATCAAATCTCCACACCTTGTACTTACGATTGCATTCTGGTAGTGCAGCTGCATGATGAGATCATCCTCATATGCCTTCCCCTTTTGCAGACAGTTTACATACACAACCGAGAAAAAGCAGAGAAAGGCCGCAAAAGCCACGAGAACCCGTTTTCCCCTCCAGCTTTTCCTTAATTCTGCCAGAATGATTTTTTTCATGAACCATCACCATATACTTCCCGGTAAACAGACTCAATATCCACATTTTCCTTAACGATATCCATGATATCAATATGCAGACGCAGCAGCTCTTGCAGATAGGCATTCATCCCCTTTTCATTACGAAAATGCGCCTTTATCCCCTGATCAACCCGCTCAAGCTGTGCATCCTCCATATGAATCGCTGCGGCTTCCGCCAAATCCTTTTCCTGCATGTAAAAGGTATATATATATGCATTGTGTATGGCAGACGGCGTTTCCACGATTTCTCCCTGATTGATACAGATGATCCGGTCCGCAACTTTTTCTATTTCACCCAGCTGATGTGAGGATATAAGAATTGACACATCCTCATCATCCGCCAGCTGCCGCAGCTCCTGACGCAGCTCCATGATACCTCTGGGATCGAGTCCGTTTGTCGGCTCATCCAAAATCAGAAATTTCGGATGCCCCAGCAGTGCAATTCCAAGACCCAGACGCTGCTTCATCCCCATGGAATACTGGCCTGCACGCTTATCAAGACTCTTATGCAGACGGGTGAAGGACGCAATTTCTTCTATCCGTTTCTGATCGACATGCTTCAGTCTTGCGAAATACTGCAGATTCTCATAGCCGCTCAGCGTCGGAAACAGCCCCGGTGCCTCAATCATCGCCGATACATACTGTAAAGCGAGCTCCCGCTCCTTTGCGAGATCATGCCCCTCGATGATGATCTGTCCGCTGGTTGGATATATCAATGACGCCATGCATTTCATTGTAGTTGATTTTCCTGCCCCGTTCGGTACATGCTTATATAGACAAAGCGGAAAAACCGCATAAATAAAGGAAAAATTAAAAATAAGAAAGATAAAGAAAAGTCATTATCACACCTAAAACGTCATTTGTACTTCACAAGTGGCGTTTTTAAATTGTGATGATTACAGAAAGGAGCATTAGATTTATGAAAAAGACATGGAAACGATTGTGTACGGGCTTCTTAGCTCTTGCAACTGTCGTTACTGCTTTACCGACTACACCCGTTCATGCAGAAAGTAAGCAATACTGGACGGAGTCAAAAGAGCGTGTCGGTATCGTTGAAAAAGTAATGAATGACGGTTCGATTGGTTCTACCTTTAATGAGGGACATTTGACCGTCGAGGGCGAGGACGCTTACTGTATAGACATTAACACAGATTTTAAGAATGGTTACAAAACCAGAACTGACGCAAGCTCACGCATGAGTGCCGACCAGATAAGCGACGTTGCCTTATCTATCGAATATGTAAAACAGTACACAGACAACCACAGCGGAATAAGCAAAAATCACGCTTACCTTTTAAGACAGCTTGTAGTCTGGCAGAGATTGAGCGTACATCTTGGCTGGCAATGTGATAACGTGCGAGCTTCTTATGATGAAATTCCAAAGGCAACGCAGGACGAAGTTTTCTCTGGTGCAAGAGCCTTTGTCAAAGAAAATAAAGGACGCTATGAATGTGGCGGTTACATCTACTCTGGCGAGGGGCAGGAATTAGGACAATTCTGGGCGAAGCTGAATGTTGGAAATGCGAAACTGCAAAAGGTTTCCAGTAATACCAGCATTACAGACGGTAACGGGAATTACTCTATCGCTGGTGCGACATACGGTGTCTTTGCTGATAAGGACTGCACGAAACAGCTTGCCACCCTTACGACTGATGAAAATGGAAATACGAATGTTGTAGAGGTAACGGCTGGCACAGTTTATATCAAGGAAGTATCCGCACCAGCAGGATATAAAGTGGATAAAACTGTATATTCCTTAAAGGTTGAAGCTGGAAAGACAGCAACCTTGAAAGTATCAGATACGCCAAAAGTAACGGACACTTTGATTGAGCTTTTCAAGATTGATATGGAAACACAGAAAGACAATCCGCAGGGAAACGCTTCTCTAGCAGGTGCGGAATTTACATGGAAGTATTATGCTACGCCTATCTGGGACTACCACCCTGCTTTCTTATCTTTGATGAATATGTGGCGTTTTTTGAAATGCTGGGGACGAAAGAAAGCGTGAGTTTACTTAGCCAGTTAAAGAAAATCGTTATGTTAGGGCGACAAGCAGGTTATTTCCTTATTGTCGCCTGCCAACGTCCAGACGCAAAGTATTTCTCGGACGGTATCAGAGATAACTTCAATTTCCGTGTGGGACTTGGGCGTATCAGCGAATTAGGATATGGTATGCTGTTCGGTTCAGATGTTAAAAAGCAGTTTTTTCAGAAGCGTATCAAGGGGCGTGGCTATTGTGATGTGGGAACAAGCGTGATAAGCGAATTTTACACGCCTTTAGTCCCGAAAGGACATGATTTTTTGCAGATTATTGGTTCTCTTGCACAAGCAAGGCAGGACGGGACGGCGACGTGCGAAGCGAAAGGCGACGGCACGGACTAGCCGTTGCTGGTGTGGCGTAAGCCACGCCAGCAGGTAAAACCCCTCGGTATCTAACAGAGGGGTACGTTTGCAAATAGACAATAGACAAAAAACATAGGAAACATAAGGCTTCTGGCATGGTTTCCTAGCAAAAATCGGCTGTGAAGTCGCCTAAAAAAACTTCACACTTTACAGATTGGGGGTATGGTTCTGAATGAAGAACAATGGATAAAAGAATTAAGGGAGAAACGGATTGCTTACGGTATCTCACAAGGCAGGCTGGCGGTGGCTTCTGGTATCACAAGAGAATATCTCAATAAGATAGAAAGCGGAAAAATGAAGCCGTCAAAGGAGCTTCTGGAAACTCTGCATAAGGAACTGGCAAGGTTCAATCCAGAAGTACCGCTTACCATGCTGTTTGATTATGTAAAAATTCGTTTTCCCACGCTGGATATACAGCACATCATCAAAGACATATTAAAACTGAATATCAATTATATGCTCCATGAAGATTACGGACATTACAGTTATACGGAGCATTATTCTTTAGGGGACATCTTTATCTATACGTCGGCTGACGAAGAAAAAGGTGTCCTTTTAGAGTTAAAGGGGCGTGGTTGCAGGCAGTTTGAAAGTTACCTGCTGGCACAGCAACGAAGCTGGTATGACTTTCTCATGGACGCATTAGTAGACGGTGGCGTGATGAAGCGTATTGACCTTGCTATCAACGACCATACGGGCATTTTGGATATTCCAGAGCTTGCGGAAAAATGCAGGAAACGGGAATATATCGGAAAGTCCAGAAGTTATAAGTTTTACCAGTCGGGCGAGCTTATCAAGCACAGAGAGGACGACAGAGAATATATGGGACGTACCCTTTATCTTGGTTCGCTGAAATCAGACGTGTATTTCTGTATCTATGAAAAGGACTATGAGCAGTACGTCAAGTTGGGGACACCTTTGGAAGAAGCCGACATTATCAACCGTTTTGAGATACGGCTTCGCAATGAACGTGCCTATTATGCAGTACGAGATTTGCTGACCTATTATGACGCAGAGCAGACCGCTTTTTCTATCATCAATCAATATGTGCGGTTTGTTGATGAAGAACCCGACAAGCGAAAAAATGACTGGAAACTCAACGATCGCTGGGCGTGGTTTATCGGCGATAACAGACAGAGCTTGAAGCTGACGACAAAGCCAGAGCCTTACACCTTAGAACGTACATTGCGTTGGGTACAAAGGCAGGTAGCACCGACCTTGAAAATGCTGAAAAAGATTGATAAGGGAAACGGTACAGACTACATGGAAACAATCGAACAGCAGGCAAAGCTCACAGAAAAGCATGAAATGATAATCAAACAGCAGACGACCCCTGCAAAAGATTTGGTAGAAAGTTAGGAGTGATGAAAAATGTGGGTATTATTAAAAGACTTCCTGCTGGTATCTATGGGAATGGGTATCGGCGTAGTCTTGATGTGTATTTTGAATGTCGGCAAAGAAGCTGACTGTGAAATGAAACAATTAAAAGAAAGCGAGGACAATTAAATGAATTTCGGACAAAATTTATGTGCGACTCGTTCCTTAGTGAAAAGCTAAGGCACTAATAAAAGAACGAAAAAGTTTGATTATTAGGAGAACTGATAATCTGACAGGTGGAATG